>CBFHJA010000008.1:0-117408 GCA_965656085.1 uncultured Aliishimia sp. | reverse complement strand
GGAAGAGGGTGGCCGTCACACGCCGTTCTTCGCGAACTACCGCCCGCAGTTCTACTTCCGCACGACGGATGTGACGGGCACGGTTCAGCTCAAAGAGGGCACCGAGATGGTGATGCCGGGCGACAACGTGTCCTTCGGTGTGGAACTGATCGCGCCGATCGCGATGGAAGATGGCCTGCGCTTCGCGATCCGCGAAGGTGGCCGCACGGTTGGCGCGGGGGTTGTTTCGAAGATTATTGAATAATCTGCGAAACAAACCCGGTGGGCCCCACCTGCGGCAGTCGTCCTGAAAGGACGATGAGAGCAGAGGGGCAGCACCCGGTCAAATAAGTCGGGCGCAACCACACCAGAGACCTTCCGGGTGCCTGCGATTTTGCAACAATCGCGTGGTGCTCGGGCTTGACAGACCAAATGGCGTCCCCTGCCGGGGGCGCCTTTTTTCTGCCTATGCTCTAAGTTGCCTCAATGTGTGCCGCTGTATGCCTTCGCGCTGCAGTTGCACGGCTTCCGGTTTTCCCGAACAGATTCAACGGCTCAGTTCATGCTGCACGTGCAAAGAGGCGCCATTGTATACCTCGGTATTCAGCTAAGTGCCTAAAAAAACTTGATTTTTTTAGACTCTTGCCTGATTTTAGGCGAACCGAGGGAGGATCAGATGGATCAGTTGAATATCAGTGCATGGGTCGGACGCAGCGTGCAGGACCATGGCGCGATCACGGAAATGACAGCCGCGCAGCTGCAGGCCACGGTTGGCAAGTCCGGTGATCCCGCTCCTATGCAGGGTGATCTGTTGCCCGGTCTGTGGCACTGGTGCGCCTTCCCGCCGCTTACCCATGTTACCGATCTGGGCCGTGATGGCCATCCGGGACCGGGCGCGCTTCTGCCGCCCATAAGGCTTGAACGCCGTATGTGGGCCGGCGGCTCGCTTCGGTTCTACGCTCCGCTGCGCGTGGGTGACACGCTCACCCGGCGCTCTTCGGTCCGGACCGTCACGGAGAAAGAGGGGGCCACCGGGCCGCTCGTTCTTCTCACCGTGGATCATCAGATTTTCGGCCTGCGCGGCCTCGCCATCGAGGAGCGGCAGGACATCGTCTACCTTGACATTCCCGAGACATTCACGCCGCCGAAGAAACGCGCCATGCCGCAGGTCGAGGCCCGCCACGCGATGACCCCGCCGGTGCTGTTCCGCTACTCCGCCCTGACTTTCAACGCGCACCGTATTCACTACGATCTCGACTACACGCGCGACGTGGAGAAATACCCGCGCACCGTTGTTCATGGGCCGTTGCAGGCCACCTTGTTGATGCGCCACGCCACCGAGGCACGCGGCACAATGCCGGGCCAGTTCGATTTCCGCAGTGTACATCCGATGTTTGAAGGCTCCGATCTGGAGATTGCCGCTGTCGAGGATGAAGGTGTTTTGTCGCTCTTTGCTGGGCAGGACGGCCACCAAGGCATGACAGCCACCGCCATCTGGGAGGGCGTTCAATGAGTATTCTTAAAGGTATGCGGGTCGTCGAGGGCTCGGCTTTCGTGGCTGTGCCGCTCGCGGGCATGACGCTGGCGCAAATGGGGGCGGAGGTGATCCGCTTCGACCGTCTGGGCGGCGGGCTCGACGCGGGCCGCTGGCCGGTCGCACCGAACGGGCAGAGCCTGTTCTGGGCAGGGATGAACAAGGGCAAGAAGTCCGTCGCGGTGGACATGAAACACCCCGAGGGGCGCGAGCTCATTACGCGGATCATCACTGCGCCGGGAGACGATGCGGGCCTCTTCCTGACCAACCTGCGGGTGCGCGGCTGGATGGACTACGAAACCTTGAGCCAGTACCGCGAAGATCTGTGCATGGTCACCCTGACGGGCGACCGGCAGGGGCGTCCTCAAGTGGACTATACGGTGAACCCCGCGCTCGGTATCCCGCATATGACAGGGGCCGAGGGTTCGACAGACCCGGTTGCCCATGCGCTTCCGGCCTGGGACCTGATCGCTGGTAACATGTGCGTCTCCGCGATGCTCGCAGCGGAACGGCACCGGCTCCGCGGTCATGGCGGACAGGAGGTCGAGATTGCGCTCAAGGATGTCGCAGCGGCGGCGATCGGCCATCTCGGCATGATCGGTGACGCGGTGCTCAATGATCACGACCGCGGCAAGGCCGGCAATGCGCTCTACGGCGCTTATGGACAAGATTTTCTCTGCGCCGATGGCAACCGTGTGATGGTGATTGGCCTGACGGACCGCCAATGGCGCGGTCTGGTGAAAGTAACCGGCAGCGAAGAGGCGATGGCGGCGATTGAAGCGCGTCATGGGCTTGCGCTGAAAGACGAAGGCACGCGTTGGGAACTGCGTCACGAGATCAACTCTGTGCTCCATCCTTGGTTCGCCGCGCGCAAGGTGAGCGATTTCGCGGAGGCATTCGACAAGGTGGGGCTGACATGGTCGCAGTTCCGTACGGTGCGCGAGGCGCTGGCGGAAGATGCCGATCTCGGCGTTCAAAACCCGATGTTCTCTATGGTCGACCAGCCCGGTATCGGCCGCTTCCCGGTCCCGTCGCATCCGGCGCAATTCTCCGCGGTCGATCGTCAGGATGCGCTGCCCGCCCCGACCTTGGGAGCGCATACGGAGGAGGTCCTCGGGGACGTAGCGGGTCTTGGCGATGGTGAGATCGGGCGCTTGTTCGATCAGGGCATCGTGGAGTCGCCGCAATACAGTGCTGCGCGCGCAGTTGCGTGATTTCGCGATTTCAGGCTTGCAAATCCTCGCGTGCGCGCGGTAATCAGGCGCGCGCGATAGGGGTATAGCTCAGTTGGTAGAGCGACGGTCTCCAAAACCGTAGGTCGCGGGTTCGAACCCTGCTGCCCCTGCCACGCACTCATTCCCATCACATGATCATATGAATTGTGGCATGTTCGTGTTGGTGCCTCGCGCACTACGCGCATGGCGTGTATGCCGGATCGGAAACGATCGCGCGTACGCAGGGACGATAGTTGCTTCAGGCGGAACAAAGCCCTTGAAAAGGCAGCGGAAAATGGCTGTTCGCCATATTCGCGACGCGTTTTAGCCGTATTTGCGCCACAGAATTTGTCTAAAAATTGTCCCAAGGCTGCCTCAAATTCGACGTTCCTTCAGGGGGGAACCACGCGATCCTGGCAGCACGGTTCAAAAGTGAGATGAGGTGTTGCCATGTTAGAAGGAAAACCGTCGGTCACGAGCGAGGCAGAAACCATGCGCGCAATCCGTGATATTCTGTCCGACGCCGAAACCACCGCCGCGCCATCCGACACAAGGCGCTGTGCTGGGGAACCTGCCGCGGAAAGCACGCCCGATCTGACCCTCACGCCGGTCCGCGACATAGACGCCAAGCTCCCGCTGCCCAAATTCACCACCGTTCCAGACGGACAGGCGCCTGCCCGGGCGCCGGAAATTATCCGGACTGGGACAAAGGCCGAGACCGGAACGCCCGTTGCCCCCAGTCGCGGGCAGCAAGCCAGCAAACAGGCGCCCAGCAAAGAGGCCAAGCTCCGCAAACAGCGTGAGCCGATAGTGCCGACCGGTCTTGTGCAGGCGGTGCCGCGTTGGGGTGCGATTGCGGTTCTGTTCGGCTGCGCAATGCTTTATCCGGCGCTGATCGTCATACCAGCCGTCCTGACACTCTTCGTGGTGGTCGGCAGTTTTCTGTTCTTTGGCGCTGACCGCGTTTGGGCCACGGTCAGCCGCGCGCTTGCGTGGTACGCCGCGCGCCGCCCGGCACGGGCCGCCCGACTGTTTGCCCGTTTGGATGCTTTCGCGGTGCGTTGGGATGCTGTCCTCGACCGGTTTCCGGAGGGGTCCGTGGACGGGCTCTACCTGCCGGACCTTGCCACCGTGTCGGAGCGGAGCCGCCGCGAAGATGCGGCGCTCGACGAGCGTCTGGCGCGGATGCACAGCCAGGTGTGACAGGCGGGGCCTTGAACTCGCGCCCGGCTGCCGTTATGTGCGCCCAAACGCAGCGTAGTGCGAAGGATGCCATGGCCGTGACCAACCCGTTCCAATTCATGCAGCAAGTGCGCGCCGAAGTGGCCAAGATCGTGTGGCCGACCCGGCGCGAGGTGATGCTGACGACGGTGATGGTGTTCATCATGGCGGCTCTGACGGCGGTATTCTTCGCACTGGTCGATCTGGCGATTCGCGGTGGGCTGCGAGCGATTTTCACCAGCTTCGGCACTTGAGCCGCGCCCCGCTTTTCAGCGCAAGCACTCTTGAACTCACCCCCCTGTTGCGGTACCCGGCAATCCTGATCTGTTGACAGGCGCGCGATTCGAGTTGCGCGCCGTTTTTTTAGGTCGGACTCCCGTGGACACGCTGCGGGCAGTGCAAGGCATAACGGCCCCAACCCGGACGGGGCCTACAGGTAAGGGCGAACAGACCTATGGCAAAGCGGTGGTATTCGGTCAGTGTTCTGTCGAATTTCGAGAAGAAAATCGCTGAGCAGATTCGTCAGAAGGTTGAGGAGCAGGGGCTTCAGGACGAGATTGACGAGGTGTTGGTGCCCACTGAAGAGGTGATCGAGGTGCGCCGGGGCAAGAAAGTCACCACCGAAAAGCGCTTCATGCCCGGCTATGTGCTCGTTCATATGGAAATGTCCGACGCGGGCTACCACCTGATCAACTCCATCAACCGCGTCACCGGTTTTCTGGGCCCGCAGGGCCGCCCGATGCCGATGCGCGATGCTGAGGTCGAGGGCATTCTGGGCCGCGTGGCTGAAGGCGAAGACGCGCCCAAGCTGTTGATTTCCTTCGAGATCGGTGAGCGGGTGAAGGTCAATGACGGCCCGTTCGAGGATTTCGACGGGATGGTCGAAGAGGTCGACGACGACAACCAGAAGCTCAAGGTCACTGTGTCGATCTTCGGGCGCGAAACCCCGGTCGAGCTCGACTTCGCACAGGTCAACAAGCAGACCTGACCGGGCAGGCCCCGGCACCTGACGATCCCCAAAGCGGCCCCCGGGCCGCTTTTTTCATATCTGGCAACGCGCGCCAAAACGGGGGCCATACGGCGTATGGCAGGGCGTATGGCTCGGCGTATGGCACCTGTACATACGCACGCACCGTTTACCGAAAATTCACCCGCCGCGCCGCTGCCAAGAACGCGGGCCGCCTTCCCGGTCACTGGCAACGTGACAGGGCCTCTCAGTTTGCTAGTCTGGACGCGCAGGCGGCGGCAGGGAGTGCGGGCCATGAAACAATCGGATCCGACTTTCACGCTCGGCATCGAAGAGGAATATCTCGTTGTCGATCAGGACACGCTGGATCTCGCGGAGGCACCCGAGGCGCTGATGGAGGATCTCGTCGGGCGGCTCGGCGGGCGGGTCAGCCCCGAATTTCTGCGCTGCCAGATCGAGGTCGGCACCTCTGTTTGCGCAACGATTGACGAGGCGCGCAGCGAACTGGCGGACCTGCGGCGCACCGTGCGCGATGCCTGCGCGGAGTACGGCCTCGCGCCCATCGCCGCCTCCACGCATCCCTCGGCGATCTGGTCCAAGCAGCATTTCACCGACAAGGAGCGATACCGGGCGCTGGAAAAGGACCTCGCCGGGGTGGCGCGGCGGATGCTGATCTGCGGAATGCATGTGCATGTGGGCATCGACGATCCCGACTTGCGGATCGACCTGCTGAACCAGTTTCCCTATTTCCTGCCGCATCTGCTCGCGCTGTCCACGTCCTCGCCGTTCTGGGAGGGCCGCGAGACCGGGCTGCACTCCTACCGCCTGACCGTGTTCGACAACCTGCCGCGCACCGGGATGCCGCCGCAGTTTTCGAGCTTTGCGGAATTTGAGCGCTCGGTGCAGACCATCATCGACGCGGGCATTGTCGAGGACGCGAGCAAGATCTGGTGGGATTTGCGCCCCTCGGCGCGCTTCCCGACGTTGGAGAGCCGGATTTGCGATGTCTCGCCCCGGCTCGATCATGCCATCGGGATCGCAGCGCTGACCCAGAGCATCATGCGGATGCTTTACACGCTGCGCCGCGCCAACCAGCGCTGGCGGCAATATGATCGTTTCCTGATCGAGGAGAACCGCTGGCGCGCGCAGCGCTACGGGCTGACGGGCGGGCTGATTGATTTCGGCATCGGCGAGGTGGTGCCCTTTGTCGATCTGCTCTCCGAGCTCATCGAGCTTGTGACGCCGCACGCGGCCGCGCTTGGCTGTCTCGACGCGGTGCAGGCGCTGCGGGATATCCCCGTCGAGGGCACCAGTGCCGAGCGGCAATGCGCGATCTATCACAAGACACGCGAAGAGGGCGGCGACGAGGACACCGCGCTGCGCGCCGTGGTGGAGATGCTCGTGGAGGAATTCAGCGCGGATTTGTAGTGGGGCAGGGGACGCGCCTGCGGTGCGGCGGCGCTTTTACTTTCTGACCGGGCTTTTGCCGAGATGCAGGCCCGCATCGACCAGCAAGAGCTCGCCCGTGACGTGGCGCGCGGCGTCGGAGACGAAGAACAGCGCCGCGTCGGCAATGTCGCCCGGGCCCGAGGCGGCAGCGAGTGGCGTGTTCGCTTCGACCTGCGCCACCTTCGCGGCATAGGCGTCCTCGTCCATGCTGTCCTTGAACCAGCGCGTGCCAATGAAACCGGGGCACACCGCGTTGACCCGGATCGCCGGGGCCAGCCCGCGCGCGAGCGAGAGCGTCATGGTGTTGAGCGCGCCTTTGGAGGCCGCATAGGCGACCGAGGACCCGACCCCTTTCACCCCGGCAATCGAGGAGGTGTTCAGAACCGCGCTCGCGCGCCCGCTTTGCTCATAGGCCTTGACCAGCAGCGGCTTGGCGGCCCCGGTCATCAGGTACGGGCCGACCACGTTGACCGCGTAGACATCCATGAAATCGTCTTTGGTGAGCGCATCCAAATCGCCATGGTCCGGAGCGTGACGGGTGATCCCGGCATTGTTCACGAGGATATCGAGCCGGCCCCAAGCGCCCGCCGCCTCGGCCAGCGCCCGGCAGCCCTCGGGCTCGGCGACATTGGCCTGCACGACCTGCACCTGCGCCCCATGCGCGCGGCAGGTATCTGCGGCCTCTTCGGCCTCTGTGGCGGAGCGCGAATAGTTGAGGATCACATCGGCCCCGCGCGCGCTGAGCTTTTCCACCATCGAGCGCCCCAGCCCGGTGCCTGATCCGGTCACCAGCGCCACGCGCCCCTGTAAGTCCTGTTCCATCCCTGTCTCCTCGCTCTCAAGCCTCTGCACCGGTGCCATCGTGCCGCTTCTGCGCGCTTTGTCAAAACCAAGTGAGGCTTGCCAAGCCGGGCAATCCGCTGTATCCGGCGCGCTCATTGCCTCCTGTGCGGGGGCGATTCCGTTTGTGGGAGGCGAGGGCATCGCGATGTCCGGACCAGACCACGTCACATATATCCGCCCGGACGCGTCCGGTGCGGAGTTGATCAAGGAGATTGGCACATGGCCAAGAAACTCGCAGGCACGATGAAATTGCAAGTGCCCGCCGGTCAAGCGAACCCCTCCCCGCCGGTTGGTCCGGCGCTGGGTCAGCGCGGCATCAACATCATGGAATTCTGCAAGGCGTTCAACGCCAAGACCGCAGACATGGAGCCCGGCGCGCCGTGCCCGACCGTGATTACCTACTATCAGGACAAATCCTTCGCGATGGACATCAAGACGCCGCCCGCGTCTTACTATCTGAAGAAGGCCGCCAAGCTGAAATCCGGCGCCAAGACGCCGTCCCGCGAAGTCGTGGGGCATGTGAGCGTGGCGCAGGTGCGCGAAATCGCCGAGGCGAAAATGAAGGATCTGAACGCGACCGATATCGAAAGCGCGATGAAGATCATCCTGGGCTCCGCCCGCTCCATGGGCATCGAGGTGAAGTAAGATGGCAAAGCTTGGAAAACGTACCCGCGCCGCACGCGAAGCCTTCGAAGGCAAGGACAACCTGTCTGTTGAGGACGCCGTTGCGCTCGTGAAGGGCAATGCCACCGCGAAATTCGACGAAACCGTCGAGATCGCCCTGAACCTCGGCGTCGATGTGCGTCACGCGGACCAGATGGTGCGCGGCGTGGTCGGCCTGCCCAACGGCACCGGCAAAGACGTGCGCGTTGCCGTCTTCGCGCGCGGCCCGAAGGCCGAAGAAGCGCAAGCGGCTGGTGCAGACATCGTCGGCGCAGAGGACCTGATGGAAACCATTCAGGGCGGCACGATCGAGTTCGACCGCTGCATAGCGACCCCGGACATGATGCCGATCGTCGGCCGTCTGGGTAAGGTGCTCGGGCCGCGGAACCTCATGCCGAACCCGAAAGTCGGGACGGTGACGATGGATGTGGCCGACGCGGTGAAGAACGCCAAGGGCGGTGAAGTGCAGTTCAAGGCCGTGAAGGGCGGGATCGTCCATGCGGGCGTGGGCAAAGCGTCCTTCGATCAGGCCAAGCTCGTCGAGAACGTGCGCGCCTTCGTGAGCGCCGTGGCGAAAGCCAAGCCGACCGGCGCGAAGGGCACCTACATGAAGAAGATCGCGATCAGCTCGACCATGGGTCCGGGCGTGTCGATCGACGTCGAGAACGCCGTTTCGGAATAACTCGAGACAAATCCCGTCTCAAAGGGCGCCGTGGGACACCCGGCGCCCTTTTTGCGTTCAGAAGATGTTAGGACCGCTGTGCGAGACACCGCATAAAGACCATATGTGCGGAGTTCCGATATGCATACCCGTCGAAGTGCACTGGCTGCGCTGGCCGTTGTTTTGGCCTTTCCCGCATGGGCCGCAAGTCTCGCGAAACCCGAGGGGCGCGTTCTGCTCTCGGTGACCGGGGATATCACGCGGACCAACGACGGCGATGCGGCTGTGTTCGACCGGGAGATGCTGGAAAGCCTCGATTGGACGCGCATCGAGACCTTCACCCACTATACAGACGGGCCACAGGAGTTCGCAGGTCCCACGCTTGCCTCCCTGCTGGCGACGCTCGGCGTTGCCGATGGCGTTTTGCGCGCGGTGGCGCTCGATGATTATGTCGTGGATATCCCGGTCTCTGATCTGGAGGCGCATCAGATCATTCTCGCGATGCGCCACAATGGCAGGCAGATGCGCGTGCGCGACAAGGGGCCGATCTGGATCATCTATCCGGCGGCGAACGTGGATGACATTGGCGAGCGCCAGAAGTCTCACTCGATCTGGCAACTCGTGCGCATCGACGTGACCCGATAACACCGTGGCTTTCGGCGCCTTGAAGGAAAACAGGCGTGCTCTGCGTGCCTTGATGGCCTTTTCGGGCGTCGTGGCGCTGGGGATCATTCTGGCCATGCTGATCATGCGGCAGGGCGAAGAACGCGCCGCGTCCATTCGCAACGTCAACAACATGTTGTGGGGCCTCAGCGAGCTGAACTACACCAGTCAACTGCTCGCAACCTCTCTGGTCCACTACAGCAATGATCCCGCGCAGCGCGAAGCGGCGCAGGTCGCCTTCGACGTGATGTGGAGCCGCATGGACGTGGCCAGACAGGAACAGCTCGGCAAAATCCCGGGCTTTACGGAGGTCTTCGCGCGCTATCGCGTCTTCCTGCAGGCGGCAGACCCACTTCTGTTCGGCGAGGCGCCCGTGCCGCCCGAGGTGCTGCTGCTGCTTGCCCATGACGTCACCGAAATCGCCCGTCTTTCCCGGCAGACATGGCTCGACAGTTTCAGCTTTCGGAAGACGGATTGGGAAATCTCCGAGGCGGTTGGCGTGGCAGGGCAGACTTACCACGTGCTGGAAATCATCCTTGCGCTGCTTGTCCTCAGCCTGCTCGTCTATGTCTTCGTGGAGATCTGGTTCGCCAGCAAAGCGGCCCGACGGGAAGCCGAATTGCACTTGGCGGCGTCCCGGGCGAGCGAGGCGAAATCGAGGTTCCTCGCGACCGTGAGCCATGAGGTGCGCACGCCGCTGAACGGAATTCTCGGCACCGCCGCCCTTCTGTCGGAAACCGCCTTGTCGCGCGAACAGGATCACTATGTGAAGGTCATGCAGCAGGCGGGACGCGTGTTGCTCGACATGATCAACGACATTCTCGATTTCTCGAAGCTGGAAGCCGGGCAGTTCTCGATCGTGGCCTCGGATTTCGATCTCGACGATGTGCTGAGCACCGCGCAAGGCCTCTACGGGCCTCTGGCAAAGCGGAAGGCACTCGGTTTCACGGTCTGGCATGCGCCGGGTCAAACGCTGCGCTTGCATGGGGATGCCAGACGGCTGCAACAGGTCATCAACAATCTCGTGTCGAATGCCATCAAATTCACCGACAGCGGTTCGGTCGAGGTGACGGCCCGCTACGGGGCCTTGGGGCAAGGCGGCGCGGAGGGCCTGTGCGTCTGGGTCTCGGACACAGGCTGCGGCATTGCCGAAAGCGAATTGGCGCAGGTGTTCCAGCCGTTTGGCCAATCGAGCAGCGGGCTTGACCGTTCCCATGCCGGCACAGGGCTGGGTCTGACGATTTCGCGCGACCTGTGCGAAGCCATGGGCGGCCATTTGTCCCTGACCAGCGAGCTTGGAGTTGGCAGCACGTTCGAGGTGTTTGTTCCGTTGAAGGTGGCTGACACGCCAGCCGTGCCGGAGGAGACCCCCGACAGCCCCGAGCGGGACGTCGATCTGAGCGGGCTCGACGTGCTCATTGTGGACGACAACCGGACCAACCGCTTCATCTTGCGAAAACTGCTCGCCCGGATGAAGTGTCTGCCCATGGAAGCGGGCAGCGGAGCGGAGGCGCTGACCCTCGTTTCGGAGCGCATGCCGTCAGTGATCCTGATGGATGTTCAGATGCCGGGCATGGATGGGATGGTCGCCACGCGCAAGGTAATGGAGGCCGCCGCGCGGCACGGCGTGCCGGCGCCCTGTGTGATTGGCGTCACGGCCAACACGCTGCCCGAGCAGATCGCGGCCTATCTGGAGGCGGGCATGACAGAGGTCGTGTCCAAACCCGTGCGCAAGACGGCCCTCAAAGACGCGTTGGCCAATGTTTTGGTCGATGCGAGGAAGGAATGTGCGTAGGGCCATATCCACCGGATGCCACCGATATCGGTTTTGGTGGGGATCGAAGGTGCTGAGTGCTTCGGTGCGTGCGTTGGCCAAGGCCAAGCTGACGGACGCCAAGAGCACCCATATAAGGCAGATCGTGATCAGCTCTGCCATGGGCTCTGAGGGCGCGGTCGATATGGATAGCGCGGTCTCTGACCAACTGGGCAATGCCGCAGGCGCGGCAGTTCGGGAAAGTCCCCGATCTTTCGGGGCTTGTTTCGTGTCAGGGGCGCCTTGTGTGACCTTGGTTACAGACCCCTTGGCCCTCCTCTTCTAGACAAGAATCGCAATTGCATCCAGCCTCGGGTTGGAATGTAGAACAAGGCGAAGGAAGGAGGGGTTCCCTGCATGCCAGCAGTAAAGAAAACTTCGGGGTCTTACATCCATGCGTGGGATTGGGATCAGTCGATCAAGAAATTGAAGACGAAGACTACGGGGCTGGATCTGAGCCTGCTGAAGAACAGCCATGAAATGGAGATCAGCATGGGCGGCCAAAAGAAGATGTCGCCTGAGCAACGCAAAATCCTCGGCCGGATGCTGGCCAAGAAGACCTCGGACGTGATGGAGGCGCATCGCAAGGCGATGCAGAAGCGGATCGATCTGCTGCAGAGCAAGGTCGACAATATGAAGGTGCAGACCTTCAAGTCGGAGCGCGAAAAGAAGACGGCGCTCGAAGAGCTCGTCAATGCCGCCTTTGCCGATATCTGCGCGAATCTCCGCGAGGGGGATGCCGAGATCGAGGCCTATATGGAGCGCTCGATCCAGAGCTACGTGAAGGGCAAGCACCACAAGAAGAAAAAGGTGAAGCAGATAATCAAGCATTCGGTTAAGGTGCCGCTGGCCGTTGCCGCCGTGCCTTTGGGGTTTGTCTTTTCCTTTGGCGGGATCACGACGCCGCTGGGCCTCGTGATGATCAAGAATTCCGCTAACTCGATCAAGAAGGCCTGCGACTACTACAAGAACCACCATGACGGCGTGCAGGGGCTGGCGCGGCGCGTGAAAAAGAATGTCGGCATCCTGCAGGCCAAGGCTGACAACATGGCGGATCTTGCGACGAAGGCCCGCAATGGGGATGATGCAGCGCGCAAGCAATTGAAGATCGCCAAGAGCCAGATGAAGGAGGACGAACTTGTCGGCTATGCCATCGACACATTCTTTTCGGTGCATTCCAAGACGATCAGCCACACCGCCGATTTGGTCGACAAGTATCGCCGCAAAGTGAACAAGGCCAAGCACGCAGCGCTACAGGTGGGCCGCGAGATCGAGAAGACGCGCGAGGCGATAAAGAAGACGCAGAAACGCGTAGACGAACTTGCAGCCGAGATCCCCGCGACGCGTCGGAAGTTCATCGCTCATAACTGGGACCCGAAAGAGGTCGACAAGATCGTGTCGGGGCTTGAGAAAAAACGCAAGAGGAAGACGAAGTACATCGCTGACATGCAGGCTCAGATAACCAAGATGGAGAGCGACATCGACAAGACCGTCGATTTCGTGGCCAAGCTGGAGGATGATTTCGACATCTGGGCGGCCAAGATCGTGGAGTTCAAGAGCCAGCGGCCGAAATCCATCGCCAGGTGGAAGCGCGGGATCAAGGGGCTCGGCGTCGTCACCTCGCTACTGGAGACGGCCACGAGCGGCGGCTATGACGCGGTCGGTCAATTGCCGACGGCAGCCGACAAAGTGGTGTCGGCGGTGGGCTATACCGAGCAAGCCTATGACTACACGGTCGACGGGGTGAAACAGCTAAAGTCGATGGCCAAGGGCTGACGGGACGCTGCAAGGCGCAAAGAGGCTTGGCAAGCATGCGTGCAGACAGTATGCCGACCCCGTCAGTCTGGATGCGATTCGCGTCCGGGCTGCATTTCGTCCGAGACGGTGGGTGTTGTGCAGCCGCACATGATAAATCCTGCCTGAGACGGGAAGAGACATTCCAGCCAGCGGCGCGCGATCCCGCGCGGATGTGGGCTTTTGGGCTGCACCCTCCCCGTAAGGACTTGACTGCCACACCATTCGGTGTGGCGAACACGAGCCGGAGGGGATCTCCCCTCCAACAATTGGAGTGAAACTGTGGATAGAGCCCAGAAAGAGAAAGTGGTCGAGGAACTCGGCCAGATCTTCGAAAGCTCTGGCGTTGTCGTGGTGGCTCACTACGTCGGCCTGACAGTTGCTGAAATGCAGGACCTGCGTGCGAAAGCGCGTGACGCGGAAGCGTCGGTCCGTGTTGCCAAGAACCGGCTCGCCAAGATCGCCCTGGAAGGCAAGCCCATCGAACAGATGAGTGAGTACCTGACGGGCATGACCGTCCTGACCTTTTCCGAGGACCCCGTCGCAGCAGCGAAGGTGGCCGAGGATTTCGCCAAGGGGAACGACAAGTTCGTGATCCTCGGCGGGGCCATGGACGGCAACGTACTGGACCGTGAAGGTGTCAAATCCGTGTCGAAACTGCCGTCCCGCGAGGAGCTCATCGCTTCCATCGCAGGCTGCATCGGCGCGCCTGGCTCCAACATCGCCGGTGCGATTGGCGCACCCGCAAGCAACATCGCCTCCATCTTGTCCACCATTGAGGACAAGGCGGCGGCATAAGCAAACGTCACGTCGGCGTGTGGATACCCCTGCACGTTGGAACACACATCTGAGAACGGAAAAGAGCTAGATATGGCTGATCTGAAAAAACTGGCAGAAGAGATCGTTGGTCTGACGCTTCTCGAAGCACAAGAACTGAAAACCATCCTCAAGGACGAGTACGGCATCGAGCCCGCCGCTGGCGGCGCTGTGATGATGGCGGGCCCGGCAGACGGCGCAGGCGCCGCGGCTGAGGAAGAAAAGACCGAATTCGACGTCGTTCTGAAGAACGCCGGCGCGTCCAAGATCAACGTGATCAAGGAAGTGCGTGCGATCACCGGTCTGGGCCTCAAGGAAGCCAAGGACCTCGTGGAAGCGGGCGGCAAGATCAAAGAAGGCGTCGACAAGGCCGAGGCCGAAGAGGTCAAAGGCAAGCTGGAAGCAGCTGGCGCCGAGGTCGAACTCGCGTAAGCGATTTTGGCACGGTGGTGGGCAGATTGCCCACCCTACATTATTGGGGCGCTCCGGGAGACCGGGGCGCTGTTTTTTTTCTAATGGAGTTCATCAAAATCGCTTCTGGGTTTGACGTCTCTTGCGTGCAGGCAAATAGTGAGGCTACGCTGGAAACTAATTTTGGTTTCGATCAATAGGCTAGTGAACGGGGACAATGAGATTTTTCGTGCTTTCTTTAGCAGCTTTTGTAGCATGTCTTTACGTAGTGTGGAGTGGCTCGCCGGCGCTGAGCGAAGAAGAAAACAGAGTGCCACGGGACGAGTTGATTTGTCGAGAACGGGAAGAACAACTTTATTCAATTAGACATGGCTCCCCGGAGTTCGGCGTTGAGGTTCTGAGTGGAACGGAACGCGGCTTTCACTACGCGACTTTCATTACACGCTTTGAGTTCAAGAAGCGGGGTTTTGACTCATCTTCGTATAATCCCAACCAGCGACGCATTCCCGCCGTGGCAAATCTGTCAGAATGCACAGAATTCAATGAGTTCCCTTACTCTGATGATCCTACGCTTTGCATAGTGCCTCGCGTTCCAGAAGTCAAAAAGACAGAGGCTTGGCATGAGTTGATCGAGCAGAACTCGTTGAAGACCCGTTTCCGGGCTATTTGTCCGCACCGGTACTCCGAAACTGAGAAATCTCTTTTTTTATTTGACCAAAAGAATTTTCAAGAAGGACGCAATGAAGTTGTCCTTTGGGATTACATTGGCCGGCAGATTTATGACGATGCATATGAAGCTTGCGTGGCGGAGGCGCGTTCTACCCAAGATTACCTGCAGATAAAACGGGAACGACAGGCTGTACTAGATAGCACCGACGGCTGTCGGAAGGCGGCAAAGATCTTTGGTGTGGAAATATCAGGTGAGTATGATTTCTCAGAGTGCGAAGGAAAAATCGTATTTCCTGACGACCCGATCTTTGAAGTCAGAAAAAGTTGTGAGCAACTCGTTACTAGCGCCAATTCTGACTATCTTCATGCGTTTGAAATGTACAAGCGCATGCGTGCCAATCAAGATTAGATTTTCTGTAGGGCTGTTTCTCGAGCAAGAGTAATGGTCCTGATTTGTTGGTCGTTTTGGGTGCAGGTGGTCGACGATGCCGAGCCAACGAAGCTTGAAACAGGTGCGCCAAAAAATCACTTTTCACCGCACGCCTCCTTGTGCTTTTGTTAATCACCGCCTATGTCGAAGCTCTCGCTGGGACCGATGATTCGTGCCCGGCTTTTTGCGTCTTGAGGTCAGGTAGGAGCACACTCACCCATACATCTCTGAAATCTTTCGCAAAAAGCCGCCCCTCCCGAGCGAGCGGCTTTTTAGGAAAGATTTGGATCGGGCGCGCACCAATGGGCCGGTGCGCTGGGATAGATCCTCTTTTCGATCTTTGAGTGTTCGCCGCGGGCCGCCCCCCCGTCGCGTGAACCGACAAAGATGGAGTGCGAAAACCGCATGGCTACTTCGTTTATCGGACAAAAACGACTTCGCAAATACTACGGCAAGATCCGCGAAGTGCTGGAGATGCCGAACCTCATCGAGGTGCAAAAATCTTCTTATGATCTCTTCCTGAACTCCGGTGAGGCCCCGCAGCCCACCGAAGGGGAAGGCATCAACGGCGTGTTCCAGTCGGTCTTCCCGATCAAGGATTTCAACGAGACCTCCGTGCTCGAATATGTCAAGTACGAGCTGGAAGCGCCGAAATACGACGTGGAAGAGTGCCAGCAGCGCGACATGACCTACGCCGCGCCGCTCAAGGTCACGCTGCGTCTGATCGTGTTCGATGTGGATGAGGATACCGGCGCCAAGTCCGTCAAGGACATCAAGGAACAAGACGTCTTCATGGGCGACATGCCCCTGATGACCCCGAACGGGACGTTCATCGTGAACGGCACCGAGCGTGTGATCGTGTCCCAGATGCACCGCTCGCCCGGCGTGTTCTTCGACCACGACAAAGGCAAGACCCATTCCTCGGGCAAGCTGCTCTTCGCCTGCCGGATCATCCCCTATCGCGGCTCGTGGCTCGACTTCGAGTTCGACGCCAAGGACATCGTCTTCGCCCGCATCGACCGCCGCCGCAAACTGCCCGTGACCACGCTGCTCTATGCGCTGGGTCTCGATCAGGAAGCGATCATGGACGCCTATTACAACACCGTGTCCTACAAGCTCGAAGGCAAGAGTAAAGGCTGGGTGACGCCGTTCTTCCCCGACCGTGTGCGCGGCACCCGTCCGACCTATGATCTCGTGGACGCCGCCACCGGCGATGTGATCGCGGAAGCGGGCAAGAAAGTCACGCCGCGCGCCGTGAAGAAGCTGATCGACGAGGGCGCGGTCTCCGACCTGCTCGTGCCGTTCGAGAACATCGTCGGCAAATTCGTCGCGAAGGACATCATCAACGAGGAAAACGGCGCGATCTATGTCGAGGCCGGGGACGAGTTGACGCTGGAATACGGCAAGGACGGCACGCTGATCGGCGGCACGGTCAAGGAACTGGTCGATGCCGGCATCACCGAGATCCCGGTGCTCGACATCGACAATGTCACGGTCGGCCCGTACATGCGCAACACCATGGCGACCGACAAGAACATGAACCGCGAAACCGCGCTCATGGACATCTACCGCGTGATGCGCCCGGGCGAGCCGCCCACCGTCGACGCCGCCTCCGCGCTCTTCGATACGCTGTTCTTCGATAGCGAGCGCTACGATCTGTCGGCTGTTGGCCGGGTGAAGATGAACATGCGTCTGGCGCTCGAAAAGCCCGACACGCAGCGCACGCTGGACCGCGAGGACATCGTGCAATGTGTCAAGGCGCTGGTGGAGCTGCGCGACGGCAAGGGCGATATCGACGACATCGACCACCTCGGTAACCGCCGGGTGCGCTCGGTCGGCGAGTTGATGGAAAACCAGTACCGCGTCGGCCTGCTGCGCATGGAGCGCGCGATCAAGGAGCGCATGTCCTCGGTCGAGATCGACACGGTGATGCCGCAGGACCTCATCAACGCCAAGCCCGCCGCTGCGGCTGTGCGCGAGTTCTTCGGCTCCTCGCAGCTCTCGCAATTCATGGACCAGACCAACCCGCTCTCGGAAGTCACCCACAAACGCCGCCTGTCGGCGCTTGGCCCCGGCGGTCTGACCCGCGAACGTGCAGGCTTCGAGGTGCGCGACGTGCACGCCACGCACTATGGCCGCATGTGTCCCATCGAGACGCCGGAAGGGCCGAACATTGGTCTGATCAACTCGCTCGCCACCTACGCGCGGGTGAACAAGTACGGCTTTATTGAGACGCCCTACCGCAAGGTGCACAACGGGCAGGTGTCGGACGAAGTCCAGTACATGTCCGCGACCGAGGAAATGCGGCACACTGTGGCGCAGGCCAACGCGAATGTCAGCGCGGACGGCAAATTCGTGAACGAGTTCGTGAACACCCGCCAGTCCGGCGAATACACGCTCGCGCCGAACGAGACCGTCGATCTGATCGACGTGTCGCCCAAGCAGTTGGTCTCCGTCGCCGCCTCGCTGATCCCGTTCCTTGAGAATGACGACGCGAACCGCGCTCTGATGGGCTCCAACATGCAACGTCAGGCCGTGCCCCTGCTGCAAGCGGAAGCCCCGCTGGTCGGGACGGGCATCGAAGGCAAGGTTGCGATCGACTCTGGCGCGGCCATTCAGGCCAAGCGCGCCGGGATCATCGACCAAGTGGACGCGCAGCGGATCGTGATCCGGGCCACCGAGGACCTCGAACTGGGCGATGCGGGTGTGGACATCTACCGCATGCGCAAATTCCAGCGCTCGAACCAGAACACCTGTATCAACCAGCGCCCGCTGGTGAAGGTGGGCCAGCGGGTGACCAAGGACGAGATCATCGCGGACGGGCCCTCCACGGATATCGGGGAATTGGCGCTAGGCAAGAACGTCGTCGTGGCCTTCATGCCGTGGAACGGCTACAACTACGAGGACTCGATCCTGATCTCCGAGCGCATCGCACGCGACGACGTCTTTACCTCGATCCATATCGAGGAGTTTGAAGTCGCCGCCCGTGACACCAAGCTCGGGCCTGAGGAAATCACCCGAGACATTCCCAATGTCGGTGAGGAAGCCCTGCGCAACCTCGACGAGGCGGGCATCGTCTATATCGGCGCCGATGTGGAGCCGGGCGACATTCTCGTGGGCAAGATCACTCCGAAGGGCGAAAGCCCGATGACGCCGGAAGAAAAACTGCTCCGCGCGATCTTCGGGGAGAAAGCCTCGGACGTGCGCGATACCTCGCTCCGCGTGAAGCCGGGTGACTTTGGCACCGTTGTGGAAGTGCGTGTCTTTAACCGTCACGGCGTCGAGAAAGACGAGCGTGCGTTGCAGATCGAGCGTGAGGAAGTCGAACGTCTGGCCCGGGACCGGGACGACGAACTCGCCATCCTCGACCGCAACATTTACGCGCGTCTCGGCGATATGCTGCTTGGCAAGGAAATCGCCAAGGGCCCGCGCGGTGTGAAAGCCGGGGACAAGGTCACGGCCGAAACGCTGGAGATGTTCCCGCGCTCCGCATGGTGGCAGATCGCTCTGAAGGACGAGCAGGACGCACAGGTCGTGGAAGCCCTGAACGAGCAATACGAGGCGCAGAAGCGCGCGCTTGATGCCCGTTTTGAAGACAAGGTCGAGAAAGTCCGCCGGGGCGATGATCTGCCCCCGGGTGTGATGAAGATGGTCAAGGTCTTCGTCGCGGTGAAGCGCAAGCTGCAGCCGGGCGACAAGATGGCGGGCCGCCACGGGAACAAAGGGGTTATCTCCAAAGTGGTTCCCATGGAGGATATGCCGTTCTTGCAGGACGGAACGCCGGTCGACTTCTGTCTCAACCCGCTGGGCGTGCCATCGCGCATGAACGTCGGCCAGATCCTTGAGACCCATATGGGCTGGGCCGCGCGCGGTCTGGGTCTGAATGTGGACGAGGCGTTGCAAGAGTACCGCCGGTCGGGCGATCTGACCCCGGTGCGTGAGGCGATGAAGATCGCCTATGGCGACGACGTCTATGACGAGGGCGTGGCCCCGATGGACGAAGAGCATCTGATCGAGGCGGCGGGCAATGTTTCGCGCGGTGTGCCGATTGCCACACCGGTCTTCGACGGGGCCAAGGAAGTGGACGTGAACGATGCGCTGCGGCGTGCGGGCTTCTCGGAGAGCGGCCAGTCTGTGCTGTTCGACGGGCGCACGGGCGAGCAATTCGCGCGTCCCGTGACCGTGGGCGTCAAGTACCTGCTCAAGCTGCACCACCTCGTGGACGACAAGATCCACGCGCGCTCGACCGGGCCCTACAGCCTCGTCACCCAGCAGCCGCTGGGCGGGAAGGCGCAGTTCGGCGGTCAGCGTTTCGGGGAGATGGAAGTCTGGGCACTTGAAGCTTATGGCGCGGCCTACACGCTGCAGGAAATGCTCACCGTCAAGTCGGACGACGTCGCGGGCCGGACCAAGGTCTATGAGAGCATCGTCAAGGGCGAGGACAATTTCGAGGCCGGCGTGCCGGAATCGTTCAACGTGCTCGTCAAAGAGGTCCGGGGTCTGGGCCTCAACATGGAACTCCTGGATGCGGAGGTGGATGAGTAACCGGAACCGCAAGTGGTGGGCAGATTGCCCACCCTACACCGCCCGGTAGGGTGGGCAATCTGCCCACCATCCCACCCCCACACCCTCTCTTTTTTCGAGGAAACTCAATGAACCAGGAACTCACAAACAACCCGTTCAACCCGCTCACACCGCAAAAGGTGTTTGACGAGATCAAGGTCTCTCTGGCCAGCCCGGAGCGCATCCTGTCGTGGTCCTTCGGGGAGATCAAAAAGCCCGAGACCATCAACTACCGGACCTTCAAGCCCGAGCGCGACGGTCTGTTCTGCGCCCGTATCTTTGGCCCGATCAAGGACTACGAATGCCTCTGCGGCAAATATAAGCGCATGAAATATCGCGGCGTTGTCTGCGAGAAATGCGGTGTGGAAGTCACGCTGCAAAAGGTGCGCCGCGAGCGCATGGGCCATATCGAACTGGCCGCGCCCGTCGCACACATCTGGTTCCTGAAATCCCTGCCGTCCCGCATCGGTCTCATGCTCGACATGACCTTGCGCGATCTGGAGCGGGTTCTGTATTTTGAAAACTACGTCGTGACCGAGCCGGGCCTGACCGATCTCTCCTACGGCCAGATGCTCAGCGAAGAAGAGTTCATGGATGCGCAAGATGCGTTCGGCATGGACGCTTTCACCGCCAATATCGGCGCCGAAGCGATCCGCGACATGCTCGCTGCGATTGATCTCGAAGCCGAGGCCGAAAACCTGCGGGCCGATCTCAAAGAGGCGACAGGCGAGCTGAAGCCCAAGAAGATCATCAAGCGCCTCAAGGTCGTCGAGTCCTTCCTCGAATCCGGCAACCGCCCGGAATGGATGGTCATGACCGTGATCCCCGTGATCCCGCCCGAACTGCGCCCGCTGGTGCCGCTCGACGGGGGCCGTTTCGCGACGTCCGACCTCAACGACCTCTATCGCCGCGTGATCAATCGGAACAACCGCCTCAAGCGCCTCATCGAACTGCGCGCGCCGGACATCATTGTCCGCAACGAAAAGCGGATGCTTCAGGAATCCGTGGACGCGCTCTTCGACAACGGTCGCCGGGGCCGCGTGATCACAGGCGCCAACAAGCGCCCGCTGAAATCGCTCTCCGACATGCTCAAGGGCAAGCAGGGCCGCTTCCGCCAGAACCTTCTCGGCAAGCGCGTCGACTTCTCGGGCCGCTCGGTCATCGTGACCGGCCCGGAGCTCAAGCTGCACCAATGCGGGCTGCCCAAGAAGATGGCGCTGGAGCTGTTCAAGCCGTTCATCTACTCGCGTCTTGAGGCCAAGGGGCTCAGCTCCACGGTCAAGCAAGCCAAGAAGCTGGTGGAAAAAGAGCGTCCCGAAGTCTGGGACATCCTCGACGAGGTGATCCGCGAACACCCGGTCATGCTGAACCGTGCTCCGACGCTGCACCGTCTTGGCATTCAGGCGTTTGAGCCCGTGCTCATCGAAGGCAAGGCGATCCAGCTTCACCCGCTGGTATGTTCGGCGTTCAACGCGGACTTTGACGGCGACCAGATGGCTGTGCACGTCCCGCTCTCGCTGGAAGCGCAGCTTGAAGCGCGCGTTCTGATGATGTCCACGAACAACGTTCTGTCGCCTGCCAACGGTGCGCCGATCATCGTGCCGTCGCAGGACATGATCTTGGGTCTGTACTACGTGACCCTTGAGCGTCAGGGCATGAAAGGCGAGGGCAAGATCTTCGCCTCCATCGAAGAGGTCGAGCATGCGCTGGACGCGGGCGAGGTGCATCTGCACACCAAGATCACCGCGCGCATCCCGCAGATCGACAGCGAAGGCCAAGAGGTCATGCAACGCTTCGAGACCACGCCGGGCCGCGTGAAGCTGGGCGCGATGCTGCCGCCCAACAACAAGGCGCCGTTCGATCTGGTGAACCGTCTGCTGCGCAAGAAAGACGTGCAGAACGTCATCGACACCGTCTACCGCTATTGCGGCCAGAAGGAGTCGGTCATTTTCTGTGACCAGATCATGTCCATGGGCTTCAAAGAGGCGTTCAAAGCCGGGATTTCCTTCGGCAAGGACGACATGCTGATCCCCGACACCAAGTGGGGCATCGTCGACGAGACCCGCGAACAGGTGAAGGATTTCGAACAGCAATACATGGACGGCCTGATCACCCAAGGTGAGAAATACAACAAGGTCGTCGATGCGTGGTCGAAGTGTAACGACAAGGTGACCGAGGCCATGATGGGCTCGATCTCCGCGGTCCGCCATGACGAGAACGGGGCCGAACAGGAGCCGAACTCGGTCTACATGATGGCCCACTCCGGTGCGCGGGGCTCGGTGACGCAGATGAAACAGCTCGGCGGGATGCGCGGCCTGATGGCCAAGCCGAACGGCGACATCATCGAGACACCGATCATCTCGAACTTTAAAGAAGGTCTGACCGTGCTTGAGTACTTCAACTCGACGCACGGCGCCCGGAAAGGTCTGTCGGACACCGCTCTGAAGACGGCGAACTCGGGCTACCTGACCCGCCGTCTGGTGGACGTGGCGCAGGACTGCATCGTGCGGATGAAAGACTGCGGCACCGAGAACGCGATCACGGCCTCTGCGGCTGTGAACGACGGCGAGGTCGTGTCCTCGCTCAGCGAGCGTCTGCTGGGCCGTGTGGCCGCCGACGACATCCTGCGTCCGGGCACCGACGAGGTGATCATCGCCGCCGGGACCATGATCGACGAGCGCATGGCCGACACGATCGAAGAGGCGGGGGTGCAGTCCACCCGCATCCGCTCGCCGCTGACCTGTGAGGCCGAAGAGGGCGTTTGCGCCATGTGCTACGGGCGTGACCTCGCGCGCGGCACCATGGTCAACACCGGGGAAGCCGTGGGTATCATCGCCGCGCAATCCATCGGTGAGCCGGGCACCCAGCTGACGATGCGGACCTTTCACATCGGCGGCGTTGCGCAGGGCGGCCAGCAATCCTTCCTCGAAGCGAGCCAAGAGGGCACCATCGCCTTCGAGAACGCGAGCCTGCTGGAAAACTCCGTGGGCGAGAAGCTCTCCATGGGCCGGAACATGAAGATCATGATCATGGGGCCGGAGGGCGAGGAGCGCGCGGCGCACAAGGTCGGCTACGGCACCAAGATCTTCGTGGAAGAAGGGCAATCCATCTCGCGCGGTGACAAGCTGTTCGAATGGGACCCCTACACGCTGCCGATCATCGCCGAGAAAGCGGGTATGGTGAAATTCGTCGACCTCGTGAGCGGCATTGCCGTGCGCGACGAGACCGACGATGCCACCGGCATGACCCAGAAGATCGTGACGGACTGGCGCGCGGCCCCCAAGGGCAACGAGCTCAAGCCCGAGATCATTCTGGTAGACAAGGATGGCGAGCCGGTCCGCAACGATGCGGGCAACCCGGTGACCTATCCGATGTCCGTCGATGCGATCCTGTCGGTCGAAGATCAGACCGAGATCCAAGCGGGCGACGTCGTGGCGCGGATCCCGCGGGAAGGTGCGAAGACCAAGGACATCACCGGCGGTCTGCCGCGTGTGGCCGAGCTTTTCGAAGCCCGCCGTCCCAAGGACCACGCGATCATCGCGGAAATCGATGGCTATGTGCGCTTTGGCAAGGACTACAAGAACAAGCGCCGCATCGCCATCGAACCTGCTGACGAGACCCTCGAAAAGGTCGAGTACATGGTGCCCAAGGGCAAGCACATCCCGGTCGCGGAGGGCGATTTCGTCCAGAAGGGCGACTACATCATGGATGGCAACCCCGCGCCGCATGACATCCTGTCGATCATGGGGGTTGAGGCCCTCGCAGACTATATGATCGACGAGGTGCAGGACGTGTACCGGTTGCAAGGTGTGAAGATTAACGACAAGCACATCGAGGTCATCGTCCGTCAGATGCTGCAGAAGTGGGAGATCCTCGACAGCGGCGACACCACGCTGCTCAAGGGCGAGCATGTGGACAAGCAAGAGTTCGATGCCGCCTGCGAGAAGGCCGTGTCCAAGGGCGGACGTCCCGCACAGGCCGAGCCGATCCTGCTGGGCATTACCAAGGCGTCGCTGCAAACCCGCAGCTTCATCTCGGCGGCGTCCTTCCAGGAGACCACGCGCGTTCTCACCGAGGCCTCGGTGCAGGGCAAGAAAGACAAGCTCGTGGGTCTCAAGGAAAACGTCATCGTGGGCCGACTGATCCCGGCGGGCACGGGCGGGGCCACGCAGCGCGTGCGCCGCATTGCGTCGGAGCGCGACAATGTCGTGATCGAGGCGCGCCGCGAGGAGGCCGAACAGGCCGCGATGCTCGCCGCGCCCGACAGCGACGACATGACCGGCGGCTTCGACACGGTGATCGACGTGGAAGAAGACAGCCGCGACTGATCCGCGTCTGACAGCCTGACAGATTGGAAAAGCCCCGCCACATCGTGCGGGGCTTTTTCGTGCGTGCCGCAGGCCTGCGCGGCGCGGCGATCCGCCTGGTCTGGCTATGTCGTTTTTGTTTGACTCTGTCGCTTTCGGGTTATTTGCTGCGATATGACCTGAGCACGGTGCGCGCGCTCCACAGCGGAAGAGAGAACCCGCTGCCCTGATCTTTCCAATCGACAAGTGAACCGAATGACACATCCAGATATACTGCATCCTGCCGCACGGCTTTACGCCGAAGAAGTCGCACAAGGCCGCCTGTCGCGGCGCGAATTCATGACCCGCACGACCTCGCTGGGCGTCAGTGCCGCCGCCGCCTATGGCCTGCTCGGCCTCGCGCAACCGGCGCAAGCGGCAGCGCATATGCAAGCGGGCGGCACGCTGCGGATCGAATCCGCCGTCAAAGCGCTGAAAGACCCGCGCACCTATGACTGGCCGCAGATGTCGAACTTCACCCGCGGCTATCTCGAATATCTGGTGGAATACCAGATAGACGGCAGCTTCAAGCCGATGCTGCTCGAAGGCTGGGAGGTCAATGAGGACGCCACCGAATACACCCTGAAAGTGCGCCCCGGCGTGACATGGAGCAATGGCGACGCCTTCACCGCCGAAGACGTGGCCTTCAACATCGCCCGCTGGTGCGACAAGGGCGTTGAGGGCAATTCGATGGCCTCGCGCATGGCCTCGCTGGTGGATGACGAGACCGGCATGGCCCGCGAAGGCGCGATCACGGTGGCCGATGACAGCACGGTCGTGCTGACGCTCGGGCAGCCCGACATCACCCTGATTGCGGGCTTTTCGGACTACCCGGCTGCCATCGTGCACCAGAGCTTCAACGGCGACCCGCTCGACAACCCGATTGGCACGGGCCCGTACCGCCCCGGCGTATTCGAGGTGGGCGTGCGCGCGGTACTCGAAAAGAACCCCGATCACACGTGGTGGGGTGAGGGCGCGAATCTCGACCGGATCGAATTCCTCGACTATGGCACGGATCAGGCGGCCATTGTGGCGGCGGCGGATTCCGACGAGGTCGACATGCTCTACGAATCCATCGGCGATTTCATCCTTCTGATGGATGGCATCGGCTGGTCGAAATCCGAGGCTGTGACGGCGAACACCGTGGTCATCCGCCCCAACCAGACGGCCGAAGTGGATGGCATGACACCCTATTCGGACGCCCGCGTGCGCCGTGCGCTGGCGATGGCCGTCGATAACGCGGTTCTGCTGGAACTGGGCTTCTCCGACAATGGCCGGGTGGCCGAAAACCACCATGTCTCGCCGATCCACCCGGAATATGCCGAATTGCCCGCCCCTGTCTTCGATCCCGAAGGCGCGATGGCGCTGATGGAAGAGGCCGGGATGGCCGAGTTCGAGCACGAGTTGATCTCCATCGACGACACATGGCGCAAGGCCACCACCGACGCGGCGGCGGCGATGCTGCGCGATGCCGGGATCCCGGTGAAACGCACGGTTCTGCCCGGCGCGACCTTCTGGAACGATTGGGCGAAATACCCCTTTTCCTCCACGGACTGGGCGCAGCGCCCTCTGGGTGTGCAGGTGCTCGCGCTGGCCTATCGCTCTGGCGAGGCATGGAACGAATCCGCCTTTTCCAACGCTGAATTCGACCAGCTTCTCGGCGAGGCGATGGCGATTGCCGATGCCGACCAGCGCCGCGAGGTGATGGCGAAGCTGCAGAAGATCATGCAGGACGAGGGCGTGGTGATCCAACCTTACTGGCGCTCCATCTACCGCCACCACAAGGCGAATGTCGTGGGCGCAGATATGCACCCGACCTTCGAGATCCACGTCACGAAGCTCGGCTTCGCGGCCTGACCGGACCCGGCCTGCACACAAACCGGCGCGCCACCCCCGAGCGGCGCGCCTCTTTGCTCTTTCCTTTCGCGCGGCCCTCGTGTCAGATCAGCGCCGGAAGGAGCCCCCCTAGATGGCGGTCACAACGCGATGCATTGGCGTGATGCGCTTCTCGGTGCTGACGCCGACCTATTATTCTGAACGCTTTGACAGCCTCGACGCCATCGCCGCGCATATCTTCTCGCCCGAGCGCATGGCGTTGCGCTTTCACCTCTTCGAACGTCTGGTTCTGCCCTCGCTCCTGCGCCAGTCCGATGACGGGTTCGATCTGGTGGTGCTGACGGCCGAGCGCCTGCCGCCCGCGCATATGGACCGGCTCCGCGCCCTGCTGGACCCGGTGCCGCATATCCATCTCAAACCGGTGGGAACGGAAAAGCACTACCAACTCCTGAAGGACGGCTATAACGGGATCGACCCCGGGGACGCGACCCATCGCATCCTGTTCCGCCTCGACGACGACGACGCGGTGGATATCAACTATATCCGCCGCCTCAAATGGATCTGCCGCACCCTGCACAAGATGCATCCCAAGACCGAGACCTATGCCATTGCGTTCAACCGGGGCTTCTACGTGCGCCGTGAGGAGGGGGGCGAGAACGAGGTGTTCGACGCCGTGGAGCGCGCGCCGCTCTCGACGGGGACCGCGCTGCTCGCCCCGGTCTCCTATCACCGCAACCCTTACCGCTACAATCACCGGGCCTTGCCGCAGCACTACAACACCTATAGCGATATCTCAGTGCCCGCCTTCATCCGCACGATCCACGGGGACAACAAATCGACCCCCACGCAGATGGGCCTCACGCACAAGATGAAACCGCCGGCCATGGACGCGGCCCTGCAAAAGGGCTTCGGCGTGAGCCTTGATGAGATGAAGACCCTATGAGCCCCAATGTCCTTGGTGCGCTGCTGATGATGGCGTCGATGTTCTCCTTCACGGTGAATGACGCGTTCATCAAGGCCACGAACGGCGCGCTGCCGCTGGCGCAACTGCTGACCTTGCGCGGCCTGCTGGCGACGGTGCTGTTCTTCGGGCTGGCGCTGGCGCTCCGGGGCCTGCGCTTCTCGATGGGCCGCCGGGCATGGGGGCTGGTGCTTCTGCGCTGCGGCACCGAGATCGGCGCGGCCTTTTTCTTCCTCACCGCTCTTCTGAACCTGCCCTTCGCCAATGTGACCGCCGTGTTGCAGGCGATGCCGCTCGCGGTGACGCTCGGGGCCTACCTGATCTTCGGCGAGCCTGTGGGCTGGCGCCGCCTGAGCGCCATCGCGATTGGGTTCGCGGGGATGCTGCTGATCGTGCGCCCCGGCACCGAAGGCTTTTCGGTCTGGTCGCTCTACGCGCTGATCGCGGTGCTGTTCGTGACCGCGCGCGACCTCATCACCCGCAGACTGCCGCCCGAAACGCCCTCCCTGACGGTCGCGCTCTGCACCTCGGTGGCGGTCACACTGTTCTTCGGCGCCCGCACGCTGACACAGGAGTGGGTGCCGGTGAGCGCCGACCTGTGGCTGCTGATCTGCGGCTCGGCGGTGTTCATCATCGGCGGCTACGTGTTCTCGATCCAGACGATGCGCGTGGGCGAGGTCTCCTTCATCGCCCCGTTCCGCTACACCAGCCTGATCTGGGCGACGCTTCTGGGCCTCGTGGTGTTCGGCGAATGGCCCGACACCCTGACCTTCGTGGGGGCGGGGATCATCATCGCTGCGGGCCTCTTTACCTTCTACCGCGAACGCCAACTCACCAGCTGACGCGCCCAAACGCCTCACAGGCCTCTACAAGGGTCCGGTTCGGGGCCAGGGACAGGCCTTCCGCTCTCACCCTATTCCAGTTTTCCTTTGGCCAAAAATATCCCCGAGAGCGCGAGAGAGGATCTCTCGCTTCGGCCGCAGGCCGAACCCCCGGCGTCAACATTTGATTTTCGCCATCCCCGGATCATAGAGCGGTTTCAAAGATGCGACAGCGTCCCACATCTCCCCCGCAATCGCGATCTGCCACTGCCCGCCCGCCACGATCTCCGCCGTCAGCGGCGCGTCATGTTCGGCAAACCCGATCCCCGTCGCCGCCCCCAGCGAATGGCCATAGCCGCCGACCTGAATATAGCCGACCTCCGTGCCATCCAAAAAGATCAACTCGTTGCCATAGAGCAGCGGCGCGGGGTCGGTCAGCAGGAATTGCAGCATCCGCGTTTTCGGCACGCCCTCCGCCTTGATCGCCGCCAGCGCATCGCGCCCGATGAACCCGCCCGGCTTGTCCAGCTTCACCGCGAACCCGAGGCCCGCCTCGATCGGGTTGTCGGTATTGTCCACGTCGATCCCGAAATCGCGGTAGGCCTTCTCCAGCCGCAGCGAGTTCAGCGTCTGCATCCCCGCATTGCGCACCCCCAGATCGGCCCCGGCCTCCATGATCAGATCATAGACCTGCACCGCTTGCGTGGCGGGCACATGCAACTCCCAGCCAAGCTCGCCGATGAAGGTCACGCGCATCGCCAGCACCACAGCATAGCCCACATCAATCTCGCGCGCGGTCATGAAGGGAAAGCCTTCGTTGCTGAGATCGGCCCCGCTGATCCGGCTCAGAAGCTCCCGCGCTTTCGGCCCATGCACGTTGATCTGGCAGCGCCCGGCGGTCATATCGGTGATCACCACCACCTCGCCGGGCTGCACATGCCGACGCATCCGCATCTCCGTATGCCCGGCGGAATTCTCGCCCACCACGACCATGAACTTCTCGGCCCCGAGCCGCGTCACCGTCAAATCCGCCTCGAACCCGCCGCGCTCATTGACCCACGCGGTGTAGACCACCCGGCCCACCGGCACGTCCACTTCGTTGCACGACAGCCGCGACAGCAGCGCCAGCGCGTCCGGCCCTTCGACGTTGAAACAGGCCATCGAGGTCATATCCATGACGATCACGTCCTCCCGCGCGGCCCGGTGCTCGGCGGCGTGCCACTCAAACCAGGTCTGCCGAAACCAGCTATAGGTCTCGACCTTGGCCTGCCGGGGGGAGGGCGCAAACCAGTCGGGTTGCTCCCAGCCATTGCCCTCCCCGAAATACGCGCCCGCCTCCTTGAGCCGGTCATAGAGCACCGACCGCTTGACGCTCCGCGCGGTCTTGGGGCTCTCGTTGTGAAAATGCTGCCCGAAGAGCTTGCCGAGTTGCTCCGGCGTGCGGTCGCGCCGGAAGGCGGGCGTGGCGAACTCCTTGCTGAACCGGTTCACATTGATCCCCGTCACATCAATCGGCGGCACCCCGTCCACGATCCAATGCGCCAGCACCATCCCCGTCCCCGCGCCGTTCAAAATCCCCAGCGAATTCATCCCGCAAGCCACCCAAAGATTGCGCAACTCCGGCACCGGCCCGACCAGCGGCGCAAGGTCCGGCGTGAAACTCTCCGGCCCGCAAAACAGTTTCTTCACCCCGTACTTCATCGTCTCCGGCACCCGGCTATAGGCCTTCTCCAGATCCGGCCCGACCCGGTCCCAATCCGGCTCGATCTCGCCGAACTGAAAGTCATCCGGGATGCCCTCCAGCTTCCACGCCGCCGCACCGGGCTCGAAGAGCCCGAGCATCATGCCGCCGACCTCCTCGCGGTAATAGGTATAGGTCGAGGGGTCCTCCACAACCGGCAGATCGCGCGGCAAGCCGGGGATGGTCTCGGTGATCAGGTAGTAATGCTCGGCGGCTTGCAGGGGCAGGTTGACCCCGTGCGCCTCCCCGAGTTGCCGCGACCACATCCCGCCGCAGATCACCACGTTCTCCGCTGTGATCTGCTGCCCGCCCGCCGTGCGCACTCCCGTCGCGGTGCCGTCCCGCGCGGTGATCTCCGCCACCCGGACGCCCTCGAAGACCTGCGCGCCGCCCATCTTCGCCCCCTTGGCGAGCGACATGGTCACATCGACCGGGTTCGCGCGCCCGTCCTCGGGGATGTAGAACGCGCCCTTGAGGTCCGAAAAATCGCCGATGGGGAACATCTCCTGCGCCTCGGCGACCGAGATCTCGTGACAGTTGATCCCGAAGCGCCGCATGAAGGGCGCGATCCGGCGCATC
This sequence comes from uncultured Aliishimia sp., assembly GCA_965656085.1. Taxonomy (GTDB): domain Bacteria; phylum Pseudomonadota; class Alphaproteobacteria; order Rhodobacterales; family Rhodobacteraceae; genus Aliishimia. The sequence goes on along the minus strand of CBFHJA010000008.1, from coordinate 87,434 downwards.
TCATGCATCCGCTCGTCATTGTTGGCGATTTGCAGATAGCCGACATCTCGAAAGCCGGTGGGGATGCCGGTTTCCTGCTCCAGAGTGGCGTAAAGCTCCCGCCCATGGGTGTAGATGGCGCATTCGGCCTCGGATTTCAGCAAGCCTGCCACGATCAGCCCCGCCGCGTGCCACGTAGTGCCGGACGTCAGCTGCCCTTGCTCCAGAACCACCACGTCGCTGTGCCCGAGCTTGGTGAGGTGGTAGGCGGTGTTCATGCCAAGCGAGCCACCCCCGATGATGACGGTCCGGGCGTGGCGGGGCAGGGTCGCTTCGGGCATGACGGCGCTTCCTTTTTGGGCAGTTTGGCCGAGGGTTAGACCGGGAATATGCAAAGATCAATTGATTGAATGAGCATTCAGTGGAAAGGTGACGTGGAAATGGCCACGCGGCCAATTTCTACGCAGAGGGAGCGAACCACATGGCAGACGGAACGGCGGCGGGGGACGATCTCTACAACCAAGAACTGATCGCCTTTCTCGAAGACCTCTGGGGCGATGGCTTCCTGTCGCCCGGCGGGGCGGACGAGGTCGCGCGCGTGCTGGACGGCGTGGACCTTGCGGGCAAGCGCGTGCTTGATATCGGCTGCGGCTCCGGCGCGATTTCCGTGCTGCTGGCCACCGACTACGGCGCGGCCCATGTGACCGGGATCGACGTCGAGGACCCGGTGTGCAGCGCGGCCCGCGCCCGCGTCGCGCAGGCCGGGCGCGCAGACCGGATCGACATCGTCAAGGTCGCGCCCGGCCCGATGCCCTTCGATCCCGAGAGCTTCGACGTGGTGTTCTCCAAGGACTCGATCCTGCATATCCCCGACAAGGCGGCCATGGCGGCGGATGTCTTCCGCGTCCTCAAGCCCGGCGGGCAGTTCGCGGTCTCCGACTGGCTGATGTCCCATGACGGGGCGCCCTCGCCAGAGATGGCCCATTACCTCAAGATGGAAGATCTCGACTTCGCCATGGCCTCGCCGGACCGCTATGCTGCGTCGATCGAGGCGGCGGGGTTCGAGGAGGTGACGCTGGTCAACCGCAACCCGTGGTATGCCGAGGTGGCGGCTGCGGAGTTGGCGGAGCTGACCGGGCCGAACGCGGCGGCGTGGAAGGAGCGCCACACCCCGGCCTTCATCGACCACCAGATAGAGCTGTGGACCGCCATGGTGCCGGTGCTGGAAAGCGGCGAGCACTGCCCGCACCACATCCGGGCCCGCAAACCGGCGGCGCGGCGTGGGGGGACCCTGTAGAATGGGCAATTTGCCCACCACGGCGACAGGTTAACACCGGACCACCGTGCGGTGCCTTAACCCCGGAACGAATCGAAACCGAGCCATACAGGTGCCATACGCCGCGCCATACGCGCAGCCATACGCCTGCCATCCCTTGTTTTCAGGGCGTTAACCCGCGTTTTGGGCGTTTTTCGCGATTTCGGCTGTTGCGTGCGAACGGTGCGTTAACCTTTATCGCTCACGCATCCCAGAAATGCCCGTCCGGATCGCCCGGATAGACCCCCAGCGCCGGGCCGTGGCTTTGGTAGCCGATCAGGCGGCGCACCGGGTCCGGGTAGCTCTCGGCCACCTCGCGCGGCAACGTCAGATACAGATTCTCCTCCTGCCGCAGCCAGCCCAGCGAATAGGTCGTGATCAGCCCTGTGCGCGGGGTATCCGTCTTGTTCTCACCGCCCGCATGGACCGCCGCGCCGAGGTAGAACAGCATCGAGCCGCGCGGCATAACCGCTTGAACAATATCACTTTCCGGGATGTGCTCGATCTTGCGCAGGTCCTGCGAGCCGGGCACCACGCGGGTCGCGCCGTTCTCGGCGGTGAAGTCGGTCAGCGCGATCATCGCGGAGATCTGAAACTCCACGCCGGGGATGCGGATCGGGTAGAAATCATCGTCCCGGTGCAGCATCTGGTTGCCCTCGCCGGGCATGATTTCAATCGCGGTGGCGGAGCCGATCCGGTAGTTGGTGCAATGGCGTTTGAGCACCGTGTCGGCCACATCCATGACCAAAGGGTGCGCGATGATCTCGGCGGAGGTGCGCGACAGGGCGAGGATGCCGCTGAGGCGGCGCGTCTTGTAGCCATTGAAATCATTGGTGAATTTCAGGCCCTGTTCGTCGAACGGCGCGCGGAAATCGGCGAGGGTCTGGCGGGTGACGTCGTCGGGTATCACGCGCTCGACGATTACCGCACCGTCTTCGAGAAGTGTTTCCGCGACGGGGCCGGTGGCGGGCAGCCGTGCGATCTCAGGCATTGTATTCCTCCGAGAGCGTCGTCAGCCCCGCCTCCATGATATCGAACATCTCATTGATTTCGCTTTCAGAAATGATCAAGGGCGGCGAGAACACCGCCATGTTTCCGAAGGGCCGCAGCAAAAGCCCCCGCGCCTCGCAGGCCGCGTCGAGCCGCTCGCCGAATTGCAGATGCGCGGCATAGGTCTCGTGGCTCAGGTCCGGGCGGCATTCGATGCAGCCCAACAGCCCGACGCCGCGCACATCTCCAACGATATCATAGTCTTCCGCGATCTTCCGCATCCGCCCTTGGAAGAGCGGCGCCACCCGGCGCACATGCCCGTTGATATCCTCGCGCTCCATGATCTCGATGTTCTTCAGCGCCGCCGTGCAGGCCACCGGATGGCCCGAATAGGTATAGCCGTTGTAGAACACCTCGTCGCCGTCAGGCGCCTGCAATTCCGCCATGATCCGGTCCGAGATGATGCAGGCCCCAAGCGGCACATAGCCCGAGGTCAGGCCCTTGGCGCAGGTGATCATGTCCGGCACGATGCCGAACACCTCTTCGGAGGCGAACCAGTGCCCGAGGCGTCCGAACCCGGTCACCACCTCGTCGGAAATGTAAAGGATATCATGCTCTTGGCAGAGCGCATGGGTGCGTTGGTGGTAGCCCTCGGGCGGCACGATCACGCCCCCCGAACACAGGATCGGCTCGGCGATGAAGGCGCCGATCTTGTCCGCGCCGATCTCCTCAATGGCCGCTTCCATGTCGGCGATCTTGGCATCGCACCACTCTGCGACGGACATGCCCTTGGGGCGGTGGTAGGGGTTCACGTCAGGCAGGAAATGCACCTGTTCGTGCTTGTCGAAGCGGGTTTTGAAGCGTTCCTTGCCCGTGACGGAAGCGGCGAGGAAGGTCGAGCCGTGATAGGCCTTCTCGCGCGACAGGATCATCTTTTTCTCGGGTTTGCCTTTGATATTCCAGTAAAATTGCATCGTACGCAGGGCGGTATCCACCGCTGTCGAGCCGCCCGTAGTGAAATGCACCGTGTTGAGGTCCCCGGGCGTGCGTGCGGCTATCGCGTGGGACAGCTCGGCGGCAGGGCCGGTGGTGAAGGACCACGGCGAGGCATAGGGCATTTCCATGACTTGCCGGGCGATTGCCTCGGCCATCTCAGCGCGGCCATAGCCGATCTGCACGCACCACATCCCGCCCGGCCCGTCGATAAACTTCTTGCCGCTCTCATCCCAGACATACACGCCGTCCGCGCCGCCAACACGCATGAACTCGTCGCGCCGCCAGCCTTTCGTGCTCGCCCATGGGTGCAGGTTGTTGTCGCGGTCCCATGCGGTCAGGTCCTCGGGGCTCGGTGTGTTTTTCATCTGGTTCATGTTCGGCTCCTCATCAGATGCGGCCCGGCGGTGTCGCGCGGGCGCGGGGCGGGGCGAAAAACGCGTGTTTCTGAGGGGTTAGGCGGGCCCATTCGGTGTGCAAGACGCCTTCTTCCAACGTGTAAATCTCAGCAAAGAGACGGTGGGGCCGGCGGTCCGCATAGGGCATCGCCACCTGTGCCAGCGCGATGTTGCGCTTGGCGGTGGGCGACCAGATGCCGGAGGTGATGTGCCCGACCTCGCGCCGTTTGCCCGCGTAGACCAGCGCGCCGGGGGCGGGTTTGAACCCTTCCACATCGACGCGCAGCAGCTTGAACCGGGGCGCATGTTGCGCCTTGAGCAAGGCGCGGCGGCCGTTGAAATGGCCTTTGCTGAAGTCGACGAGGCGGGACAGGTTCAGCTCGAACGGGGTCGCGCCGCGGTGCAGGCGTTCGGTGGCGTGGATCGGTTGGAAATCGACGCCCGCTGCAATGAAGCCCGCCTCGACGCGGGCGATGTTCACCGGGTCATAGCCAATCGCGCGCAGGCCCCAGAGCGCGCCTGCCTCCCAAAGCCGGTCCCAGAGCGCCAGCGCGGCATCCCACGGGCACCACAGCTCATAGCCCAGATCGCCGGTGAAGCCCGTGCGCGAGATCAACACCTCGCCAAAGCTTGCGATGTCGAAGGGGCGCATCGCGGCGGCGTCAAAGCCCGCACTTTCCAGCACCGCGAAGGCGCTCGGACCTTGCAGCGCGAAGCCCGCGAGCGTGTGGCTTTCGTCAGAAATTTCAGCGTCATAGCCCCATGCCGCATCCATCAGCCAACCCAGCATCGGCTCCTGACAGCACAGGCGCCAGTCGTTCGGGCCAAGGTGGAAAAGGGTGCCGTCGTCGATCAGCATGCCCTCTTCGTCACACCACAGGGTGTAGCCGACGCGGCCCTCGCGGATTTTGCGAATGTCGCGCGTCATCACGCGGTTCAGGAGCGCGTCCGCCTCGGGGCCGGTGATGCGGTAGGTATGCATCGGCGAGACGTCGAGGAGGGCGGCTTGGTTGCGCAGAGCAAAGTACTCGAATTCGACCGAGTCGAGGGAGCCGGGGGCGAGGTAGCCGGCCCAGTCGTACCACGCTTGGGTGCGGCTGAGGGCGTTCAGGCGGTCGTAGACAGGGGTGCGTTCGAGGAAGAGGGCGGGGTCGGTGACAACGCTCATGCCGCATCCTCCAAGGCCTGTAGCGCCGCATTGCGCCCTGCGAGGCCCATGATATCGCCGCCGGGATGGGCGCATGCGCCGCAGAGATAGAGGCCTTTGGGGCCCGCGTTGTAGTGGGCCATGCCGTTGGCGGGGCGTAGCGTCAGCAGTTGGTCGAGGGCCATCTCGCCGTGGTGCCAATGCCCGCCGGGCGCACCGGTTTGGGCTTCGATCTGGTCGGGGGTAATGAGCTGCGTCTCTGCGATTTGGCTTGGCAGGTCTGGGGCGTACGCTTTGAGCGTGTCGAGCGTCGCCCGGGTCAGCGCCGCGCGGGCGGTCTCGGTCCAGCCGCCGGTCAGATCGGAGGGCACGAATTGCACGATGCAGGAGAGCCACTCACCCATCGGCACCGCCTCGATGCCGGGCGTCTGTGTCATCTCGCCATATTTCACCGGGTTCGCGGCGCGGTCGACGTAAGACACGGACGGCGCGATCACGAGGCGGGCATCGGTTTGCGCGTCGCTGAGGCCGGGAATGGAGAGCAGATCTTTGAGGCGCAGGTTGATCTTGGCGCAGGTGCCGCGCGTGCGGGCAGTGCGGATGCGGGTTGTCGCTTCAATGTCGAACGGGGCGGGGCCGGTGAGCGGGAGCAGGGCTTGCAGGGCGGTGCTGGTGAGCACGCGGGGCGCGCGCACGGTCTCGCCGGTGGCGGTTTGCACGCCTGTCACGTCGTCGTCTTCGAGCAGTATGCGGTCTATGCCGGTTCCAAGGTGCAGCGCGACGCCCGCTTGCTGGGCGTTCCGGGTGAACGCTTCGAAAACCGTTTGCATCCCGCCACGCGGGCGCAGCGCGGTGCCGCCATGGCCGAGGCGGTAGATCAGCGACATCACGGTGCCGGGTTGGCGGGGACCGACGGCTGCGCCACGCACCGCGTCGGCAACGAGCAGGCCTGCGAGGGGGCCGTCGGGCATCTCATCGAGCACAAGATCGGCAGCGTTGGTGAGCAGCACTTGCAGGAAACGGCGCATCTCTTGGCGGCCTAGGCCCCGCACACCGAGGCCGAATTTTGCATAGCGCAGCAGGTGTTTGGCGCTGAAACCGCCCGCGCCGGGGGGCGGGCCTTCGGCGAGGCCGCGCAGCAGGTCCGCGTAGCTGCCGAGGCGTTTCATCAGGTCGCGATACGCCTCGAAGTCGGGATGCGGTGCGCCGTTGGCGAAGGTCGCATCGCGGCCTTGCGTGATCACGTGATCGCCTTTGGGGCAGAGCGAGACCGATGCGAGCGTGTCCGCATCGAAGGGCCAGTGATGCGCGTCCATGCCCAGATCGCGGCGGATTTTGGGGCTGAGATTGTAGAGCAAATGGGCCAGCGTAGGTCCGTCTGCCGCGCCCAGCGTCGCCATGCCGCCGGGCCTGTCCGCGCGGTCGAAGAGCGCGACGCTTTGACCTTTGCGCGCGAGGATCGTCGCAGCCACCAGCCCGTTGATCCCGGCGCCGATCACGATCGTGTCGAACCGGCTCATGCCGCATAGCCCTTCATCGTCGCGCCCGGGGTGGCACGCAGGATCGCGCGGGCCGCGTTGGCTCCGGGCGCGCCCATGACGCCGCCGCCGGGATGGGATGAGGAACCGCACATGTAGAGGCCCTTGATCGGGCTGTCATATTGCGCGTAGCCCGGCACGGGGCGGTTGAAGAAGAGCTGGTCGAAGGTCAACTCGCCTTGGAAGATGTTGCCCTCGGTCAGGCCGACCTCGTCTTCGAGGACCTTGGGGCAGCGGATCTCCATGTGCTGGATGTGATCGCGGATGTTGGGGATGGCGATGGACATCTGGTTCAGGACCGTGTCGGCCATCTCTTGGCGCTTGGCGTCGGTCCAGTTGTCCGCGCTGCGGCTGCCGTTCACGTTGAGGTCATAGGGGGCGTATTGCACGAAAACGGTCATCATGTGCTGGCCGGGCGGGGCCATGGTCGGGTCGATCTGCGAGGGGATCAGCATGTCGATGTAAGGCTCCGCGGACCAGCGCCCGTCCTTCCAGTCGTCATAGGCGCGCTCCAGCGCGAAGAGGCTTTCGGAGCAATGCATATCGCCGCGCAGGAAGCTGGCATTAGGCGGGGCGGCGGGGAACTCGGGCATGGCGTCCAGCGCGATGTTCAGCTTGGCGGAGGAGCCACGGATTTTGAAGCGCTCGACCGCGCCGGTGAACTCAGGCGGCAGGGCTTTGCGGTCCACATGGCGCAGGAAGGTGCGTTTGACATCCATGTTGGAGGCCACGACAGGGGCGTCGAATTCCTTGCCGTCTTCGAGCGCGACCCCGGTGATGCGGCCGTCTTTGGTCAGAAACTCCTCGACGCCCGCGCCGGTGTGGATGACGCCGCCATGGGCTTTGAAGTCCGCCGCGATGGCGTTCGAGATCGCGCCCATGCCGCCGCGCGCAAAGCCCCACGCGCCGATACCCCCGTCAATGTCGCCCATGTAGTGGTGCAGCAGGACATAGGCGGTGCCGGGGGAGTAGACGCCGAGGCCGGTGCCGATGATGCCAGAGCCTGCGAGATGCGCCTTGATCAAGTCGTTCTCGAAGTAGCTGTCGAGGAAGTCGCCGATGGACATGGTCCAGAAGCGCAGGGTCTCGTTCAGCTCGCGTTTGCCGAGGCCGTGGGCCTTTTTGATGAGGAACGCGAGCTCGCCGATATCGCGGGGGCGCAGGCGGGCCGGGTCGGGGGCGTCGCGGAGCAGGAAGGGGCGGATGAAGCGGCATTGGCGCATGATCGCTTGGGAGTAACGCTGGTAATTGTCGGCATCGCGCGGATTGTGGCGGGCCATTTCCCGGCGCAGGGCGGAAGGATCGGAGTAGTATGCGAAATACTCGCCCTCGCGAGTGAAGCTGGCGCCGCCCTCGTAAGGGATCACTTGCAGCCCGTATTTCGGCAGTTCCAGATCGCGGGCAATCTCGCGGCGCAGAAGCGAGCACACGTAGGAGCAGTTGGAATAGGTCCAGCCGTCATGCAACGTGCGGCTGACCGCCGCGCCGCCGATCCAGTCGTTTTTCTCGACGACCAGAACGGATAATCCGGCGCGCGCCAAATAGGCCGCCGTGGTCAGCCCGTTATGCCCGGCCCCGGCAATGATCGCGTCATATCTGGATTGCAGTGCCATGCAGCCTCCTGTGAGGACAGTTTAGACCGCTGCGAGAGGCGTTTAAAAGTTTTTTTGAGCGCTTAAATAAATTATTGCGCGTGACGCGGCGCTGTGCGGCGGTTAAATTTGCACCAACCGTCAAGGAGGGGCGTCTTGGCAGAGGCAACAGCGCGCAAACCGCGCAAGGAACGAACGGAAAATGCAGCACGTCGCCGGCGGCAATTGTTGGACGCGGCGCGCGATTCGATCCTTTCGCACGGTCTCTCCAAGACCACCCTAGCCACCGTGGCAGAGGCTGCTGGGCTTAGTCAGGGCGTTGCGGTGTTCTATTTCAAATCGAAGTCCGGGCTTTTGGAAGCCACGCTGCGCGATCTCTATGAACACTACGAAGCGCTCTGGTCCAAAGCGCTGGAGGCCGCGGGGGCCGATCCGGTGAAAAAGCTTGCGGCGGTGATCGCAGCGGACTTCTCGGATGAGGCCTGCGGGCCAAATGTGCTGCCGCTCTGGTTCGCCTTTTGGGGCGAGTTGCGCTTTTCCGGCCATTACGCAGAGATCGCGGAAGATTTCGACACCCGGCGCCACAACGCGCTGACAGATGTGTGGTCCGAGCTTTTGCCCGCGGCTGCGCCCGAGCGGATCGCGCAGTTCGTGGAATGGCAGGAGAGTCTGAGCGACGGGTATTGGCAACACCTGCATCTTGCGCCGGGTAAATTCAGCCGCGCCGAGGGGCAGGCGGCCACCTGCCGGGCGATGGTCGCGCTGGTGCCGGAGCTTCAAGGGTGGCTTTAGTGCCGTTGTCAGAGCCCGAGCTTGTCGAGCAAGCGCAGGCGGAAGATTTCCGCCTCCACAAGCGTGTCGCGGGCAAACGATAGGGGCAAGGGGGTGACCTGCGAGAGCGGCACGGCAAGGTCCGCAGTGGGGGTTCCGGCGGCCCAGCGGGCAATCTCGCGGCCCATTGCGGTCGCCATCGCGACGCCGCGCCCGTTGTAGCCAAGCGCGGCCATCATGCCCGGCTTGATCTCGTGCAGATGAGGGTAGCGGTCTGCAGTGATCGCCACGAAGCCGCCCCACGCGTAGTCCCACTCGGTGCTGCCAAGTTGCGGGAAGAGGTCCGTGCTGAGTTTGCGCAGCCATGCGATTTGCCGTTCGGTGGAACTGTCGCGATAAGTCCCACGCCCGCCCATCACGAAGCGGCCATCGGGCGACATGCGGAAGTACAGCACCAGCCGGCGGCTGTCGGAGAGCGCGTGCAGCCCCGGCAGGATCGAGGCGCGCAGATTGGAGGACAGTGGTTTGGTGGCGACCTGCACGGAGCGGATCGGCAAAACCGACTTCGCAAGGGCGGGATCGAATCCGTCCGTATAGGCATTGGTGCAGATCAGGACGCGCGCGGCCTCCACCGCTCCGGTCTCGGTTTGAACCCGGTGTCCGGAGGCGGTCTGTTCGATCCTCTGCACCGGGGATTGCCCGAATATCCGCGCGCCGCACCGCTCGGCCGTCTCGGCCAGACCCAGCGCGAAGTTGTAGGGATGCAGGGAGCCACCACGCGGGTCGATCACCCCGCCGCGATAGCTGTCCGTGCCCGACAGGCGCGTGATCGTCTCGTGGTCCAGCACCTCAAAGGGAACGCCGCGCGCCTGCCAATCCTCTGCCAGCCTCTCCAGATCGCGCAGCCCGGCGGCACTATGGGCCGCGCGGATCCAGCCGGGGCGGATCGCATCGCAGTCGATCCCGTGTCGGACGCAGAGATCGAACACAATATCGGCAGCGCCGCCCGCAAGCGCGATCATCCGCGTACCATGTTCATTGCCAAATTTCTTGACGATGCCCGAGGGGCCATCCTTGAAGCCCGGGTTGATCTGACCGCCATTGCGGCCCGACGCGCCCCAGCCCGGTTGCTGCGCGTCGAGCAGCACGACATCCACGCCTTGTTCGGCCAAATGCAGCGCGGCTGACAGCCCTGTGAAGCCCGCCCCGACCACCGCCACATCCGCCCGCAGCGCGCCCGCGACCGAGGGGTAGTCCGGCACTCGGTTGGCTGTGGCGGTCCAGAGGCTGTTGGCGATGACAGGGCGTTCGTTGGGAATCACGGCGCGCGTCTTTCCTCAGGCAAGCGTTGCAGCGATGGTCTTGGCGGTTTTCTTGCCGCTCTGGTAGGCGCCATTGACCAGCGCTGAGGTGGCGCCGCCCATCGCCTCTCCGGCGAAGAACACCCGGTCGCCGAGCGGCTCGGCCAGCACTTTGCGCGCCCCGTTCCGACCCGGGCGCGGTGCGCCGTAGGCCCCGAGCGTCAGCGGGTTCTCGGCCCAATCGGTGCGCAGCCCCTTGACGAAATGCTTGCGCGCATCGCTGCCGACGAGGCGGATGAGTTGCTCGAGCGCATAATCCACCACTGCCGCATCGCCTTGGGCGGAAAGCTCCCAGCCAAACGAGCCGCCGATATTGCCGAACAGGTAATCATGCCCGGTAGGCCAGGCGACGAAGTAGCAGGCCTCGCCGGCCTTGTCTTCGGGCACCCGGTAGGTGACCCAGCTATTCTCGCCAAGCCCGAGCCGCGCGCCGTCGAAGAGTAGCGGGACCTTCATCAAAAGCCCCATGGGCACGTCATCAATGGCCTGCTGTTTGGTGGCGGGTAAGTCCGGGGTGAAGCGGATCTTGTTCGCTGCCAGCACGCCGGTCGAGACGGTGACGAGGCAGGCGCGCGCCCGGATCGTACCCGCTGACGTCTCGACGGCTACCTCGGGGCCCGACCAGTCGATTGCTGTCACTGGCGTGTTCAGAGCCACCGGTTGGTCTGCCGCAAGGGTTGCGACCACCGCGCCAAGCCCCTCGCGCACGATGTAGCTGGGTTGATCGGAGGCCGAATCCCAGTAGTCGGCGGTGGACACGTCCTCGAAATCAACGCCGTAATCCATCGCGCCAATCCACGATTGCACCGTGGCCCCATAGGGCAGGTTGGGGATGACCGAGGCCGCCGCAACGTCTTTGCCCGCGCGCCCCGCACGGTTCAGGGCGCGGTCGATCGCCGTCCAAGCGCGGTCGTAGTCCGCCCAGTCCTGATCGCTGGCGGGTTGGCCATCAAGATCGAACAGATGCGAGCCGACATTGGTGTGGTTGACCAGCGTGAAGCCACCGGCCTTGCCGATCTGGGTGAAGGGGTTGTGGATCGAGCCGGATATCCAAGAGCATCCGTGATCGACCGGTGCACCGAAACTGTCGCTTTCCGTATAGGCCCTCCCGCCCACGCGGCCATCGGCTTCCACGATAAGGTAAGATAGGCCTTTCTTGGCCAATTGCCGGCCCGCCGCGAGCCCGGCAGCGCCGGCTCCGATGATGACGACGTCCGGGTTGGTGGGAAGCGACTGGGCAAACACAGGGGCGGCTCCGAAGGCTGTCAGACCGGCGAGAACCGTTCTGCGGTGAACACTCATTACAACTTTTGAACTCATGACGCCGCTCCGGGGCGGATCGTCGGATCGAGCGCGGCGTAGAATTTGCGCAGGTAGGTCGGCACGTGCCATGCGCAGACCGTGCCGGCCGGGATGAAGAAGAACTCGCCCGCCTTGAAGCTATGCGCGGTGCCGTCCGCCTCCGTGATCGTACATTCCCCGTCGAGCACTTGCCCGAACTCATGCCATGGGAAGGGCTCCGGCGCGTTTTGGGTGAAGGCTTGGGTGTCCCAGAGCCCGACCTCGAAATTGCCGTGGTCGTTGGTGAAGAAAACGCGCTCGCGCTGCGGCACGCTGGTGCCCTCCAACAGGTCTGCATCAGCGAGGGTCATGTCCGGGTCGAGCGCCTGAATGCCGCCCTCGGCGCTGAGGCCTTTGGGCTCCTCGGCGCGGGGATCGGTATAGGTGATGTAGAACTTGCGCAGCCGGTCATATTGCTTCCAACTTACCGGAGCACCGTTGCGGAAAATCACGCTTTGTCCGGCCTTGCACGCCACGCCGCTGGCGAGGTCCGTGCCGTCATTGTCAAGCATGGTGAAATGGCCCTTGAGCACGTATATGAACTCGTCGCCCGGATAGGGGCCAAAGGGCTCGCGCATCGGCGCGGTTTCCCAGACGCCGACACTCATGCCGAGCTCGTCGTCCTCAAAATAGACGTGGAGAAGTTGCTCCTCGGGCCGTTCGGCAAAATCGTAGGGCGTGAGGTCCATGGGTTTCAGCCCGTCCGGACCGTCCGCTTCGAAGCGGATGATGCCGGGTTTTTCTGACAGGTCTTTCATGCGCCGTCCCTCCTCTCACGATTTGCGGCCGTCCCTGCTTAGAATTTGCGCGCGCGCCGGTTTTTTCCCGCAGCGGCCTGCAAACCTCTTGACTTGGTACGGCCCTTTCAAAAATGATTGAATGATCATTCAGTAGTGAGGATGGCGAGACAGAGCCGAAAGTCAATCACCAAGACGGTGCGCGCACACAGCGCGTCGCGGCAATGACCAAAACGCAGGCACATCCGGACCGGAGCGCCTGACGCAACACGGGAGACTACACAAATGGACGTACTTGATCAGCTAGGAGCCGTGCGCGAAGGCAAACTCAGCCGGCGCCGGTTCACCAAGGGCCTGTTTGCGGCCGGCGTCGCCATGGCAACGGTGCCGGCGACCTCGCGCCGGGCGATGGCATCCGGGGAGCAGGCGACCTTCTTTACATGGGGTGGCTACGACATCCCCGAACTGTTCCAGCCCTATGAGGCCAAGAACGGCGCGCTGCCGGACTTCTCGATCTTTGGCGGCTCCGAAGAGGCGCTCACCAAGATGCGCGGCGGTTTCGTGGTCGATGTCTCGCACCCGTGCAACTCCGGCATGCCGCGCTGGGTGCAATCGGGCCTTTTCCAGCCGATCGACGGCTCCCGTCTCAGCAACTGGGGCGATGTGATGCCCGAGCTTGTCGACCTGCCGGGCAACATGGCCGATGGCGGCAAGGTCTGGATGGCACCGTTCGACTGGGGTCAGACCTCGGTGACCTATCGCACGGACCTCTTCGAACTTGAGGGCGAAGAAACGTGGGACATGCTCTGGGACCCGCGCTACGCCGGGCGTCTGGGCTCGCTCGCCTCGGGGGGCGACGCGTGGTGGTGCGGTGCGATCAAGGCCGGTGTGGCGATGGAGGACATCGCGACCGAAGAGGCCTTCGAGAAGATCGCTGCGGTGATGCGCGAACAGCGCCCGCTGATCCGGGTTTATACCGACGATACCACGACGCTGGAGCAGGCCCTGTCCTCCGGCGAGATGACCGCCGCGATGACGTGGAACAGCTCTGCCGTTCTGCTGCAATCGGAAGGCGTGCCGGTGAAGTTCGCCCGTCCCAAGGAAGGGGCGCTGACATGGGTTTGCGGCGTGATGATCCACAAGGACGCGCCAAATCTCGACAAGGCTTATGACGTGATCGACAGCCTGCTCAGCGTTGAGTCGGGCAAGTTCATGATCAACGACTACGGTTATGGGCATTCGAACGCGAAATCCTTCGACGCATTCGACGAGGAAACGCTCACCAGCCTAGGCCTGAGCAAGAACCCGATCGAAATCCTGCAGGCGGGTCACTTCCAGATCCCACAAAGCCAGGAATGGGAAACCCGGATGAACGAGACCTTCGAGCTCATCAAGGCTGGGTTCTGATCCGCAAATCCTCGGGCCCGTCGCCTCCGCGTGGCGGGCCTTTGTCGACACACCAGTCAAAAAAAGACCGCGATGGCCGACACGTCCTTATCAAACGCTCCCTCCGGCGAGGTGGACGCGGCAGAACGCCGAAGGTTCAGCGTCAAGCGTTTTCTAAATCGGAGCGAGACCGCGCGCGGCTACCTGCTGATGTCGCCCACATTGCTGATCCTGACGATCGGCATCATCATCCCGAGCCTGATCCTGTTCGTGATGAGCCTGTGGACCCGGCAGGGCTTCGGTTTCGACACCACGCTGACCATTGCCAACTACCTGCGCGTTTGGTCCGAGCCGATCTACGGCGCACTCCTGCAGCGCTCCTTCTGGATTTCCGGCGTGGCCACGGTCTGCACTGTGCTGCTGTGCTATCCGATGGCTTACTATGTCGCCTTCCACGTCCATCGCAACAAGATGATGTGGATCATCCTGATGACCCTCCCGTTCTGGACCAGCTACCTGCTGCGTGTCTTCGCGTGGAAGGTGATCCTCGGCTATGAGGGTGTGATCAACTCGGGCCTTATGACCACGGGGTTCATCGAGGCCCCGCTCGAATTCCTTCTCTACTCGCAAACGGCGGTGATTATCACGCTCGCCCATGCCTGGGCGGCCTTCGCGATCCTGCCACTTTACGTGAGCCTCGAGAAAATCGACAAGTCCCTGCTCGAAGCGGCCACCGATCTTGGCGACGGGCCGGTGGCACGGTTCTTTCGCATTACCCTGCCGCTGTCGATGCCCGGGGTGATCGCCGCGACCTTCCTGATCTTCATCCCGACCACCGGCGATTATATCACGCCCGCGCTTTTGGGCGGTCCGGACGGAACGATGATCGGCAACTTCATTCAGTTGCAATTCGGCGCGGTGAATAACTGGCCGATGGGGGCGACGCTCTCGATCGTGCTTATGTTCTGGATCGCGCTCATCGCGCTGGTGTTCCTGTTCGTGATCCGGCAGGCGGAAAGGAAGATCGCATGAGCCGCACCGCCGCCGTCAAGGACACCGGGACCTATATCAAGCGTCCCAACCGCCCGCTGCAAATCTACGCGGTGATCTTCCTGATCGTGCTCTATGTGCCTGTGCTGTTCATCCCTTTGTTCAGCTTCAACGACTCGATCTACGTGCGCTTCCCGCTGCAGGGCTTCACTCTCCAGTGGTATGGCGAATTGTGGAACCGCGCGCCGGTCTGGGCGGCTTTGTGGAATTCGGTCAAGGTTGGTGCGGTGGTCGCGGTGATCGCAACGATCCTCGGCGTGATCGCGGCGCGGGCCATCACGCGCTACCGGATGCCGGGCAAGGGCGCGCTGGTCACGTTCATCATGATGCCGCTGGTGATCCCTGGGATCATCTTCGGCGTCGCCCTTCTGGTGCTGATGAGCCGGATGGGCGTGCCGCTGTCGCTCTACACGGTCACGCTCGGCCACCTGATCGTCTGCCTGCCTTTCGCTGTGGCGACACTCTTGCCGCGCTTCGAGGGCTTCGATCCAGCGATGGAGGAGGCCTCGGCCGATCTCGGGGAGAATGGCTGGTGGACCTTCTGGCGCGTGACCTTTCCGATGGTCTTTCCCGGTGTGGTCGCCAGCCTTTTGCTGACTTTCACGATCTCCTTCGATGAGTTCATCATGGCGTTCTTCCTGACCGGCACTGATCCCACGCTGCCGATGTATATCTGGGGCCAGTTGCGCTTCCCGCAGGAGTTTCCCTCGGTGCTGGCGCTGTCCTCGCTGATCCTGTTCATTTCCTTTATCCTCGTCTTCGTCGCCCAGTGGATCGGGCGTCTGGGCCTTGACGAGCCGTCTTGAAAGGGCTGACCCATGTCCGACGCCTTCATTTCCATCCGACACATCAACAAGTTCTTCGGCAGCTTTCAGGCCATCGACGATGTTTCGATGAATATCGGTCAGGGCGAGTTCTTCTCGCTTCTGGGGTCCTCGGGCTGCGGCAAGACCACACTTTTGCGGATGCTTGCCGGGTTCGAAAGCACCTCGGAGGGCGAGATCGAAATAGACGGCCAGCCGATGGCCGATGTGCCGCCCCATGAGCGCCCGGTCAACATGGTGTTCCAGAGCTATGCGATCTTCCCGCATCTCAATGTGCGCGACAACATCGCTTATGGGCTGCGCAAGCAGCGCCTGCCCAAAGCCAAGCGTTACGAGATGGTCGACGAGATGCTCGATCTGATCAAGCTGCCCGGCTATGGGGAGCGCAAGGCCAACCAGCTTTCCGGCGGGCAGCGACAGCGCATCGCCCTTGCCCGTGCGCTGATCCTGAGGCCCAAAGTGCTCCTGCTCGACGAGCCGCTCGGCGCGCTCGACAAGCAGTTGCGCGAGCAGATGCAACTGGAGCTACGGGCCCTGCAACGGCAGATCGGGATCACGTTCGTCTTCGTAACGCACGATCAGGAAGAGGCGCTGACCCTGTCGGACCGCATCGCCGTGATGTCAGGGGGTAAGGTCTTGCAGGTCGATACGCCTTCGGGCCTCTACGAGACTCCACATACCCGCGAGGTGGCCAGCTTCATCGGCAACATGAACTTCTTCCGGGGCACCGTGCGCCGCAATGGCGCCACCATGGGCGCGATCGAGACCGAGGGGCTGGGCACGATCCCGGTGCCGGTGGACCAAATCACCAAACCCGACGGCACCCCGGTGCAGGTTGCGCTCAGGCCCGAGAAATTCGCGCTCTCCGCCGAGAAGCCGGAGGCCGGGACCGCCATTTGCGGCGCGCTCGACACCTCCGCCTATCTCGGCGAGCGCAGCCACTACTATGTCAAGATCGACGGCAAGGCAGAGCCGGTATCCGTCTCGACCCCCAACACTGTGCGCGCAGGGCTAGGCAAGACGGTCGGCGACCCGCTCTGGCTGTCCTTCGATCCCGGCTCCATCGTCGTCCTTGACGCCGATTGAACAGGCGTTCAGAGACCCCGCATCAGGCAAGTGACCGGAAAATTGAACAATGAATGAAGTCATCCGCCCCAAAAAGCGCACCGAAAAACCGGTTAAGCGCACAGAGTCCAAGGCGGTCCGCCGTGGGCAGTTGATCGACGCGACCATCGAGAGTATCGCGCGGCACGGGATCGGCGGCACCACCATGTCCACGGTGACCGAAGCGGCAGGGCTGTCGGTCGGGATCGTGAATTTCCACTTCCAGAGCAAGCAGAAGCTCTTCGAGGAAACGCTGGTGCATCTGGCCCGCGAGCATCACGACCACTGGCACAAAGCCTATACCGATGCGGGCCTGTCGGCGCAGGAAAAGCTGCTTGCCATCGTGGACGCGCATTTCCACCCGAAGATCTGCACCCGCAAGAAACTCGCGGTCTGGTATGCCTTCTTCGGCGAGGCCGGGCGGCGGAAGGTCTATCGCAAGCTGATCGACGAGATTGACGACGAGCGGTTCGATCTGTCCACCGGGCTTTGCGCGCAGATCATCGCAGATGGCGGTTACACTGTGCCGCCGCCCCGCATCATCGCTCGCACGCTTGAAGGGCTCTATGACGGGCTGCAACTGAACATCTTGATGTATCCGGGCAGTTTCAGCCGTGAGCAGGCAAACAACCAGATCCGCGCCTATCTCGCGTCGATCTTCCCGCACCACTTTGAAATGCCGAGCTTCTGACGGCATCGTCCAGACAAGGATCTTTCCCGCATGAGCCGCGATCCCCGCTACGACATCCTGTTCGAGCCCGTGAAGATCGGCCCGGTCACCGCACCGAACCGCTTCTATCAGGTGCCGCATTGCACCGGGATGGGCTATCTGCGCCCGCGCACGCTGGCAGCGATGCGCGGTGTGAAAGCGCAGGGCGGCTGGGGCGTGGTGTGCACCGAGTATAATTCCATTCACCCGACCTCCGACGACCTGCCACACCCGTCCGCGAGCCTTTGGGATGACAGCGATATCCGCGCCCACACATTGATGACCGACGCGGTGCATGAGCACGGGGCGCTCGCGGGAGCCGAGTTGTGGTATGGCGGGGCGCGCACGTCGAACCTGAACACGCGCCTGCCCTCGATGGATGTCAAATCCATGCCCAACCTCGCCGGGCACCCGGCGCAGACCCGCGCGATGGACAAGGAAGACATCAAGACCTTTCGCCACTGGCACCGCCGCGCCGCCCTGCGCGCCCGCGATGCAGGGTTCGACGTGGTCTATGTCTACGCCACCCATGGCTACCTGATCTCGAATTTCCTTAACCCGCGCATCAACGACCGCAGTGACGAATATGGCGGTTCGCTGGAAAACCGCGTGCGCCTGACACGCGAATTGATCGAGGAGACCAAGGACGCGGTGGGCGATCGTTGCGCCGTCGCGGTGCGGTTCTCGGCCGATGAGCAGATCGGCGCGGACGGCCAGCCGATCCATGGCGAGCGCCGCGAGATGCTCGAAATGCTCACTGACCTGCCCGACCTGTGGGACATCAACATCGCCGATTACTCGCTGGAGATGGGCGTGTCGCGCTTCGTGAAGGAGGGCGCGTTGGAGCCCTACATGGAATGGGCCAAGTCGGTCACCGACAAGCCCGTGGTGACCGTGGGCCGCTTCACGTCGCCCGACACGATGGTGAGCCAAGTCAAACGCGGGATTACCGATTTCATCGGCGCGGCCCGGCCCTCGATTGCCGATCCCTTCCTTCCGAACAAGATCCGCGAAGGGCGTCTTTCGGCGATCCGCGAATGCATCGGTTGCAATATCTGTTACTCGGGCGACAGCCTCGGTGTGCCGATCCGCTGCACGCAGAACCCGACGATGGGTGAGGAATGGCGGCGCGGCTGGCATCCGGAGATCATCACCGAGAAGACTTCCTCCGGCAAAGTGCTGATCGTCGGCGCAGGCCCCACCGGGCTGGAAGCGGCGCGAGCGCTCGGCGCGCGGGGCTACGAGGTGATGCTGGCCGAGGCGACCCGCGAGATCGGCGGGCGCGTGACCCGTGAGGCGGCCCTGCCCGGGATGAGCGAGTATATCCGCGTGAAGGATTACCGCGAACAGCAGCTGATTGGGATGACCAATGTGGAGATTTTCCGCGAAAGCCTGCTGAGCGCCGAGGATGTCTTTGCCGTCGAGGCCGATCACGTCGCTATCGCCACCGGCGCGCGCTGGCGGCCCGAGCGGTTCAACGAGGAGACCTACCTGCCGATTGCCACCAGCGACGCCGCCGCGCGCGTGTTCACGCCCGACGACATCATGGAGGGGCGGCTGCCGGACGGGCCGACCGTGGTGTTCGACGGCGATGGCTATTACATGGCGGGCGTTCTGGCCGAACGTATTCGGCAGGCGGGGCACGAGGTGACCTACGTGACCGCCGACGACTCAGTGTCCCGCTGGGCGGGCAACACCTCCGAGCGCTGGCGCGTGCGGGCTCACCTGATGCGGCTCGGCGTGAAGATCGAGACCGCGCAGACGCTGATCGGCTTCGATGGTGCTGAGGCGCTGCTGGAATGCGCGTATTCCGGGGTCGAGCGGACGCTCCCGGCGACCAACATCGTCATGGTCACGGCCCGCACCGCGAATGATGCCCTGTATCAGGCGCTCAAGGCAGAGGCTGGCGCCGCGGCGCTACCCTTCACGCTGACCCGAATCGGCGATTGCGAGGCGCCGGGAATCATCGCGGCGGCAGTCTATGCCGGGCACCGCTATGCGCGCGAGCTTGAGGCCGGGGTGGATATCGACATGCCGCTGCGCCATGATCGGATCGACGTGGGGCTCGACGCGCTCGCCGCGCAGGCCGGATGGCAGGAGGCCGCTGAATGAGCGCCTATCTGGACCGGCTCACGCTCTATTTCGAGGAAGAGATCGAAGGTGAAGCCTATTTCGCGGCTCTGGCCGAGCGGTTTGAAGATCCCGATCACAAACGCAAGTTGCGGCTATTGGCCGAGGTGGAGCG
Source organism: uncultured Aliishimia sp. (assembly GCA_965656085.1). Classification (GTDB taxonomy): domain Bacteria; phylum Pseudomonadota; class Alphaproteobacteria; order Rhodobacterales; family Rhodobacteraceae; genus Aliishimia. The sequence continues at coordinate 67,954 of CBFHJA010000008.1, read as the reverse complement.
CCACGCGGCGTCGGGCGTCGCGCCTCTGATTGCCAAATACCGCCTTGCGCCGCGCCCCACGGAGGAGCTTGTCGCGAGCGGTCAGGCCGATGCAGCGGCGGAGGGCTTGGAGTGGTCTGCGCTGCTCGTCGAAATGCGGCAGAGTTGTCCGGGCTATGTTACGGCTTTCGAGGCGTTGGAGCGGCTGGGGCCGCCTGAAGATCGCGCACGCCTGTCCTTCCTGACGGCGCATGAGGTCGCTGCGCTGCGCTTCCTCGCGCTGGAAGGGAAAGACCCCGGTGCGAGCGCCGCGCCGCTGAAGGCCTATCTGGGCACGCCCCCTGAGACATGGTCCCCAAAGACCTGGCGCGCTGCTGCGGAGGCGCGAGGATGCGTCTGACCTGTCTGCTGATTCTGCTGGTCACGCCGATCTGGGCGGACACAGCCCCGGCGCCCGAAGTGGAGATCCCCGGGACACCCAAACTCAAGGTCCCGGCGTGCAGCAGTTGCGATGCGCGCAAGGCAGGTTTGAAGGCCCTGAAGTCCGCGCGGGACGCGGCGCAGGTCACCCCAAAGTCGGTGCCCGGCGATGAGTGATCCCGCGCAGGCAGGCTTTGCCATGCCCCCCGAATGGGCGCCCCATGCCCGGACATGGATGATGTGGCCCTGCCGGGCGGAGGTTTGGGACGATCTCGCCGAGACTCGTGCCGATTTTGCCCGAGTCGCCCATGCGATCCGCGCCTCTGAGCCTGTGACCATGGTCGTGCATCCGCGCGACAAGGCCACTGCACGCGCGGTGCTGGGCCGGGATATCGACCTGCTGGAGCATCCCATCGACGACAGTTGGGCGCGCGATGCCGGTCCGTGCTTCTTGCAAAACGCGGCGGGCGATCTGGCGGGCGTGTCCTTCCGGTTCAATGCGTGGGGCGGCAAGTACCATCCCTATGACGGCGATGATAGCGTCGCCGAGGCGATCCTCGATGCGGCGGGCGCGCAGGTGTTTCGATCCGATCTGATCGCGGAGGGCGGCGGGGTGAGTGTCGACGGGCGCGGCACGCTGCTGACGACTCAAAGCTGTTTTCCAAACCGCAACCGGAACCCGGACTGGTCTGAAGCGCGGATCGGAACGGAATTGGCCCGGATGCTCGGGGTGCGGAAGGTGATCTGGCTGCCCGGCAATGTGGAAGAGACCGAGACCGACGGGCATGTGGACGGGGTGGCCGTGTTCGCCGCGCCCGGGGTCGCGTTGATACAGGAGGCCGGAGCGCCGGGCGCGTTCTGGCACGAAATCCACCGGGCCAATATCGACGTGCTCAACGGTCAAACCGACGCCACGGGCGCGCCGATCCGGCTGGTGCCGCTGCCTGCCGCCTCGTCGCATGTGTCCGGCGCGGAGGAGTTCTGCGACAGTTACGTCAACGCCTATCTCTGCAACGGCGCGGTGATCGTGCCGCATTACGGGTGCCGCGAGGATGCCATTGCGCGGGAGATTTTCGAGGAGGTCTTCCCGGATCGCGAGATCAGGATGGTGGAGATCGGCTCGATTGCCCTTGGCGGCGGCGGGTTTCACTGCATCACACAGCAAGAGCCGACCTAATAGCGCGCCTTGACCTTCGCCGCGCGCGCCACCGCGCGGGATTTTTGCTGCTCGCGCAGGAACACGAACAGGCCCGCGCCGAGGATCAGCGCCATGCCGACCCAGACCTCCCAGACCGGCAATTCGGCGAACACCGCCCAGCCCCAGAACACCGCGAGCGGCAGGCCGAGATACTCGTAGGGCGCGATCGTGGCGGCATCGGCCAGCCGGTAGGCTTGGCTCAGGCAATAGCCAATTGCGGCGGAGTTCACCCCAAGGCCGATAAAGTAGGGCCAGTCCTCGGGCGTTGGCCATGTCCATGCGCGCAGCAGGAAGATGAGGCTTTCATTGGTGAGCCCCTCGGCATAGCGCCCATCGCCGGCAACCACGAAAAAGCCAAGCGACACGGCGATGAAACTCGCCTGAATATAGACGGCCATCGCCGAGGCCTTTGCCGACACGCCCAGCCTGCGGGTCATAAGCTGGTTGAGAGCATAGGTCAGCGCGGCGAGCACCGGCAGCAGGAGCACGATGCGCGGCACCTCAAGCGCGTCGCCCGCCCAAGGGCGCTGCATAACCACCACGCCGAGAAAGCCCACGACCACCGCGCCGAGGCGCAACGGGCCGACCTTTTCGCCCAAGAGCGGGATCGAGAGCAGCGTGATGAACAGAGGCGCGACAAAGAAGAGTGCGGTCGCATCGGCCAATGGCAGCGCGGCGAGGGCCGCGAAATAGGTCATATTGGCGATCACGATCAGGGCGCCTCGCGTCAGGTGCAGCCACGGATGCTTGGTTTTGAGGATGCCGAAGCCGCCCTCCATCTGCACGAGCATCAGCGAGAACACGATGCCGATTCCGGAGCGTAGGAACACCGATTGGTGCAGCGGATAGTCCCCGGACAGTTCCTTGATCAGCAGATCGTTCACCGAAATGCACAGGATGCCGACCGTCACGAAGGCGATGCCGAGGCCGGGCCGATTTTCCGCTGCTTGGGTCATAGCCAAGCCCTATCACGCCCGGCGCATTTGCCAAGCCATTGCTGCGACAGGGGGCGGTCGCATTTGTGCAGGGCGGGCTGTGCATCATGGCACTGGCCCTCTCTGCCTTGCGCGCTAGGGTGCTCGGGTTCGAAAGGAGATCCAACAGCATGGCCCCCATCTTGCAGATCAAGAACCTGTGCAAAGCCTATGATAGCGGGTTCGAAGCGCTCAAGGGCGTGTCGCTCGACATTGAAGAGGGCGAGATTATCGCGCTGCTTGGGCCTAATGGCGCTGGTAAGACCACGCTCATCTCCACGGTATGCGGGATCACCGCACCCACGTCGGGGCAGGTTACGGTGGCCGGGCACGATATTGAGGCCGACTACCGCGCCGCCCGCCAGATGATCGGACTGGTGCCGCAGGAAGTGGCTTTGGAGCCCTTCGAGAAAGTGATCAACACGGTACGCTTCTCGCGCGGTCTCTTCGGCAAGTCGCGCCGGGGAGCGGTTGTTGAGGACATCCTGCGCCGCCTGACCTTGTGGGACAAGAAAGACAGCACCACACGGGAGCTGTCAGGCGGGATGAAACGGCGGGTGCTGATCGCCAAGGCGCTCGCCCATGAACCACGCGTTTTGTTCCTCGACGAGCCCACTGCCGGGGTCGATGTGGAACTCCGCAAGGATATGTGGGAGATCGTGGCGGGGCTGAAGGCGTCGGGCGTGACGATCATCCTGACCACCCATTACATCGAAGAGGCCGAAGCCATCGCGGACCGCGTTGCAGTGATCAACAAGGGCGAGATCCTACTGGTGGAGGACAAGGCCGCGCTGATGGCGCAGATGGGCCGCAAACAACTCGACGTGCAGATCGCGGCTTCGTTGGAGGCGATCCCGGAGAGCCTCGCGGGCTATGATCTGAGCCTGTCGGAGGATGGGCTGACGCTGACCTATACCTATGACACCCGCTCCGAGCGCACAGGCATCACGCAACTTCTGAGCGACGTCGCCGCCGCAGGTCTCAAGCTGCGCGATGTGTCCACCCGGCAGTCCTCGCTGGAGGAAATATTCGTGACACTGGTGCAGGACCAAGAGGAGGGCGCGGCATGAACTGGTCTGCGATCCATGCGATTTACGCCTATGAAATGTCGCGCTTTTTCCGGACGCTCTTGCAGAGTTTCATCTCCCCGGTGATCTCAACCTCGCTCTACTTTGTCGTCTTCGGCGCGGCCATTGGCAGCCGCATCGACGAGGTGGAGGGGGTGAGCTACGGCGCGTTCATCGTGCCGGGGCTGATCATGCTTACTGTGATGACGCAGGCGATCTCGGTGGCGTCCTTCGGCATCTATTTTCCGAAATTCATCGGCACGATCTACGAGGTCCTTTCCGCGCCGATCAACTTCATCGAGATCGTGATCGGGTATGTCGGCGCGGCGGCCACCAAGGCGCTGTTCGTCGGTCTCGTCATCATGGGGACATCGTTTTTCTTTGTGGATATCTCCATCGCGCATCCATTGGCGATGTTCGCCTTTTTGGTCCTCACCTGCATCAGCTTCGCGCTTTTGGGCTTCATCATTGGCATCTGGGCGCAGAATTTCGAGCAGTTGCAACTGGTTCCGCTTTTGATTGTGACGCCGCTCGTGTTCCTTGGCGGCTCTTTCTACTCGATCACCATGTTGCCACCGGTCTGGCAGACCGTGTCGATGTTCAACCCGGTGGTCTATCTGGTGTCGGGCTTCCGCTGGTCCTTCTTCGGGCTGTCGGACGTGCCCATCCTTGCCTCGCTTGGGGCAATCGCGCTCTTTACTGCGCTGTGCCTGACCGCGATCGCGTGGATTTTCCGCACAGGCTGGCGCATCCGGGAGTGAAACCCCTGTGGCGGGTTTCCCTCAAATGCGTTTGTCTGCGCAGCGTCCCTTGTTTGTCCATGGGCGCAATTCTACATGAGGCTTCATGAAGCGATACATCCCTTTTATGAAGTCCGACCCGGTCGTGTCTGTCCTGCGCCTTTCGGGGATGATCGCCAGCGGCACGCGCGGCACGCTCAATGACCAGTTGCTCGCGCCCTTGCTGGAGCGCGCCTTTACCAAGGGCAAGCCCTCCGCCGTAGCGCTGGTCGTGAACTCGCCCGGCGGAAGCCCGGTGCAATCCTCACTCATTGGCGAGCGCATTCGGCGGCTCGCAGAGGAAAAAGAGGTGCCGGTCTACGCTTTCGTCGAGGACGTGGCGGCCTCCGGGGGCTATTGGATCGCCTCGGCTGCTGACGAGATCTGGGCAGATCCCTCCTCGGTGGTCGGCTCGATCGGGGTGATCTCGGCGGGCTTCGGGGCCCATGAGTTTCTCGGGCGCTACGGGATCGAGCGACGCATCTATACAGCGGGCAAATCGAAATCCATGCTTGACCCATTCAGCCCCGAAAAAGACGAGGATGTCACGCGGCTCAAGGGTATTCTCGAAGACCTTCACATGAACTTCATCGGCCATGTGAAGGCCCGGCGCAGCGAAAAGCTGGATGCGGAGACGGACCTGTTTACTGGAGAATTCTGGCTCGCGGGCAAGGCGCAGGAGCTTGGCCTGATCGATGGGATCGGGCATCTGACCCCGAAAATGAAAGAGGTCTTCGGCGAAAAGGTGAAATTCCGCCGCTACGAGGCGCGCCGGTCCCTGTTTCAGCGGTTTGGGGCGCAGATGGTTGAGCAGGCCTTTGCCGGGCTCGAAGAACGCGCGGCCTTTGCCCGCTTTGGGCTCTGATCGCTGAATGCTGTCGAAGATCGTCCTCCTGTTCCTCGCGTTCATCGCCGTGCTCGGCATGTTCGGCAAGTTGCATTGGATCGGCGGCAAGCGCCTGACGCAGTCGCGCTGCAAATCCTGCGGACGTTACCGGATCGGATCGGGGCCGTGCCCCTGCGGAGGTTCGAAACGTGGCTGAGCTTATGCCATGGCTTCTGTCGGGCCTTGGGCTTTTGATCCTGCTTCTGGCGGGGGATGCGCTGGTGAAGGGTGCGGTGAACCTGTCGCTGCGCCTTGGCGTGCCGGCGCTGATCGTGTCGCTTACCATTGTCGCCTTTGGCACCTCTGCGCCGGAATTGCTGATCTCGATCAAGGCGGTGCTGGACAACGCGCCGGGGCTCGCTTTGGGCAACGTGGTTGGCTCTAACACAGCGAATATCCTGCTGGTCCTCGGAGTGCCCGCCTTGCTGGCCACGATGCATACATCCGAGTGCGAGACCCGAAAGACCTATAATTTCATGATCGTGGCCTCGCTGCTGTTCATCGGCCTCGCCTTCCGTGGTGTCTTCGACTGGATCGCGGCGCTTGTGCTGCTTGCCGCGCTGGCGCTGGTGCTGGCTGATGCCTTCCGCGACGCGCATGGGCACCGGCAAGCGGGGTTGGCGGCGGAGGATGAGGAGGACGTCGAAGGAGCGGACCCGGACATGTCATGGTGGCTGATCCTCGGGTTTCTGATCGCGGGCCTGATCGGGTTGCCGCTCGGGGCGAACCTGCTGGTCGAGAACGCCACGATCATCGCCCAGACCTATGGCGTCAGCGACACGGTGATCGGGTTGACGCTGGTTGCGATCGGCACCTCACTGCCGGAACTGGCGACCACGGTGATGGCGGCTCTGCGGCGTCAGGCGGATGTGGCTCTGGGCAACGTGATCGGCTCGAACATGTTCAACCTGCTTGCGATCATTGGCGTGGCCGCGCTTGTGGGGCCGATCCCGGTCGATCCCGAGTTCCTGCGGTTTGATCTGTGGGTGATGCTGGCAGCGTCGCTGCTGCTGATCCCCTTCGTCTATCTGCGCTTCAACCTGACCCGGCTCTGGGGGGTGATCTTGACCGCCCTTTATGCAGGCTACATGGTCCTTCTGCTGAGCTGAGAAAGACCTTTCATGACAGACAAAAGCGCATTGGTGACGGGGGCTGGCGGCCGCCTTGGACAGGCGATGGCGGTCCGGCTCGCAGAGCAGGGCTTTGACGTCGCGGTGCATTACGCGTCCTCCGAAGAGGGGGCGCGGGAGACCGAGGCGGGGATCGTACAGGCGGGGCGCAGAGCGGCTGTGCTCAAGGCCGATCTGCTGGATGATAGCGCAACGATGGGTCTGTGGGACGCCGCGCGCGAGGCGCTCGGAGGGGACATCACCTGCCTGATCAACAATGCCTCCATCTTCGAATACGACACGATCGAGAGCGCGACCCCGGAAAGCTGGGAGCGGCACATGGCCTCCAATTTTCGCGCGCCGTTCTGGCTGACACAGCAGATGGCGCAGCAGGGGCTGGCGCCGCGCTGCGATGCGGCGGGCGAGCCGGAGGCGGTCGGGTTGATCGTGAACATGATCGACCAGCGCGTGCGCAAGCTGACGCCGGAATTCATGACCTATTCGCTTGCAAAAATGGGCCTGTGGGCGCTGACCCAGTCGAGCGCGCAGGCGCTGGCCCCGGCGATCCGGGTGAATGCAATCGGTCCGGGCCCGACCTTGCGGGGCGGACGGCAGTCTGAGGCGCATTTCGCCAAGCAGCGCGCGGCGACGATTTTGGGGCGCGGGGCGAATGTCTCGGACATCAACGCGGCGCTGGATTACTTCCTCGCCTCGCCGGCGATCACAGGGCAGCTTTTATGCGTGGACGGCGGGCAGCATTTGGCTTGGGAGACGCCGGATGTGATCGGGGTAGAGTAGGCGAGGGTGGCGAACTTGTCCCAATGAGATGAGAGAGGACTGAGCCAGCTGCGGAAATTCACAGTTTTTCAGCTATTTACAGAAAGTTCATAAATTTTTGCAATGAAATCAGATTCTTATGTATTGGCCCAAATTTTAAGCAGGTCAAGGAAGGCGTTAACATCATTGGCAATTTTCCGCCTGCCCCGAATTTGCCCTCAGACTTATCCACATGTTTCGTGGACGCCTTTCCTCTTGAAAACGCCGGCACGGTGATGCAGCGATGCGAGTAGAATCATAGGTCATCCCCTCTGCTTGAGGTTGCGTGCCCGCGTTGCACATGCTGCCCGCACGGCCTACCTTTCCTACCGGATCAATCGGCACGCAATCATGACAGACGACACCCAGACCGCTCCCACCGGCCACGCCGTCATTCAGAACTATCTCAAATCGCTCGATGGCAGCCCGGGCGTGTACCGTATGCTCGATTCCGAAAGCCGTGTGCTCTATGTCGGAAAGGCGCGGAACCTGCGCGCGCGGGTGTCGAACTACGCTCGGCCTTCGGGGCATTCTGCGCGCATTGCCCGGATGATCTCGCTCACCGCATCGATGATGTTTCTGACCACCAAGACCGAGACCGAGGCGCTCCTGCTGGAGCAAAACCTCATCAAGCAGCTCAAGCCCAAGTTCAACGTGCTGCTGCGCGACGACAAGTCTTTCCCGAATATCCTCGTGACCGCCGATCATAACTATCCGCAGATCAAGAAGCACAGGGGCGCGAAGAAGGAGAAAGGTGCCTATTACGGCCCCTTCGCCTCAGCGGGTGCGGTGAACCGGACGCTGAACCAACTCCAGCGGGTATTCCAACTCCGGGACTGCTCGAACGCGATGTTCGACAGCCGCACCCGGCCTTGCCTGCAATACCAGATCAAGCGCTGTTCGGCGCCCTGCGTCGGCAAGATCAGCCCCGAGGAGTACCGCCAGACCGTGCGAGATGCGGAGAAGTTCCTCAGCGGCAAGACGACGGACATTCAGGGCAAGCTCGCCGCGCAGATGCAAGAGGCCTCCGAGGCGATGGAATTCGAGCGCGCGGCGGCGTTGCGCGACCGGATCAAGGCACTTACGCAGGTGCAGACCGCGCAAGGGATCAACCCGCGCACCGTCACCGAGGCCGACATTATCGCGCTGCACATGGAAAGCGGACAGGCCTGCGTGCAGGTCTTCTTCATCCGGGCCGGGCAGAACTGGGGCAACCGCGATTACTACCCGCGTCTCGCCGCCGATGTAGAAGCGCCCGAGGTGCTCGAAGCCTTTATCGGGCAGTTCTACGACACCCGCGAGCCGCCGCGGCAACTGCTGCTGTCGAACGAGATCGACAATGCGGACCTGATGGCCGAGGCGCTGTCGGGCAAACTTGGGCGCAAGGTCGATTTGCTCGTCCCACAGCGCGGTGAGAAGGCCGAGCTTGTGGACAGCGCGCTGCGCAACGCCCGCGAGAGCCTTGCGCGCAAGATGGCCGAGAGCGCCACGCAGGCCAAGCTCCTGAAGGGGCTCGCGGACTCCTTCGGGCTGGACGCGCCGCCCGCCCGCGTCGAGGTCTATGACAACTCGCATATCCAAGGCACGAACGCGGTGGGCGCGATGATCGTTGCGGGGCCCGAAGGGTTCATGAAGGGCCAGTACCGCAAGTTCAACATCAAGGGCGACAGCCTCACGCCCGGCGACGATTTCGGGATGATGAAGGAAGTGCTGGAGCGGCGCTTCAAGCGGCTCCTGAAAGAAGACCCGGACCGCAAGGAGGGCCACTGGCCGGATCTGTTGCTCATTGATGGCGGCGCGGGGCAAGTGAGCGCGGTGCAGGGGATCATGGAGGAGTATGGCGTGGCCGATATCCCGATGGTTGGCGTCGCCAAGGGGTTGGACCGGGACGCGGGCAAGGAGGAGTTCCACCGCCCGGGCCAGCGCCCGTTTGCGCTCCGGCACAACGATCCGGTGCTCTATTTCGTGCAGCGTATGCGCGACGAGGCGCACCGCTTTGCGATTGGCACGCACCGCGCCAAGCGGGCCAAGGCGGTGGGCGCGACGCCGCTCGACGAGGTGCCGGGCGTGGGCGCGGCGCGCAAGCGGGCGCTCTTGGCGCATTTCGGCTCGGCGAAGGCGGTGAGCCGGGCGAACCTGTCGGATCTGAAGGCTGTCGATGGGGTGAGCGCGGCTCTGGCGGAGAAGATCTACGCCTATTTCCATGAGGGGGCGTGAGCGGGTTGCGGCGGAAGCGAGACTTCCAGTCTCGCGCTCTCTGGCCCTCTCATCGTTTTCTAGGAAAACGACTGCCGGGCGCGCCCGCCGCTGCGCGTCAGGCTTGGATATTTTTGACCAAACGAAAACAGGGGCGGTTCATCAGATGCCGCTTTTCCTCGCACGGCAGGCGCAATAGGTTGCGGGCATGAACTGGAACCTGCCGAATATTCTGACCGTGTTGCGGCTCTTGGCGGCGCCACTGGTGGCGGTGATGTTTCTCTACTTCACCCGGCCCTGGGCCGATTTCTTTGCCCTGTTCCTGTTCCTGACAGCGGCCATAACCGATTGGTTTGACGGGTATCTTGCGCGGGCGTGGAAGCAGGAGACCAAGATTGGCGCGATGCTCGATCCGATCGCCGACAAGGCGATGGTGGTGATCGCGCTGGCGGTCATCTTGGGCTATTCTACGATGACCCCTTGGCTCGTGTTGCCTGCGACGGTGATCTTGTTTCGCGAGGTTTTCGTGTCGGGGCTGCGCGAATATCTGGGCGATACTGCGGGCACGCTCAAGGTCACCGGGATGGCGAAGTGGAAGACCACCTGCCAGATGCTCGCCATTTCCGTGCTGTTCGCACAAGGTATCTTCGAGCACTATCTGACCATGTCCACATGGGGTATGGACGCGCAGCTGATCTCGCAGATGCTGAGCGGAGAAATTGAGGATACGCAAGGGCTTGGCTGGAAACTGGCAGGGATGGAATTGTCGGGCTGGATCGGGATGTTGCTGCTTTGGGTGGCCGCCGCGTTGACCGCGATCACGGGCCTCGATTATTGGCGCAAGGCGATGCCTTATCTAAAGGACTGAAACCATGGACATTCTCTATTTTGCATGGGTCCGGGAGCGGATCGGATTGCCGAAGGAACAGGTCGAGACCTCGGCTGCGACCGTTGCTGAACTGGTGGATGAATTGCGCGCGCGCGAGGAGCGCTACGCGATGGCCTTCGAGGATTTGAGCGCGCTGCGGGTGGCGCTGGATCAGGACCTGTCGGATTTCGACGCGCCGCTGGAGGGCGTGCGCGAAGTGGCGTTCTTCCCGCCGATGACGGGCGGCTGAGCCGTGGATGTCCGGGTTCAGAACACGGCGTTTTCCTTCGGGCAGGAGGCCGAGCGCTTCGCGGACCGGCAGTCCGGCATGGGCGCGGTCGTGACTTTTTCGGGCATCGTACGTGACACCGACGCGGGCCTCAAGGCTATGGAAATAGAGCATTTTCCGGGGATGACGGAGAAGCAGCTCGAAAAGTTCGCGGCCGAGGCTTCGGCGCGCTGGGCGCTGGGGGATGTGCTCATCATCCACCGCTATGGTGTGATGACACCGGGCGATATGATCATGATGGTGGCCACCGCTGCGCCGCACCGGGTGGATGCGTTTCAGGCCGCTGAATTCCTGATGGATTACCTCAAATCGCGCGCGCCGTTCTGGAAACGGGAGATCACCACGGGCGGGGAGGCGGCGTGGGTTCAGGCCAAGGACGAGGACGAAGACCTGCTCTCGCGCTGGTAGCGGACCGCGCGTGCAGGCGCTCAAAGGTTAACGGGGCGAACGTTGCGTCACGCCGACCACCGTACAAAACGTGAAGACAAGGCTTAACGCCATAAAAACAAGGTATGGCAGGTGTATGGCTCGGCGTATGGCTGCGCGTATGGCACCTGTACATACAAATCACGATTCGTTCCGGGATTTGAGACCGTTAAGGCACCGCGCGGTGGGGGGGCGTTAACCTTTCCGTGGCGTCACGGTGGGCAGATTGCCCAGCCTACAGAGCCCGACGCGTCGCAGGCGCGGTCCCCGCAAGGCTGTGGGGCAGGAAACGTTTCAGCTCGCGCCCCGCTGCCGGTCGATCCATGCGCGCAGTTCCTCGGCCTCCTGCCGCGCATCGCGCAGCCCGTCCATTGCCGCGCGCAGCTCCGCTTCGGACTGGCTGAGCTGGTTGGTCAGTTCGGCCTCGCGCTGCTGCAGATAGGTGATCGCCTGATCGCGGGTTTCCTCGGCCTCGTGCAATTCCTGACTCATGCGTTCAAGCTCGCCGATATCCGCGCCCGAGACCCGCGAGAAGCGCGAGATCAGCCAGTTGGAAAACCAGCCGAGACAGAAGGCCACGAAGAGAATGATGGCTGTCGCAATGACGAATTCGGTTCTGCTCATGGCGCTTACTCGCTCGGTGTCTCTTCTGGGGCGTCTTCGTCGTCGCTGTTCGTCGCGGCTTCCAGCGCGGTTTCGCTGTCGAGATCAGGGTCTTCGGCCAGCTTGTCGAGCAGCGATTCCTCCGCAGCGGCGGACTGTTCAGGGCGGATCAGGCGGAATTCGATGCGCCGGTTGGCCTCCCGGCCTGCCTCGGTGCCATTGTCGGCCACGGGTCTGTCCTCGCCATAGCCCTTGGCGATGAAGCGCGCGGTCAGCACCTCCTGATCGCGCAGCGCGTCGAGCACCGCCTGAGCGCGGTCCTGACTCAGTTCGAGGTTCATCTCGGTGCGCCCCTGGCTGTCGGTATGGCCGGAGATCTCCAGCCGCAGATCGCCGCAGCGTTTGAGCACTTCGGCGATGTCGGACACGATCCCGATGGCGGAGGCGTCGATGGTCGCGCTGCCCGGCTCGAAGGTGATCTTGCGGCCGGTGAGAATGCCGCTGATCTCCGCCTCGCATTCCTCGGGCGTCGGCAGGCTCGCGACCGGATCGAGCTGTTCTTGGTAGGTCACGTCGATCTCGTATTCCCCGGCCTCGCCGAGCTTGTCGGCGAAGAGTTGCGCAATGCGCGCATTGGCCTGCTTGTTGCCGGTATTCCCGGTGATCCGCACGCTTTTGGGGGTGATGACGACCGCGCCGTTGGACAGATTGCCCAGCCCTTCGAGACCGGTCAGAATGCGCAAGGGCCACGAGGCCGGCAGTCCGTCCACGATCCGGGGTGCGGAATAGACAGCGCCCGCGCCGAACAGCGATTGCGCATAGGAGGTCGCCAGATCGCGGCTCGCCGCATCGCCGATCCGTCCGCGCAGTTGCACCAGCCCTTCGGGCGACAGGGTTGCGGTGAATTCGGGCGGGCCCTCGCCTGCCGTGTCCGGCTGCGGCAGAACCGCAGTGAGGGCGAAGACATCGGGCAGCCCGGCTTCGAGATCCCCCACCACCCGGTCGAATATGGCCGGATTGGTGCCTTCCATCCCGCGCAGGGCCACATCGGCATCCGAGAAGGTGACCGTGCCGCCGCCAAGCTCCGCCACCGCGGCGATGGCCCGTTCGGCCGCCTCGGCCCAGCGGGGGGTCGGCACGCCCATGCCAATCGTGCACGCGCCCGGCCCGGTCAGCCCGGCCTCGAAGGCCGCTTGCAGGATGCGCGTGCGCGCCCGTTCTGTGTCCGCCGAACAGGCGTCGAAGCGGGTGCCCGCCGCGTCCTTGACAAAGCGCAGGGTGAACGGGGTCAGAACCGGGCGCGGCGCGGTGATGTTCAGCGAGACCTGCAAGCTCGGCGGCGCGGCGCGGCGCAGGCGGCGTTCGATCTGGGCCTTTTCCTCGGCGCTGTCGGAGATTGAGGTGATCTCGACCCGGCCCGCCTCGACCGAGATTTTCGCGCGGGGCAGCCCGTCAAGCGCGCCAATCGCATAGGCCAGCGCGTCCTCCCAGCCATTCGGCACCGGGTAGTCGGCCACCTCCAGCAAGTCGCTGAGGTTTTCGCCCCCGGCCAGTGCGGTGAACTGTTCGGTCAGCGGGGCGCGGTCGGTGCTTGCGGGGATCAGGCCGATCACCGAGATGCCCGCATCGTTGCGCAGGATTTCCGCCGAGAAGCGCGGCGGCGCGATGGCCTCCTGTGCTGCCACACGCATTTCGTCGATCACCCGCGCCGCATCCACCTGCGATCCGGCCGCAGACAGCGCCTGAAAGCGCAGCACTTCGGTTGGCGCGACACCCATGAGCGTGACCTGCAGCCCGTCCGCCGTCACCTCCGCCCAAGTCAGGCCACGCTCGTCCAATGCCGTGCGCACCCCGATTTCGGAGCGCTCTTCGATCAGGGTCACCGAGGAATTCGCCACCAGAAGGGAGAGGAGTGCCGCTGCGAGGAACGTGCCGAGAACGGGAAGATACGAGGACAGGCGCATACAGGTCAAAGGCCGGCAGTTAGGGGTAGATCACAGATACGCCCCCCGGGCAGGGGTTGCAATGCGCATAGCGGCGCTGCGCGAAAACGCGCGGGGCTCAGGCCAGCAAGGCCGCGCAGAAGAAGATCAGCGGGATCAGCCCGGTATCGCGGTTCGCGCGGAACAGTTTCAGCAGTTTGGCATTGTCCTCGGCATCAAAGCCCCGGAGTTGCCACGCCATATGCCAGCCCATCGCCCACGGGCCCGCCAGCGCGATCACCATCGCGAGGATCGAGGGGTTCGGCAGGAGCGCGAAGATCACCGCCAGCCCCATCAGCCCCACCGTGGCCATCAGGAAACGTCGCAGCCATGCGGAGGTCTTGTCGCCGAACAGGCGCGCGGTGGATTTCACCCCGATCAGCGCGTCGTCCTCAGTGTCCTGATGGGCGTAGATCGTGTCGTAGAACAGCGTCCATGCGATCCCGGCCACGTAGAGCACCACTGCCGGTGCGCCAAGGCTGCCCGTGTGCGCGGTCCAGGCCAGCAAAGCGCCCCAGTTGAAGGCCAGCCCGAGGAAGATCTGCGGCCACCATGTGAAGCGCTTGGCGAAGGGGTAGATGCAGACCGGGGCCAGCGCGAGGATGCCGAGCAGAATGGCGGCGGTGTTGAAAGTCAGAAGGATGCCGAAGGCGATCAGCGATTGCGCGCACATCCAGATCAGCGCGCCCGTGACTGTCACCTGACCCGATGGGATCGGGCGGGAGCGGGTGCGCTCCACGCCGCCGTCGATATCGCGGTCGGTGATGTCGTTCCACGTGCAGCCCGCCCCGCGCATCAGCCACGCGCCCAGCCCGCAGCCAAGGGCGATCCACGCGTCATGCCACGAGGCGGTGCCCGTGGAGGCCATCGCCAGCGTGAGGCCCCACCAGCAGGGCAGCAGCAAGAGCCATGTGCCGATCGGGCGGTCCGCGCGGCTCAGACGCAGGTACGGGCGGGACCATGCCGGGGCCAATCTGTCCACCCAGTTCCCCTTGACCGCGTCGGCTACCTGTCCTTTTGCTTGGGTTGCGCCGTCTTGCATTCGGGATCTGCCTCATGTCCGAGAAAATTCGCCTCTATCTAGACCAGCCCTTGGGGGCGGGGCAATCACTCAGCCTGAACCGGGGGCAGGCGCATTACCTCTTTGGGGTGATGCGGCTCGGGCCGGGCGCAGCGCTGTCTGTGTTCAACGGGCGCGATGGGGAATGGCGCGCGGTGGTGGCCGAGGCGGGCAAGCGCGGCGGTGTCCTCTTGTGCGAGACGCAGAGCGCGCCGCACTATGCGCCGCCCGACCTGTGGCTGTGCTTTGCACCGGTGAAGAAGGCGCGCACGGATTTCATTGTCGAGAAGGCGGTGGAGCTTGGCGCGCGGCGGATTTTGCCGGTGCTCACCGCCTTCACCAATGCCGAGCGGGTGCGGGTGGACCGGCAGCAGGCCCATGCGGTGGAGGCCGCCGAGCAATGCGGCGCGACCTTTGTGCCGGAGGTGGCGGCCCCGGTGAAGCTGGACCGGCTCCTGAGCGATTGGGATCCGGCGCGGCAGATCGCATTTTGCGACGAGGCGCTGGCGCGGGACGGGCAGGAGGACGCGGCGGAGCCGGAGGCGGGCGGGCCGTGGGCGATCCTGATCGGGCCGGAAGGCGGGTTCTCGGAGGCCGAGCGCGTGCGCCTGCGGGCGCTGGATCATGCCCATCCGATCCGGCTGGGGCCGCGCATCCTGCGCGCCGAGACGGCTGCCGTCGCCGCGATGGTCTGGTGGCAACAGCGCTACGGGGACTGGTAGCCATGCGCCGCGCCACGCCCGAGGATATCCCGGCGCTGGAGCGGTTCCTGCGCGCCCATGCGGACAGTTCGATGTTCCTGCGCAGCAATCTTGCAGCCCATGGGATCGGCGCGTCGCAACACCGCCATGCGACCGATGTGGCGCTCTGGGAGACCTCGCCCGGGGTGGTCCGGGGGGCCGTGGGGCTCACACGGGGTGGGTTCCTGATGGCGCAATGCCCGGAGCCGGACGGGCCAGACCTCACGGCGCTGCCCGCGCTGTGGCAGGGGCGCACGGTTCTGGGCATGACCGGGCTTTCGGAGCAGGTGGACCGGGTGCTCGCCGCGCTGGGGCTCGCGGGGCAGCCCTTGCAACTCGATGCGCCGGAGCCGCTCTATGCGCTCGATCTGACCGACCTGCCCGCGCTGGAGGGCGAGATTCGCGCGCCCACGGAACGGGATGCCGCGCGGCTGCGCCTGTGGTTCCGGGACTATGCGCTGGAGACCGGGCAGAGCGCCGATCGCCATGCCGCCGCGCAGGAGGCCGAAACACGCGCCGCGCAGGTGATTGCCGAGCCGCAGGATCTGCGCCTGCTGGTCGAGCACGGCGCACCTGTGGCGATGACGGGGTTCAACGCGGTGCTGCCGGATATGGTGCAGGTGGGCGGGGTCTATGTGCCGCCCGGCCAGCGGGGCCGGAGATATGCGCGGCGCGCCGTGGGGCTGCATCTGGCCAAGGCCCGGGCGGCAGGCGTGCGCCGCGCGATCCTCTTTGCCGCCTCGCCCCAAGCCGCGCGCGCCTATGAAGGGCTTGGTTTCCAGCGCGTGGGCACCTATCGTATACGCCTGTTCGCAACCCCGCAGCAGATCGGAGCCGCCTGAGCCATGGAATTCATCCGTCCCGAGTTGCGCGCGGCCCTGTGGGGCTGGCGCGAGGCCCTTGCGGGCGTGGCGGTGGCCGCGTTCGGGCTCTGGGCGCTTCTCGGTCCGGGCGGGCTGGTCGGTATCGTCGGCGCGGCGGCCTGCGTGGTCTCGCTGCCGCTGATCTGGGCCGGGGTGCAGAAGGCGCGGTTCCGCAACGCCGGGCAGGGGCCCGGCGCGGTGGATGTGGACGAGGGGCAGATCACCTATTTCGGCCCTTTGACCGGGGGCGCGATTGCCGTGCGGGACGTCACGGCGCTGGTTCTGGTGCGCGCCCATGGGCAAAGCGCGCATTGGCGGCTGAGTTCGGAGGCGGGCGATCTGCATATTCCGGTGGATGCCGACGGGGCCGATGCGCTCTTCGATGCGTTCAGCACATTGCCGGGGCTGCGCACCGAGCGGATGGTGTCGGCGCTCAAGGACCGCACGCGGGAAGATGTGCTGATCTGGCAGCGCCCGGTGCTGCGCGCGGTGCGTTAAAGCACTTTGCGTGTAATCTGAGCCAAAATATCGCGTTCCGCGTTCGAGCCGCAGGCGAGAGGCAGCGGGTTGGGATTCAAATTTAACGCAAAGTGCTCTCACGCGCGTTTTGCCTGACCCGCGATTGGATTAGGCCGGGCTGCGGTTTCGTGGTATCGTCGCATCAGGGAGCCTAGGAGCCGCCCAAATGAACGATAAAGTCAAAGCCGTCATCGAGAAAGCCAAGGGCAAGAAGGCCAAGGTCAAAGCGCTGAAGGACGCGCCAACCGGCACCAAGGCCAAAAAGCTCCCCAAGGCAACGATGGATGCACTCACCGAAGCCTTCCCGAAAGCCAAGTTCAAGGACGTGCGCGTTCATGTCGGCGGCAATGCAGCCGATATTTGCAAGGGCTTCGGGGCCAAGGCATTCGCCATGGGGAGCGACATCTATTTCGCAAAGCCGAGCGATGCCAAGGCACCCGAACTTCTCGCGCATGAATTGACCCATGTCGTGCAGCAAGCTCAGGGCAAGGTTCCGAAGGCGCAAAAGGGCAAGGCGTTGGTCTCGAAATAGCGCTCCGAGGCCGTGGTCCGCAGGCTCTGTGCGCAGGTGCAGAGTACGTCCGGCACATTTCCGGGGCAGCCGCGCATTGACACCGGGGGGAATTGCCCTCAGTCACAAAGCCTGAGAACGGCACTGTGATCGGAGAGCAGCCATGTCCATTCCTCAATCCGGCGGCGGGCCGATCACCTCCCATGACCAGCTTGCAGGCTATCTCGAAAGCGGCTGCAAGCCCGCAGATGACTGGCGCATCGGCACCGAGCACGAGAAATTCGGCTATATCAAGGACACGCTGGAGCCCCTGCCCTATGCCGGGCCGTGCTCGATCGTCACCGTTTTGGAAGGGTTGCGTGATAGCCACGGCTGGGCACCCGTCGAAGAGCAGGGCAAGCTCATCGGGCTGACCAAGGACGGGGCCAATATCAGCCTTGAGCCGGGCGGGCAGCTCGAACTCTCCGGCGCGCCTTTGGAGAACATTCACCAGACTTGTGACGAGGTGAACGAGCATCTCGCGGAAGTGAAGGACATCGCCGACAAGGTCGGGGCCGGGTTCATCGGGCTCGGGGCCGCGCCGATCTGGACCCATGACGAGATGCCGCTCATGCCCAAGGGCCGCTACAAGCTCATGGACGCCTATATGCCCACCGTCGGCACGGCGGGCCGCGAGATGATGCGGCGGACCTGCACCGTTCAAGTGAATCTCGACTTCGCCTCCGAAGCCGACATGGTGAAGAAAATGCGCGTCGGGGTCGCCTTGCAGCCCGTGGCCAACGCGCTTTTCGGCAATTCGCCCTTCTTCGAGGGCAAGCCCAACGGGCACAAAAGCTGGCGGGGCCGGGTCTGGCAGCATCTCGACGACAGCCGCACGGGGATGGTGCCCTTCATCTTCGAGGACGGGTTCGGGTTCGAGGCATGGGTGCAATACGCGCTCGATGTGCCGATGTATTTCGTATACCGCGACGGGCAGTATATCGACGCGCTGGGCATGTCCTTCCGCGACTTCCTCAAGGGCGAGCTTCCGGCGCTGCCGGGCGAAAAGCCCACGCTGTCGGACTGGGCTGATCATCTGACGACGCTGTTCCCCGAGGCCCGCGTCAAGAAATATATCGAGATGCGCGGCGCCGATGGCGGGCCGTGGCGGCGGCTTTGTGCGCTTCCGGCGTTCTGGGTCGGGCTGATGTATGATCAGGGCGCGCTGGATGCAGCGTGGGATCTGGTGAAGGGCTGGGATGCCGAGACCCGCGAGGCGCTGCGCGTGGCCGCGCCGAAGGATGGGCTTGCTGCCAGCACGCATGGCGTGAACATGCTCGATCTGGCGCGCGAGGCGGTGGCGCTCTCGGAGGCCGGTCTCAAGGCCCGCGCGCGGGCCGGGTCGGGCGGGCTGGTGCCGGACGAGACGCATTTTCTCAACGCGCTGAAGGAAACCGTGGAGACCGGCAAGGCCCCGGCGGATGAGCTGCTCGACCACTACCATGGCGACTGGAACGGCGATTTGACCCGGATCTACGCCGAATACTCCTACTGAATACATGGCGCGGCTGTCCTGCATTGCCGCGCGGCGGGTTTTGCGGCTAGGCTTCGCTCAAAGGAGCCTCGCCCATGCCCAACCTCACGCTTGATGGCGTCACCCTCAGCTACATCGACACAGGGGCCGGGCCGGAGACCATCGTCTTCTCGCATGGCTTTTTGATGTCGCAAGACCTCTTCGCCCCGCAGATCGCCGCCCTGAAGGACCGCTACCGCTGCATCGCCTATGACCATCGCGGGCAGGCGGGCAGTTCGGTGCCCGAAGGCGGCTATGACATCGACACGGTCGCCGAGGACGCGCGAGGGCTGATCGAGGCGCTCGGGCTGGGTCCGGTGCATTTCGTCGGTCTGTCGATGGGCGGCTTCGTGGGGATGCGGCTGGCGATCCGGCATCCGGAGCTTCTGACATCGCTGGTGTTGATGGATACCAGCGCCGATGAAGAGCCGCATCAGATGAAATACAAGGCATTGGGGCTGATCGCGAAGCTGTTCGGACTGGGCGTGGTGGCGGATCGGTCGATGAACATCCTCTTTGGTCAGAGTTTCATGACCGATCCCGCGCGCGCGGCGGAGCGGGCGACGTGGAAGGCGCATATCTCCAGCCATGACCGCAACGGCGTCCTGAAGGCGCTGCGCGGTGTCACGGACCGGGCGTCGGTCTATGACCGGCTTGGCCAGATCACCACGCCGACGCTGGTGCTGACCGGCGAGGAGGATGTGGCCACGGTGCCGGACAAAGGGCGCCGCATCGCAGGCGCGATCCCCGGCGCGGCGTTCGCGCTGATCCCGAAGGCGGGCCACTCGGCCCCGGTGGAAAACCCGGCGGCGGTCACCGAGGCGATCGCGCGCTTCATCGCGGAGCTGTGATGGCGACGATCCACTATATATACTCGGCGCATTCGGCTTTCGCCTATCTGGGCTCGAAGCGGCTGTCGGAGATCTGCGCGGCACAGGGAACGCGCCTGATCCACCGCCCGATCCTGCTCACGCCGGTGGTCGAGGCACAGGGCGCGCAACCGTTCCGCGCCCGTACGCAGGCCCATGTGGACTACTTCTTCGGGCGCGAGATCGAACGCTGGGCCGAATATCGCGAGGTGCCGATCCTGCGGCACCGTCCGACCTATCACGACGCCGATTACAGCCTTGCCTCCGGTCTGATCCTCGCACTTGGCGAGACCGGGCCCGAGGTCGATGCGATGGCCCACGCGCTTCTGGAGGCCCATTGGCGCGACGATGCGGACCTGTCGAACCCGATGCAACTTGCGCAGGTGGCCGCGCGGCTCGGCCATGATCCGCAGGCGCTGCTGGCGCTGGCAGGCTCGGAGCCGGTGCAGGCGCGGCTCAGGGCGCACACGGATGAGGCAAATCAGTTCGGCGTGTTCGGCTCACCGACCTATATCGTGGATGGCGATCCGTTCTACGGTCAGGACCGGCTGGAGATGGTCGAGCGGGCGCTGTCGCAGCCCTTTGGCCCGCATGAGTGGCGGAACCCGCCGGTGGCCCCGCGCGGGGGCTGACCGGGAAAAGGGGCGCGGCCGAATATGGGTGGCCGCCTGTCTGAAATGGCACAGTTCTATTCCGCGCGCTTTTGACGGAAATATGTGACAGAAGCGTGAAGATCGCGCTCTGGGTGCGGAAAAAACTACGGCAGAGTGGAGGACGCACCCAAGCCTGCTGCGCAGCGGCGGGCGGGTCAGCCGCGTGTGCGGGTGGTGCTGGGGATCGCACCGATCACCGGGCAGCCAAGGGTGCTTTGCAGGGCCTCGACCAACTCGTCCACCGTTTCGGTGGACACGAATCGCCCGCCTGTCTCATCGGCAAGGCAGCGCGCGACCGTGGCCGCCGAATGTGGGTCTTGCTCGGGGTTGTTCCACGCAAAGAAATCCACAATCCCCCGAAAGCCGATCACATGCACGGTCAGGTCGCGCCCTTGGGCCTCAAGCGCCCGGCCAAGCGTGCACGGCCGCCCGCCGCAGGTCTCATTACCGTCGGTCACCAGCACCACGATGGCGGGCCGGGCGCGGTAGTCCAGCACCTCGGCGGCCTGCGCCACGGAGGCGGTGAGCGGCGTGAGGCCCGAGGGGCGCAGGGCGTCCAGTTCCAGAACCATGGACGCGCCCGCCATCGGTTTGGGCGTGAAGCGTGTGACGATTCCCGTGCAGCCGCCCGATCCACCGGGGCCGTAGGTCAACAGCCCGATCCGGCGAAAGCGTTCGACCTGTGGCATGACGCGCCCCACCGCCTCGCGGGCCTCCTCGATCCGGGTCGCGTCGCTGACATCGAAGCCGATCTCGGACATGGAGCCCGACCCGTCGAAGACGACCATCGCGTCGGTCGAGCAGTCCGCGAGGGCGGTCTGGGCGGTCAGGGACGCGCAGAGCGTCAGGGCGAGGGCGGGGCGCATGGCGACAGTTTTATGCGGGACGCGGCCCGGGGCAAGCCACAGTATCTTGGCTTGCATGGGGCGGATGGTCTCGCTATACGCGCCCGGTGGACGACAGGTCCGCGAGTCACGATGTCTACCTTCGCATGTCGAAAAGCCGAAAAGTGCGTCCCACTTTTCAGCGACATGCTCAAAACCAAGAAACGCCGTGGTTGGCCCATTCTCGCTTCGAGGGTCACATCCGGCAAAGGAGAAGCGATATGAAACTCAATGAACTGCGCGACAATCCCGGCGCAACCAAGCGCAAAAAGCGCGTCGGCCGTGGTCCCGGCTCCGGCATGGGCAAAATGGGTGGCCGTGGTATCAAGGGTCAAAAGTCCCGCTCGGGTGTGGCGATCAACGGGTATGAAGGCGGCCAGATGCCCCTCTACCAACGCCTGCCGAAGCGTGGCTTCAACAAGCCGAACCGCAAGTCCTTCGCGGTTGTGAACCTCGGCCTGATCCAGAAATTCGTCGATGCCAAGAAGCTCGATGCGGCCAACATCACCGAGGACGCGCTCGTGGAGAGCGGTCTGGTGCGCCGCAAGCTGGACGGCGTGCGTGTTCTGGCCAAGGGCGAGGTGACCGGCGCTCTGACCATCAACGTCACCGGCGCGTCCAGATCCGCTGTCGAGGCGGTCGAGAAAGCCGGCGGTGCCCTCACCGTTGCGGCAGCGGCACCGGCTGCGACGGAATAAGAGGTTGTGAGCGGCGCGCGCGCCGCCTACATATCCCACATGTTTCCAGACGCCGCCGGTTGGGGACCCCCTTCCGGCGGCGCTTTTGCAAAGAAAAGAGCTGAAAACGCATGGTATCTGCCGTCGAGAACATGGCCGCCAACACGAGCTGGAGCGCTCTGGGCAAGGCCACTGACCTGCGAAACCGCATCTTCTTCACCCTTGGCCTGCTGATCGTCTACCGCCTCGGCACGTTCATTCCCGTTCCGGGGATCGACGGGGCGGCGCTGCAGCAGTTCATGGAGCAAGCCGGGCAGGGCATCGGGGGCATGGTCTCCATGTTCACCGGCGGCGCGCTCGGGCGGATGGGGATCTTCGCGCTCGGGATCATGCCGTATATTTCGGCGTCGATCATCGTGCAGCTTCTGACCTCGATGGTGCCCAAGCTCGCGCAGCTTAAGAAAGAGGGCGAGCAGGGGCGCAAGAAGATCAACCAGTACACGCGCTACGGCACTGTTTTCCTTGCGACATTACAGTCTTACGGGCTTGCAGTGTCGCTGGAAGCCGGTGATCTTGTGACCAATCCGGGGCTCTATTTTCAAGCGGCCTGCATGATCACGCTGGTGGGCGGGACGATGTTCCTGATGTGGCTCGGCGAGCAAATCACCGCGCGGGGCGTCGGCAACGGCATCTCGCTGATCATCTTCGTGGGTATCATCGCAGAAGTTCCCGCCGCGCTGGCGCAGTTCTTCAGCCAAGGGCGGTCCGGGGCGATCTCTCCGGCTTTGATCGTCGGCGTGATCTTCATGGTCATTCTGACGATCATGTTCGTGGTGTTCATGGAGCGCGCCCTGCGCAAGATCCACATCCAATATCCGCGCCGTCAGGTCGGGATGAAGGTCTATGACGGCGGCTCTTCGCACCTTCCGGTAAAGGTGAACCCGGCCAACGTGATCCCGGCGATCTTCGCCTCCTCGCTGCTGCTCTTGCCGATCACCATCAGCACGTTCAGCGGTAATTCGACCGGGCCGATCATGTCCACCATTCTGGCCTATTTCGGTCCGGGTCAGCCGCTTTACCTGCTGTTCTTCGCGGTGATGATCGTGTTCTTCACCTATTTCTACACGTTCAACGTGTCGTTTAAGCCCGAGGAAGTGGCTGAGAACCTCAAGAATCAGAATGGTTTCATTCCGGGCATCCGCCCCGGCAAGAAGACCGAGGAATATCTCGAATACGTGGTGAACCGCGTGTTGGTGCTGGGCTCGGGCTACCTGACGCTGGTGTGCCTGTTCCCGGAGATCCTGCGCAATCAATACGCGATCCCGTTCTACTTCGGCGGCACCTCGGTTCTGATCGTCGTGTCGGTCACGATGGACACGATCCAGCAGGTCCAGAGCCACCTTCTGGCCCACCAATACGAGGGCCTGATCGAGAAATCACAACTGCGCGGCAAGGGAGGCCGCGGTGGGAAACGCCGAGGGAAGAGGAGCCCTGTCCGCCGATGAACATCATACTTTTGGGGCCTCCGGGCGCGGGCAAGGGCACGCAGGCGCGCTTCCTTGTGGAAGAACGCGGCATGACTCAACTGAGCACCGGAGACATGCTTCGCGCGGCGCGCTCGTCGGGCACCGAGATGGGCCAAAAGGTGGCCGCAATCATGGATGCGGGAGAGTTGGTCACGGACGAGATCGTCATCGGCCTGATCCGCGAGCAGCTCGAAGCGAACCCGAACGGCGATTTCATCTTCGACGGCTTCCCGCGCACACTGGCACAGGCGGTGGCGCTGGACGACTTGCTCAAAGAGATGGGCACCACGCTCAAGGCGGCCATTGAGATCCGGGTCAATGACGAGGCGCTGATCGACCGCATCACCGCGCGCGCAACCTGCGCGTCCTGCGGTGAGGTGTATAATGACAAGACCAAGCCGATTCCGGCGGATGGCAAATGCATCAATTGCGGGGCGACCGAGTTCACCCGCCGCGCGGATGACAACGAAGAGAGCCTGCGCACCCGGCTGATGGAATACTACAAGAAGACCTCACCGCTGCTCGGGTATTACTTTGCCCATGGCTTGCTGCACCCGGTCGATGGTCTTGCGGACCTGCCCGTGGTCAAGGCGAGCATCGGCGAGGTGCTCGGCGCCTGAGGGTTGCAGCCGGGCTTGGCTCCGGCGCACCTGTGCAAAGGCGCGCACAAGGATGATCTTGTCGCCGATGGCGATCCTGTCGGACCGGATCATCTCCATGAAAATCCGTTCGATCTGCGGCGACACCCCCCAATGCTCGGTGTGCCAGTTGGCAAAGAGCTTTTGCTGCAGATCGGTTTGCCACCAATGCCCGAGGGGCGCATGGCGGGTGTCTTGGCAGATGCGCTGCCAAGTGTGGTCTATGGCGGTCCGGTCGCCTTCGAGCACCTGGCAAAACCAAGCCTCGCCGCGCAGGATCACGCCGCAGATCCGGGTCTCCCGGTTGCGCTGCGCGGCGGTCCGGAAGACGTCGATATCGGAGGCGTGCCCGAGCGGGTAGGTGGATGCGCTCACGAACAACAGTCGCGCGAGCTTCGGCGAAAGGGGGACGTGGTCCATGATTGACATGATGTGCTCTTGGTTTTTGTTCTGCCTGCGCGGTCATTGTGACGGGAAGCTGTCTAGACCGGGTGAAGGCACCGCACGGTACACACGCGCAAGCTGTATGCGGGAAATCGCCGGGCGGGGTTGACGCGCCGGTGCGAAGGCCCTAACCCACAGCATCTCGCAAGAGAATCAAAGGCCGGAATGCGTCCGGCCCGACCACCTGAGACAGCGGCAGGCCCGGGGGCAAAATCCTTGGGCCTTATGTTGTGAAAAAAGGGCCTGGCATTACGGGCTCGCAACGAAAAGGAACACGATACGTGGCACGTATTGCAGGGGTGAACATCCCCACCGCCAAACGGGTACCGATTGCCCTCACCTACATCACCGGAATTGGACACACCTCCGCGAAGGCCATTTGCGACGCGGTCGGCATCGACGCCGCGCGCCGGGTGAATGAGCTTTCCGATTCGGAAGTGCTGCAGATCCGCGAGCATATCGACGCCAACTACACCGTCGAAGGCGACCTGCGCCGCGAAGTGCAGATGAACGTCAAGCGTCTGATGGATCTGGGCTGCTACCGCGGCCTGCGTCATCGCCGCAACCTCCCTGTGCGCGGCCAGCGCACCCACACCAACGCTCGCACGCGCAAAGGCCCCGCGAAGGCCATTGCCGGCAAGAAGAAATAAGGGAGGGCTTGATCAATGGCACGCGATACACGTCGTACAAAGAAAAAGGTCTCCAAGAACATCGCAGCGGGCGTGGCCCATGTGAATTCGACCTTCAACAACACCAAGATCCTGATCTCGGATGTGCAGGGCAACGCGATCTCGTGGTCGTCCGCCGGCACGATGGGCTTCAAGGGCTCGCGGAAATCCACACCCTACGCGGCCCAACTCGCCGCTGAGGATGCGGGCAAGAAAGCACAGGATCACGGCGTCAAGACGCTGGAAGTCGAAGTGCAGGGCCCCGGCTCCGGTCGTGAGAGCGCCCTGCGCGCGCTCGCAGCGGTCGGCTTCAACATCACGTCGATCCGCGACGTGACACCGATCGCCCATAACGGCTGCCGCCCGCCGAAGCGCCGCCGCGTTTAAGGCAAGTGATACTCAAGAGGGGATGCGGGGAAACCTGCGTCCTCTTCTGCGCATTTTGGAAACCTCGGGCGCCCGCCCCTTTTGGACATGGGGGGTAGGCAGGAATGGAGGGACGCATGATCCACAAAAACTGGCAAGAGCTGATCAAACCGAGCCAACTCGACATCAAGCCGGGCAATGACCCCGCGCGTCAGGCGACCGTCGTGGCCGAACCGCTTGAGCGTGGCTTCGGCCTGACGCTCGGGAACGCCCTGCGCCGCGTGCTGATGAGTTCGCTGCAAGGCGCGGCCATCACCGCCGTTCAAATCGACAACGTGCTGCACGAGTTCTCCTCGGTCGCCGGTGTCCGCGAGGACGTCACCGACATCATCCTGAACCTCAAGGGCGTGAGCCTGTCCATGGACGTGGAAGGGCCCAAGCGCCTGTCCATCAACGCCAAGGGTCCGGGGGTCGTGACCGCCGGCGACATTTCCGAGAGCGCCGGGATCGAGGTTCTGAACCGCGATCACGTCATCTGCCACCTCGACGATGGCGCGGACGTCTACATGGAACTCACCGTCAACACCGGTAAGGGCTATGTGTCCGCCGACAAAAACAAGCCCGAAGACGCGCCCATCGGTCTCATCCCGATCGACGCGATCTATTCGCCGGTCAAGAAAGTGTCCTATGACGTGCAGCCGACTCGCGAAGGTCAGGTTCTGGATTATGACAAGCTGACCATGAAGATCGACACCGATGGCTCGCTGACACCCGACGACGCCGTGGCCTATGCCGCGCGCATCCTGCAGGACCAGCTTGGCATCTTCGTCAACTTCGACGAGCCGGAAAGCGCGTCGCGTCAGGACGACGAAGATGGTCTCGAATTCAACCCGCTTCTGCTCAAGAAAGTGGATGAGCTCGAACTGTCCGTGCGCTCGGCGAACTGCCTCAAGAACGACAACATCGTGTATATCGGGGATCTCATCCAGAAAACCGAAGCAGAGATGCTGCGCACGCCGAACTTCGGCCGCAAGTCGCTCAACGAGATCAAGGAAGTGCTCTCTGGCATGGGCCTGCATCTCGGCATGGATGTCGAGGACTGGCCGCCGGACAACATCGAAGATCTGGCCAAGAAGTTCGAAGACAACTTCTGAGGTCGTGGTGGGCAGATTGCCCACCCAACCAACCCCCGTAGGGTGGGCAATGTGCCCACCTTCAACCCCGGACCCTCGTGTCCCAAGGAGAGCCGGTGACACGCATCGCCGGCCAGACAAAGCAAAATCGCCCGTAGAGGGCACCAAATTGGAGAAGACACATGCGTCACGCACGAGGCTATCGCCGCCTGAACCGCACCCATGAGCACCGCAAAGCCCTTTGGGCGAACATGGCGGGCTCGCTCATCGAACATGAGCAAATCAAAACAACTCTGCCCAAGGCCAAAGAATTGCGCCCGATTATCGAAAAGATGATCACGCTCGCCAAGCGCGGCGATCTGCACGCGCGTCGTCAGGCCGCCAGCAAGCTCAAGCAGGACGCCTATGTCACCAAGCTTTTCGACGTGCTCGGCCCCCGCTATGCCGACCGTCAGGGCGGCTATGTGCGCGTTCTGAAAGCCGGTTTCCGCTACGGTGACATGGCGCCGATGGCGATCATCGAATTCGTCGATCGCGACCGCGATGCCAAAGGCGCCGCCGACAAGGCCCGCGTTGAGGCCGAAGACGCCGCAGAAGATTAATCTCCTCCATCCAGACGGATGACCCGAGCCCTCCGCCATCGCGGGGGGCTTTTTCGTTCTGGACAGGGGCAATTCTGTCTGCATCTTGCGCAGGGAGAGGAGCACCGCATGTCCATACTCGACCAAATTCCCGAGCGCCTGACCGGCCCGGCGGCATGGACCGGCACAGAAATGGCCGCAGCGCCGGAGCGTTGGGTGCGGGACTTGAGCGCCGACGAGATCGCCGAGCTTGAGGCAGCGGCGGCCCACTACTTGTCGCTGGGCCGCGACATCGGTGAGATCAGTGCCGAGGACTTCCCGCTGCCGACCCTCGCCGCGCATTTCAAAAGCCTGCGTGATACGCTCCTGAATGGCCATGGCTTCGAGGTGCTGCGCGGCCTGCCCGTGGACCGCCTCACGCAGGAAAGGGCTGCGGCGATCTTCTGCGGGATCGGGGCGCATCTGGGCTCAGCGCGCTCGCAGAACGCAGCGGGGCATATTCTGGGCCATGTGCGCGACACCGGGGCCGATGCCGCTGATCCGGGCACGCGCATCTACCAGACCGCGGCGCGGCAGACCTTTCACACGGACAGCACCGATGTGGTCGGGCTGCTTTGTCTGCGCGCCGCCAAGGAGGGCGGGCTGTCGCTGCTGATCAGCGCCGAGACGATCTACAACCGGATGCGCGCCGAGCGCCCTGACCTCTTGGCGCGGCTGTTCGATCCCATCGCCACGGACCGGCGCGGAGAGATTCCCGAAGGGCAGGGGCCGTTCATGACCATCCCGCCGCTCTCGTGGCATGATGGTAAGCTCACCGTGTTCTACCAGCGGCAATATATCAACGCGGCGCAGCGCTTTCCGGACGCGTTGCGCCTCACCGAAGACCACATCGCCGCGCTGGATATGTTCGACGCGCTGGCCAACGACCCGAGCCTGCACATCTCGATGCAACTCGCACCCGGCGACATGCAATTCGTCTACAATCACGCGCAACTGCATGACCGCACCGGGTTCACCGACTGGCCCGATCCGGCCAAGCGGCGGCATCTGCTGCGGCTCTGGCTCTCGGTGCCCGGCGACCGCGCGCTGCCGCCCGTCTTCGCGCAGCGCTACGGGTCTCTGGAGATTGGCAACCGGGGCGGCATCATCACCAAAGAGACCCGGCTGCACGCGCCGCTGGACGCCTGAGACGCTTGCAATCGAGCGGTTCGGGGCGCATATCGAAGGCCCCGGGCAAACAGGAAGGACCGACATGCTGCGCGCGTTTTTGCTTGTTTTGATGGTGGTTGCAGGGCCGGCGACGGCGCAATCGGTGCCGCAAAGCCGTGCTGAGATCAGCCTCAGCTTCGCCCCGCTTGTGCAGGCGGCCGCCCCTGCGGTGGTCAATATCTACGCGCGCCGGGTGACCGAGGCCCGGCGCACGCCGTTTATGAGCGATCCCTTCTTTGAGCGCTTTTTCGAAGGGTTCGGACGGCCTGAGCCGCGTGTGCAAAATTCGCTTGGCTCCGGCGTGATCCTGGGCTCGGACGGGATCGTGGTGTCGAATTATCACGTCGTCGGCATGGCCACGGATATCCGCGTGGTGCTGAACGACCGGCGCGAGTTCACGGCCCGGGTGCTTTTGGGCGATGAGGACAGCGATCTAGCGATCCTGCAACTGGAGGGTGCCGAGGACCTGCCGAGCCTGCCCTTGCGCGACAGCGACGAGGTGCAGGTCGGGGAGTTGGTGCTCGCCATCGGCAACCCGTTTGGTGTCGGACAGACCGTGTCGAGTGGGATCGTCTCGGGGCTGGCGCGGTCCGGTGGGGCATCGGGGCGGGGGCGGGGGTATTTCATCCAGACCGATGCGCCGATCAACCCGGGCAATTCGGGCGGCGCGCTGATAGACGTCGCGGGCCGCCTGATCGGGGTCAACACGCAGATCGTGTCGCGCTCGGGCGGCTCGAATGGGATCGGGTTCGCCATCCCCGCCAATCTGGTGCGCGCCTTCGTGGAGCAGGCCCGCGAGGGTCGCGCGCGGTTCGAGCGGCCTTGGGCGGGCATGTCCGGCCAGCCGGTGACGCAGGACCTTGCGGAGATGCTCGGGCTCACGCGGCCGGAAGGGATCGTGATTTCCGGCCTGCATCCGTCGAGTCCTTTTGCCGTGGCCGGGTTCGCGCCTGGTGATGTGATCACGGCAGTCGATGACGCGCCGGTCAACTCGCCCTCGGAGATGGTCTACCGTATGTCCGTCGCCGGGACCGGGGAGGTGCCCATCGAACGGGTTCGGGGGGGCGCGGTGGAAGTGGTCGCTGTAGGGCTGATGGCCGCCCCGGACGACCCGCCGCGAGATCCGCGTGAGCTGGGCCGCCGGTCGGGCCTGCCCGAGCTTGTGGTGATTCAGATCAACCCGGCGGTGCTTCAGGAGTTCAACCTGCCGCTTTCGACGACGGGTGTGCTTGTGGCCGATCCCGGGCCCTATGGCGCGCGGGTTGGCTTGCGTCCGGGCGATGTGCTGCGCGCCGTGAACGGACGCGAGGTCGAAACGCCGCGCGATGCCGAACGCGCCCTCGGGCAGCCGGGTCGCTACCAACTGACGGTGCAGCGGGGCGGCAGCCGCGTGATGCTCGCCTTCCGGTCCTGAGCCGCGATGCAGGACCTGTTCAGCACATCGGATTCGCCTGCCGAGGGGAGCAGCCACCACCGCCCGCTTGCCGACCGGCTGCGGCCCAAGGCTTTGTCGGAGGTCATCGGGCAGAGCCAGATCCTCGGGCCGGACGGTCCTTTGACCGCGATGCTGGCCTCCGGTGCGCTGTCCTCGCTGATCTTATGGGGCCCGCCGGGTGTCGGGAAGACCACCATCGCGCGGCTTCTGGCGCATGAGACCGACCTGCATTTCGTGCAGATCAGCGCGATCTTCACTGGCGTGCCGGATCTGCGGAAGGTGTTTGAGGCTGCAAAAATGCGGGCTGCCAATGGCAAGGGTACGCTTCTGTTCGTCGATGAGATCCACCGGTTCAACAAGGCGCAGCAGGACGGGTTCCTGCCGCATATGGAGGATGGGACGATCCTGCTGGTGGGCGCGACCACGGAGAATCCCTCCTTTGAGCTCAATGCCGCCGTTCTGAGCCGGGCGCAGGTGTTGGTGCTGGAGCGCCTCTCCGAGACCGAACTGGAGCAGATGCTCGCGCGGGCCGAGGCGGAGCTTGGCAGGGCTCTGCCGCTGAATAAGCAGGCGCGGGCGGCGCTGATCGGGATGGCCGACGGTGATGGGCGGGCGCTATTGAACCTCACCGAGCAGGTCGCGGCGTGGAAAACCGATACTGAACTGGACACCGAGGCGCTCACGACGCGGCTGATGCGGCGGGCGACCAAGTATGACAAATCCGGGGATGAGCACTACAACCTGATCTCTGCGCTGCACAAATCGGTGCGCGGCTCGGACCCCGATGCGGCGCTCTACTGGCTCGCGCGGATGCTGACCGGTGGCGAGGATCCGCGCTATCTGGCGCGCCGGATTACCCGGATGGCCGTCGAGGATATCGGGCTGGCCGATCCGCAGGCGCAGGCGCTCTGCCTGCAGGCGTGGGAGACCTATGAGCGGCTCGGCTCGCCAGAGGGAGAACTCGCGCTCGCGCAGGCGGTGATCTATCTCGCGCTCGCGCCGAAATCGAACGCAGCCTATGTCGCTTACAAGGGCGCGATACGGGAGGCCAAAGTGTCGGGCTCTGCGCCGCCGCCCAAGCACATCCTCAACGCGCCCACGACGCTCATGAAAGAGCAGGGCTACGGGGCGGGCTATGCCTATGACCACGATGCAGAGGACGGGTTTTCGGGGCAGGACTACTTCCCGGACGACATGGCGCGGCAGCAGTTCTATGCCCCGGTCGAGCGCGGGTTCGAGCGCGATCTGGCCAAGCGGGTGGCCTATTTCCAGAAGCTCCGCGACCAGCGCGGCAGTTGACATTTGCGCGCCCCGGACCCACACCGCGCGCCATGACGATCCTGCATGTAGCCCTTGGCGGCGCGCTCGGCGCGGTCCTGCGATATCTGTGCGTGAGCGCGGCAGCGTTCCCCTATGGGACGGTTCTGGTGAACGTGCTGGGCTCGTTTGCAATGGGCCTTCTGCTGATCTGGCTGCTTGAGAGCGGCACGGGCCATGCCCGCTGGGCGCCGCTGCTGATGACCGGGGTGCTCGGTGGGTTCACGACCTTCTCGGCGTTCTCGCTCGACGCGCTGCGGCTCTTCGAGGCCGGGCAGGTGAGCGGCGCTTTGGTCTATGTTTTTGGCACGGTGGTGCTGTGTCTTGCGGCTGTGGCGGCAGGGGTGATGCTCGGACGCGGGGTGCTGGCATGAGCGGTGTGCAAATCGTGACTGTGGAGGCGGGCGAGGGCGATCAGCGGCTCGACCGCTGGCTCAAGCGGCGGTTTCCGCAGCTTCAGCAGGGGCGCATCGAGAAGATGTGCCGCAAGGGCGAGTGCCGCGTGGATGGCGGGCGGGTGAAACCCGCGACCCGGCTCGAAGAGGGCCAAGAGGTGCGGGTGCCGCCGCTTCCCGACGCCGCGCCGCCACCGCCGCAGGCACAGGCGAAGATCAGCGCGGCTGATGCACAGATGATCCGCGATTGCGTGATTTACAAAGACGATGTCCTCATCGCGCTGAACAAGCCTCCCGGGCTGCCGGTGCAGGGCGGCTCTGGTCAGACACGGCATGTGGATGGGCTGGCCGAAGCGCTCAAGTTCGACCTCGACGAGAAGCCACGCCTTGTGCATCGGCTCGACAAGGACACGTCGGGCGTTCTGCTGCTGGCGCGCACGCGGGCTGCGGCGCAGGCGCTGACGGCGGCGATGCGGCACCGCAAGACGCGCAAGATTTACTGGGCGTTGGTGGCCGGGGTGCCGACGCCCTATCTCGGTGAGATCAAGTATGGGCTCGTGAAAGCGGGCGGCCATGGCAAGGGCGGCGAGGGCGAGAAAATGCATGCCGTGCATCCGCGCGAGATGGACGCAACCCCCGGCGCCAAACGCGCGCATACGCTCTACGCGACGCTCTACCGGGTCGGCGCGCGGGCCTCATGGGTGGCGTTGGAGCCGGTGACCGGGCGCACGCACCAGCTTCGGGCGCATATGGCCGAGATCGGGCATCCGATCATTGGGGATGGCAAATATGGCGGCTCGGGGCAGGAGAATCTCGGCGATGGCTGGGGCGCGCAGCTTGGCGGGATCATCTCCAAAAAACTGCACCTGCATGCGCGCACCATGGCGATTGCGCATCCCGTGACCGGGGCGCCCGTGGTGATCCATGCCGAGTTGCCCCCGCATATGGCGGAAAGCTGGGACACCCTCGGCTGGGAGCCCTCTTTCGCCGATGAAGACCCGTTCGAGAGCCTGCGATGAGCCTCAAACTCGTGGTGTTCGACGTGGACGGCACGCTGGTGGACAGTCAGGCCGAAATCCTCGGGGCGATGGCGGCGGCCTTCAACGAGCATGGGCTGATGGTGCCGCAGCGGGAGGCGGTGCTCAGGATCGTCGGGCTGTCGCTGCCGATTGCGATTGCGGAATTGGTGCCTGAGGCGGATCCCGCGCTTCAGGCCGCGTTAGTTGAGAGCTACAAGCGGAGTTATGCGGAGCGCCGCCGTGCTGGGGCGACCGGGCCGCTTTATCCGGGGATGCGCGCGCTGCTGGACGGGCTGTCCACACGCGATCATCTGCTGATGGGAGTGGCGACCGGCAAGTCCCGGCGCGGGCTCACCGGGCTCATCGCGCATCACCATCTGGGCGGGCTGTTCGTCACGCAGCACTGTGCCGACGATCACCCGAGCAAGCCGCACCCCTCGATGCTCTGGGCGGCTCTGTCCGATGCGGGCGTGGCGCCGCAGGAGGCGGTGATGATCGGCGATACCAGTTATGACATGGAGATGGGACGGGCTGCCGGGATGGCGACGATCGGGGTGACATGGGGTTATCACGCCCCGGATGCTCTGGGCGCGGCGCATGTGCTGGCCGATACAGCGCCGGGCCTCGAACAGGCGATTTACCAGGTATTGGGAGACGCGTCTTGAGCGAATGGACGATGAAGCGCTTTTGGAAAGTGGCTGAGGCAACCGAGCAGGAGACCGGGTTCGGCGTGGCGCTCGATGGCCGGCCGGTGAGAACCCCGGGTAAGCAGCCTTTGGTGGTGCCGACCCGGGCGCTTGCCGAGGAACTCGCGGCAGAATGGGAGGCGCAGGAAGAGGTGGTGAACCCCGAACTCATGCCGTTCACACGCCTGTCGAATTCCGCGCTCGACAAGGTCACGGTGCAGCACGCCGAGGTCGCGGCGATGATCGCCGAGTATGGCGGCAGCGATCTGCTGTGCTACCGCGCCGATGGCCCGCAGGCGCTGATCGAGCGGCAGACGGTGGCGTGGGATCCCTTGCTGGACTGGGCGCGGGACACCCATGGCATCGTTCTCAATGTGCAAACCGGGCTCATGCCGGTGCCGCAGCCGGATGATTCGCTGCACCGGATGCACGCGCTGACCGCCGCGATGCCGTCCTTCGAGCTGACCGCGTTTCACGAACTGGTCACGCTTCCGGGTAGTTGGATTATCGGATTGGCGGCCCTATCTGGGCATGCATCAGCGGACATCCTTTGGGAGGCCGCCCATGTCGACGAGATTTGGCAGGCCGAACAATGGGGTGATGATGAAGAGGCGCTGGCTGCCCGTGCGGTCAAAAAGGACGCGTTCCTGACCGCTTTGCGCTTCGCGAAAACGCTTGCCTGAGGTGACCCCAGGGCATGTCTTTTTCGTAGGCAGTCCATGAAGATTTGTGCGGATGCCTTAGGGAGATTGCTTGACCTCTTGTCGGGAATGCGCACAAAATTGCAGCTAACCTGCGGGATCAACCTGCGGGGTATCACCTTTGGCCCCAACGGGTCAGGACCTCCGCTACGGGAGTGGCGGGTAAATCAGGAAGAGGTAAACATGAACAAATCTGTTTTTTTTGGTGCAATGACCGCTGTCGGTCTGGCAGCTGGCGCTGCCGCCGCGGGCACCCTTGACGACGTCAAGGCGCGCGGGTCGCTGAACTGCGGCGTGACCACCGGCCTCGTGGGCTTTGCAGCACCGAACGCCGATGGCGAGTGGGAAGGCTTCGACGTGGCCGTGTGCCGCGCGGTGGCCGCTGCCGTTCTGGGCGATCCCATGGCCGTTGAATTCGTGCCGACCACCGGCAAGACGCGCTTCACCGCGCTGGCTTCCGGCGAGATCGACATGCTGGCTCGTAACACCACATGGACCTTCAGCCGCGACGTCGACCTGAAGTTCGAATTCACCGGCATCAACTACTATGACGGCCAAGGCTTCATGGTTCCGCGCGAGCTGGGCGTGGCCTCCGCAACCGACCTCGATGGCGCAACCGTCTGCATCCAGACCGGCACCACCACCGAGCTGAACCTCGCGGACTTCTTCCGCTCGAACAACATCAGCTACGAACCGGTTCCGATCGAAACCAACGCCGAAGCGCAGCAGCAGTATCTCGCAGGTGCGTGCGACGTGTACACCACGGACGCCTCGGGCCTCGCGGCCACCCGTGCGACCTTCGAGAATCCGGGCGATCACATGGTTCTGCCGGAAATCGTGTCCAAAGAGCCGCTCGGTCCGCTTGTTCGCCACGGCGACAACGAGTGGGGCGACATCGTGCGCTGGACCCTCAACGCGCTGATCTCCGCAGAAGAACTGGGCGTGACCTCCGCCAATCTCGACGAGATGGCCGCAGGTACGAACAACCCGGAAATCAACCGCCTGCTGGGCACCGAAGGCACGCTGGGCGAAATGCTCGGCCTCGATGCCGACTGGGCCAAGCGCGCACTTGCCGTCAACGGCAACTACGGTGAGATCTTCGAAGCCAATATCGGTGAGAGCACAGCGATCGGTCTGTCCCGCGGCCTGAACGCCCAGTGGACCGATGGCGGCCTGCTCTACAGCCCGCCGTTCCGCTAAGTACGAAACCTGATCTGTGCGGGCGTCGGCCCGCACAGATTTGGTGTAGCAATACAATGTTTTGGCTGTCGATATTGGCTGTAACGGGGGGTATTGGGTGGTTTGTGTATCCACCTATTGGTATTGTCGCTTTACCGTCTCTTCTTCTACCAATATTCTTCTTGGCTCGGCGGGGCATCAAAGGTGCGCTACTGCCGACCATTTTAATCCTTTTGTACATAGCGATCGCAGTTGTTCTGGGAGCGCATTGGGCGCAACGATAATCAAGCGGCTGGATACGACAAGTCTAAACTGAAAGGTCTCGCATGGGAAACGTTGTTGGAGACGTGTTCGTTTTGTTGGTTGACTTCATCCAAGGCGCTGGAGCGATTTTGGCGGTAACACTTGGCGTTGGCCTCTGCCTACTTGGATGGTTCGTATACCGTGCACTGTTAGCTTTTCCTTTTTTCTTCCTTGGCCTTGTTTTCGGGGGTTTTGTAGGAATATTCACTTTACTATTGTCGGAAGGGCGCGTAGGAGAGTTTTCTTGGGTGATCGCATTAGGCACCGGAATACTTTTCTTTGCTGTCGCTTATTTCGTCATTCCATATATTTTGCCCGCAGTTCTTGGGGCTTTTACCTCGTTGTTAGTTTTCGGAGCGTACGGGGATCGCGATCCTACCATCCTCGAAACGCTGTTGTTTCCTTTTCGGCTACTATTTCGGTACCCTTTGGAGCAACTCGGGGTATCGCCTGTCTATCACAGTGACATTGCACAGGCGCTTTTTGTCGGCGCTCTAGTAGGTGTCTTGGTATTCAAGTTCGTTCGAATCGGCGTGATTCTGGCTACCGCTTCGATTGGTTCAGCGTTTTTAACAAGAACCTATTTGTTTGTAGTTGCTCAAGAAAACGCTGAACCTCTTGTTCGCCCGATAACCAATTGGCTTTTTGAACCCACCACTGCAGTAGAGGCCTTCTACCTCATATCTATATTGTTCATTGGGCAATGGGTTTTCGTTTTCAGTTCCATAGATCAAGCCTTTTGGATATGGATCGGCCTATTTATTTTCGGTGTAGTGGTGCAATACCAGCTTATACATTACCTCCCGCGACGGGTTGACAGTAAAACAACGCTCGATCTATCGGACCTCTCTATAGCTGAGTCCATTATCTCTAGAGCGAACGGCTCGCGCTTTGCCTTTGCTCACTCTACCCGGTTGTTTGTTTTTGTTTCCAGAGTCGCCAGCGCGTTTCAGCATATCAGGCCCGCGCATGCCGAGAAGCTGATAAATGACACTCGGTACCGGGCCTACACGTTCCAAGTGATTGCAATGATCGTGCTCTTTGCCGCGATCGCCTATCTTTTGAGCAACCTCTTCGACAATCTCGAACAGGCAGGCCTGAATATTTCCTATCAGTTTCTTGGCGAGCCCGCCGGTTATGACATCAACCAGCGGCTTGTGGAATATGACAGCCAGTCGACCCATCTGCGCGCCACCATCGTCGGTGTCCTCAACACGTTGCTGGTGGCGTTTCTCGCCTGTCTGACCGCCACTATCTTCGGCGTGATCGCGGGCGTCTTGCGGCTCAGCAACAACTGGCTCGTGTCCAAGCTGATGGCGTGGTACGTGGAAGCCTTCCGCAACGTGCCCGTGCTGATCTGGATCATCATTATCTTCACGATCATGATCGCCGTGATGCCCGCACCGCGTGCGTTCCGGGGCGATGAGCCCGAGTCGACCATGCTCCTCGGCCTTTTCGCCTTCACCAATCGCGGCGTCTATGTGCCCGCGCCGATCCTGACCTCGCCGCTCTTCGGCTCGGTAGCGATGGGCTGGCTGCTCGTGCTCGTGGGCCTGATCGGCTCCTTTTTCGGTGCGCGCACCCTCTCCGCATGGGCCACCGCCAAGCAGGAAGCCACCGGCGAGCGCCCGGTCACGTGGTATTTCATGCTGGCCATCTGGTTCGTGCCACTGATCGCGCTGCTCACGATCATGGGCCTGACATGGGATGTCCCGGCGCTGCGCGGGTTCAACTTCTCGGGTGGCATGACCGTGCGCGGATCGTTGATCGCGCTCTGGTTCGCTCTGGCGATCTATACCGGTGCCTTCATCGCCGAGAACGTCCGCGCGGGGATTCAGGCCATTTCCAAGGGCCAGACCGAGGCGGCCGCGTCGTTGGGCCTTCGCCCCGGGCGGATCATGAACCTCGTGATCCTGCCGCAGGCGCTCCGGGTCATCATCCCGCCGCTGATCTCGCAATACCTCAACATCACCAAGAACTCCTCGCTCGCCATCGCGGTGGGCTACATGGACATCACCGGCACGCTCGGCGGTATCACGCTGAACCAGACCGGGCGCGCGATCGAATGCGTTTTGCTGCTGATGCTGTTCTACCTCACGATCAGCTTGCTGATCTCGGCGGTGATGAACGTCTACAACAACTCCGTGAAGCTGAAGGAGCGCTGAGATGGCAGATACATCCAACATTGCCTTCGTGCGCACAGAGACGCTGCCGCAGCGGGAGCCGCCCTTATCCGAGGTCGGCATCGTCGGCTGGATGAAGCACAATCTCTTCAACGGGGTCTGGGGCACGCTGCTTACGCTGATCTCGCTGTACGCGATCTATGCGCTGCTGGCCTTCGTGACGCCTTGGATATTCAACGGGGTCTGGAACGCGTCGAGCCTGTCGGAATGCCGGGAGATCCTCGACGGGGCGACGGGTGGCTGCTTCGCGGTTCTGACTGAGCGGATCAACCAGCTTCTTTACGGGTTCACCTACCCTGAAGAGCTTTACTGGCGTCCGCAGCTTGCGTTCATCCTGCTCTTCGTGGCCGCCGCGCCGGTGCTCTACTTCAAGCTGCCCCGCAAGCTTCTGCTGTTTACCGCGGTCTATCCGTTCATCGCCTACTACCTGATCTGGGGCGGGGCGCTGGCCACACCGATTGTGGCGCTGCTGGGGTTCGTGCTGGGCTATCTCGCGTTCGAGCGCCTCGTGGTGTCGAGCTTCGCGCTTGGCTTTTTCGGCGCGATCATCGCGGCGGTTGTCGTGTGGAGTGTCGGCGGATGGCTGATCCCGGAGGATGCGGCGGACACGGCGATGATGCAGGCGGTTCCGTCCCGCGATCTGGGCGGCTTCATGCTCAACATGATGCTCGGCGTGACCTGTGTGTCGCTGTCGATCCCGCTGGGGATCTTGCTGGCGCTCGGGCGGCAATCGCATATGCCGATCATCAAGTGGATCTGCGTGGTGTTTATCGAGTTCGTGCGGGGTGTGCCGCTGATCACGCTGCTGTTCGTGGCCTCGGTGATGCTGTCCTACTTCTTCCCGCCGGAAAGCAATGTGGACCTGTTCCTGCGCGTGGTGATCATGATCACCATGTTCTCGGCGGCCTATATCGCGGAAGTGATCCGGGGGGGCCTCGCCGCGTTGCCGCGGGGACAGTATGAGGCGGCGGACAGCTTGGGCCTCGACTACCCGCAGGCGATGCGACTGATCATCTTGCCGCAGGCGCTCAAGATCTCCATTCCGGGGATCGTGAACGTGGCCGTGGGTCTGTTCAAGGACACCACACTCGTGTCGGTCATCTCGATGTTCGACCTCGTGGGCATGATCCGTGGCCCGATCCTCGCCTCTCAGGAGTGGAACGGCGTGTATTGGGAGCTGTTTGGCTTTGCCGCGCTTCTGTTCTTCGTCGTCTGCTACGGTATCTCGCAATATTCGCAATGGCTTGAGCGTCAGCTCAACACCGATCACAGGTAAGGAGTGGACAGATGAGTGACATCGTCCCCGAAGTGCATAATTTGGAACTGAAGGTCTCCGACAAGGTCGCGGTTTCCATTGAGAACATGAACAAATGGTATGGCACCTTCCACGTGCTGCGCGATATCGATCTGACCGTCTATCAGGGCGAGCGGATCGTCATCGCGGGTCCGTCTGGCTCGGGCAAATCCACGCTGATCCGCTGCATCAATGCGCTGGAGGAACACCAGCAGGGGCGGATCGAAGTGGATGGCACGGTGCTGTCCTCGGATGTGAAGAACATCGACAAGATCCGGTCCGAGGTCGGGATGTGCTTTCAGCATTTCAACCTTTTCCCGCATCTGACGATCCTCGAAAACTGCACGCTGGCCCCGATCTGGGTGCGCAAGACGCCGAAGAAAGAGGCCGAGGAAATCGCGATGCATTTCCTCAACAAGGTGAAGATCCCCGATCAGGCGGACAAGTACCCGGGCCAGCTTTCGGGCGGTCAGCAGCAGCGTGTGGCCATCGCCCGCTCGCTCTGCATGCGCCCCCGGATCATGCTCTTCGACGAGCCGACTTCGGCG
Source organism: uncultured Aliishimia sp. (assembly GCA_965656085.1). Taxonomy (GTDB): domain Bacteria; phylum Pseudomonadota; class Alphaproteobacteria; order Rhodobacterales; family Rhodobacteraceae; genus Aliishimia. The sequence continues at coordinate 28,409 of CBFHJA010000008.1, read as the reverse complement.
CTCGATCCCGAGATGATCAAGGAAGTGCTCGACACGATGGTGGAGCTTGCCGAAGAGGGCATGACGATGCTTTGCGTGACCCACGAGATGGGCTTTGCGCGGCAGGTGGCGAACCGGGTGATCTTCATGGATGAAGGCCAGATCGTGGAGCAGAACGAGCCCGAGGAGTTCTTCAACAACCCCAAGAGCCCCCGGACGCAGCTGTTCCTGAGCCAGATCCTCGGGCACTGACCACAGCCTTGGCAAACACAAGAGTCCCGGATCACGCCCGGGGCTTTTTTATTTATGGATCAGACACTTCGCGCGGGATGGCGAAATCCAGCGGCTCGCCGTCGCCCCATGTGATGTCCCGCCAATTGTCCTTTTCGAACGTCGTCACCAGTGTCGCGCAAGTCGGGTAATGCTCGAATTTGGGATGTGGCACAGGGCGCGAGACAATCTGAGACGCGAACCACTCGCAGCCCGGATTATGCCCGAGCAGCAGGACCGTTTTCGCGGTCAGCACGCCGAGAGCGGCCAGCACGCCGAGAGCGGCCAGCATCGTTTCGGGCTGTGCGTGGTAGAGTTGCACTGCGAAAGCCACATCGCAGTCGAACCCGAGCCCCGCGAAGGTCTCGCGGGTTCGAAGCGAGGAACTGCTGACAGCGGCCTCCGGAACATGCCCATGCGTGCGCAGCCAATGGCCCATGCGGCGGGCCGATACATAGCCGCGCTCATTGAGCGGGCGGTCATGGTCGTCGAGATCGGGATCGTCCCAACTCGACTTGGCGTGGCGCATCAGGATCAGTTTCAGGGTCATGACGGATGGAACGATTTCATGTGGAAGGCCGATTGCGCGGGGTCGCGTCCGAACGCCGCGCTGATCGGGCAGGCGCGGCGGGCTTTGCAGCCCCGCTCCAGGCAATCGCGCCCGGGCTCTGTGTCCAGATAGGCATGGCAGGCCGCCACGTCATAGCCGTTCTCTGCGCTGAGCGCGTCCACCGGGCAGGCTGTGGCGCAGGGCTGATTTGTGCAAGAAATGCAGGGGCTTGCCGCGCTCTGTGTTGGCTCGGCGTCCGGTGTGACGAAGGCGCCCCGGATCGAAATCATCAGCCCGGCGCGGTCATGCACGAGCATCCCGGCGGGGCTGTCCCAGAACCGTCCCGTCGCTTTGGCCCATGCGATGAAGGGGGCGTAGGGAGGGCCGTCCGAGGGAAACACTACGTCCCAGCCGCGCGGGGCGGCGAGCGCGCCGAGCGCGCGTTTGGACCAGCGATCAAGGGGGTCGCGGGCGCCGTCCTGATACTCGGGGGCTGCGGTGAAGACGGGCCACATGCGCGGGCCGGCACCGACGAGGATATGCCCGTCAGCCGCGCCCATGACGAACAGTCCAAACCGGTCAAGCGCGGTGTCGAGCGCGGGGTCTGTCATTTGCGGAAGAAGGGCAGGGCGAGGCTCCAGCCGAGGCGGGAGGGGCGGTCGTCCTGCCATTGCAGCCCGATCTTCATTTTGTCATGCCCTTCAGAGGGTTGCGCGATATAGGTGCCGAAGATCCGGTCCCAGATCGACAGGGCAAAGCCGTAGTTGCTGTCATGCTCGGCGCGGTGCACCGAGTGGTGGACGCGGTGCATGTCCGGGGTCACCAGAACGCGGCGCAGCACGGCGTCTACGGGCAGCGGCAGCTTGATATTGGCGTGGTTGAACATCGCGGTGCCGTTGAGGATGATCTCGAACAGGATCACGGCAAGCGCGGCGGGGCCCATGAGGTAGACGAGCCCGATCTTGATCAGCATTGACAGAGCGATTTCAAGGGGATGGAAGCGGATCGCGGTGGTGACGTCGATGTCCACATCTGCGTGATGCACCCGGTGCAGACGCCACAGGAACGGGACCTTGTGGGTGATCAGGTGTTGCAGCCAGATGGCGAAATCGAGCACCAGAATGGCGATGAGAATTTCCAGAAAGACAGGCCAATTCAATATGTTGAAGAGGCCCCAGCCATTGGCGGCGGCATCCACCGCCGCGCCCACGGCGAGCAGGGGCAGGCCCACTGCAACAAGGCCGCGCGCGAGCAGTTGCAGGGTGATCGTGTTGGCCGCCGTGATCGCCCAGTTCGTGGTCCAGCGCGCGGTGCGAGTCTGGCTGCGCACGCGGCGGGGCAGCCAGCTTTCGGCGGCGGCGAAGAGCGCGAAAAGGCCGAGAAAAACGGCGAGGCGGATGGCGGCTTCGTGTTCCATGTGCAGCAATCTACGCGCGACGGGCGACAAAGCAACGGGGTGCGGCGACACGTCTGCGCGAGGCACGCGCCGAAGGCCCCGTTCGCTGCGTTAAGACCCCTTATTTTCCTGAAAAATCCTCGTATGGCCGGGCGTATGGCAGCGCGTATGGCTGGACGTATGGCACCTGTATGGCGTTCGGCGCGTTAACCACTTGGAAAGCGGGTCAGCGCGCGCGGATGATGCTGCCCGCTCCGTGCTCGGTGAAGAGTTCCAAGAGCACCGCATTCTCCACCCGCCCGTCCACGATCACCGCCGCGCGCACGCCGCTGGCGATGGCATCGAGCGCGGTCTCGGTCTTGGGGATCATGCCGCCCGCGATGATGCCATCTGCGGTCATCTGCCGGATCTGATCGGGGGTCAGTTCGGTCACGACCTCACCTGCGGTATTCTTGACGCCCGACACATCGGTGAGCAGCAGCAACCGGTCGGCCTTGAGCGCCCCCGCGATGGCGCCCGCCGCCGTGTCGCCGTTGATGTTGTAGGTCTCGCCGGTCCGGCCCGCGCCCAAGGGGGCGATCACCGGCACCATCTCGTTCTCGAAGAGCGTGTGCAGCACGCGCGGGTCGATCTGGCTCGGGGTGCCGACAAGCCCGAGCGCGGGATCGGTGGGCTCGCAGAACATCAGGTTCGCGTCCTTGCCCGACAGGCCCACGGCGCGCCCGCCCTGCGCGTTGATCGCGGCGACGATGCGCTTGTTCACGAGGCCAGAGAGCACCATCTCGACCACTTCCATGGTCTCGGCATCGGTGACGCGCTTGCCGTTCACGAATTCGGACTGGATATCGAGACGTTTCAGCATCGCGTTGATCATCGGCCCGCCGCCATGCACGATCACCGGGTTCATGCCAACTTGCCGCAGCAGGGCCACATCGCGGGCAAAGCTCGCCATGGCCTCGTCGCTGCCCATCGCATGGCCGCCGAGTTTGATCACCACGATCGCGCCCGTGTAGCGTTGCAGGAAGGGAAGCGCCTTGTTCAGCGTGGCGGCGGTGGCAATCCAGTCTTGGTTCATGTCGCGCGGTTTCATGGCTCGTGTCTCGTCTCGGGTGCGACTGCTTGTGCCGGGGAACGCGCCGCGCGGCAAGGGGTTTAAACTCTGAACTCACCGCCTTGATCGGGGAAATTTGCTTCGCTCGGGCTTCAGAAAATAGACCAGCCCCCGACCCTGGGTGGGGGTGAAGCCCCCTCCCGTGGGGAGGGTCGGGGGCTGGTCGGCTTCGCCTTCCCGAGTAAGTAGGCGAACTGAGCGCTTCATGTTTGAAGCTGGCGCTGCGTGCAGATTGGGAAACTGAGGTATCAAAAAGGCGGGCTGCGGTTACGCCTCAAGCCCCGCGATGATCGCCCGCAGCGTGTCGATCCCGTCGCCCTTTTCCGAGGAGGTCAGCACGATTTCGGGGAAAGCGGCGGGGTGTTTCGCGAGCACCTTGCGGACCTGTGTCAGCACCTTTTCACGGTCCGCTGCCTTCACCTTGTCCGCCTTGGTCAGCACGCATTGGAAAGTCACCGCTGCGCTGTCGAGCAGGGTGAGGATTTCCTCGTCCACCGCCTTGATGCCATGGCGCGCGTCGATCAGCACGAAGGCGCGGCGCAGGGTCTGGCGGCCCGAGAGGTATTGCTTGAGCAAAGCCTGCCATTTCTTGACCACATCAAGCGGGGCATTGGCATAGCCATAGCCGGGCAAGTCCACCACATAGTGGCTGTCATCAAGCGTGAAGAAGTTGATCTCCTGCGTGCGCCCGGGCGTGTTGGACGCGCGCGCCAGCCCCTTGCGGCCCGTGAGCGCGTTGATCAGGCTGGATTTGCCCACGTTCGAGCGGCCCGCGAAACACACTTCAAGGCGGTCGGCGGGGGGCAGGCCGGACATCGCCACAACGCCCTTGAGAAACTCCGCGCGGCCCCCCGCGAAAAGGCGTGTTCCGGCCGCGTTTTCGGCGTCCGTGGGGGCCTGCGCGAGGGGAAAGGGCAGGGGCGCGCTCATGTGACCGTGACCGCGTCGCCGCACGCCACTGTGCCGCCTTGCGTGACCATGGCGTAGACGCCGAAATCCGTGTGGCCCCAGCCCTCTTCGAGGAGTTGCAGCGTCGGGGTGTCGCGTGTGCCCGTGGCCGGGTTGGCCTCGGTCGCGCGGCAGCGGCCAATCGGCTCGACGATCTCCAGCCGGGCCGCGCCGATCGTCAGCGTCTTGCCCACCAGATCGAATTCTTCCCACGGGGCCAGCCCGTCCAGCCAGAGATTGCCCCGGAAGCGGCGCGGATCAAGGTCGCGCCCAGCCTTTTGGGACAGCGCGCGCAGCGAGGCCGTGTTGAGGATCGAGACCGAGGCAAAGGGCGCATCGCTCATGCCCTCCGGCGGGGCCTTGACGAGCGCTGCGGCCGGGCGGCGGTCCGCCGGGTAGATCGGTGTCAGCCAGTCAAAGAGCGCGGCGGTGCCGCCGCTGTCTGCCGGGCGGATCGTCAGGTCCGGGCGTTTGGGGTGGCTGAGATGGAGCCTCTCGCCCGCGCTCTTGGCGGTGATCGCCATCAGCGCGGGGCCTTTCGCGCCGCGCAGAAAGTTGCGGCATGGGCGCCAGCCATCTGTGGTCTCGCCGCCCTCTTCAAGCACCGCCCACGCCCGGTCGCCCGGCAGCGGCGCGCCTTTGGTCAGCGCGACCGTGTCGAGGGCCTCGGTGCCGATGCCCTTGATCGGGTGCCGCCAGATCTGGGCAAGCGTGGCGGTCACGTGTCGCTCTTGGACTTGCGTTTGAAGCCCTGCTTGATGTTGCCGAAGATGTCGGGCTTGTAGCCTTGGCTGCGCATGATCGTGTATTGCTGGATGAACGTGATCGTGTTGTTCGCGATCCAGTAAATCACCAGCCCGCTCGCGAAGCCGCCGAGCATGAACATGAACACCCACGGCATCCACGCGAAGATCATCTGTTGCGTCGGATCCGTCGGCGCCGGGTTCAGCTTCTGCTGCATCCACATGGAAATGCCCAGCAAGAGCGGCAGGATGCCGATGAAGATCAGCGCGAGGATCGAGTTGGGATCCGGCGCCGCGAAGGGCAGCAGGCCGAACAGGTTGATGATCGAGGTCGGGTCGGGCGCCGAGAGGTCCGTGAACGGGCCAAGCCACGGGGCGTGACGCAGCTCGATCGTGACGAAGATCACCTTGTAGAGCGAGAAGAAGATCGGGATCTGCAGCAAGATCGGCAAACAGCCCGCCGCCGGGTTCACCTTTTCCTTCTTGTAGAGCTCCATCATCGCCATCTGGAGCTTCTGGCGGTCATCTCCGGCCTGCTCCTTGATCTTCTCCATCTGCGGCTGGAGTTCCTTCATCTTCGCCATGGAGACATAGGATTTGTAGGCCAGCGGGAAGAGCAGGACCTTGATCACCAGCGTCAGGCCGATGATCGCCCAGCCCATGTTGCCGATCAGGATGTTGATCTCGTGCAGCAGCCAGAAGATCGGTTTGGTCAGGAAGAAGAACCAGCCCCAGTCGATGCTGTCGATGAATTTGACCACGCCCTGCGCCTCGTAGCCGCGGATCGCCTCCCATTCCTTGGCCCCCGCGAACAGTTGCGTCGTCACGGCGACTTCGGCGCCCGGTGCGACGGTCTGCGTGGGCAGTTTCGCGGTGGTCTGGAAGATCGCGCGGGTGGTGTCCTGCAGGATGCTGGCGGTGAAGGGCTGACCCGAGGCGGGGATCAGCGTCGTCATCCAGTAGTGGTCGGTGAAGCCCAGCCAGCCGCCGGTCGCGACTTGCGTTGCCTGATGGCTCGCCGACGGCTCGAAATCGTCGTAATCGGTCTCGACCAGTTCCTCGTCGAACATCGCCACCGCACCTTCGTGCAGGATGAAGAAGTTCTTCAGGTTGTCGGGCTCGCCATGGCGCGCGAGAATGCCGTACGGGGCCAGGGTCGCGGCGGTATCGCCCGTGTTCTCAACCGATTGCGTGACCGAGAACATGTAATCTTCGTCGATGGTGATGGTCCGGCTGAACCGCAGGCCCGCGCCGTTCTCCCACGTCAGGGTCACCGGCGCGTCCGGGCGCAGCGTGTCGTTTCCGGCGATCTGCCACTCGGTGTTCGGACCGGGAACCTGCTCCGGCGAGAGGCCGCCGCCGGGTGCCCAGCCATAGAGCGCGTAATAGGCGCCCGGGCTGCCGACCGGGGACAGCATGGTGACGATCTCGGCCTCGGGATCGAGCGAGGTCTTGTAGTCCACCAAGGACAAGTCGTCGATCCGTCCCCCGGTCAGGGAGATCGAACCGGACAGACGCGGCGTGTCGATGGTGATGCGGGCCGCATCCGCCAGCGCGTCCTCGCGGCTGGCCGTGTCCGCGCCGACCGGCGCGTTGGCGCTCTGGCCCAATTCGGCCGATTGCGGGATCGTGGCGGTCCCGGTCTCGGCGGCGGGCGCGGGGGCGCCTTCGCTGGCCGGGACCGGTGCGCCGGCCAGATCGGTCTCCGGTTCTGGCGGCGGGAACAGGACGAACCAAAGCAGAATGACGAGAAAACTCAGAGCCGTTGCGAGGATCAGATTTTTGTTCTGGTCATCCATAGCGGACTGCCACCCATTGCCTGTTTTGAAGTCTCCGCCATCAACGCGAGACAGTGCCAAAGGTCAAGGGCTTTCGGGGCGACATTACCGCCGGATCGCCCGGGAATCGGCGATTCCAACGGGGATTTTATCGCGCCGGCCCTGATGCCGCGCTCTGCGGCGGTGCGGCGGCGGGACGTTGAGGTTGGGCAAGAGGTGCAGAGCGGATGGCAGACAGGGGCGCAAGAGCGGGCAGGCTACCCGATGCCGCGCCCGATCTGCGGCGGCGCCTGCAGCTTGTCGTTATGCGCCCGGATCCAAGTCATGGTGTGATCGAAGGGCATCGGGCGCCCAATGCCGAAGCCCTGCACATGCGTGCAGCCCAATTGCGCCAGCAGCGCGTGTTCTCCGACGGTTTCAACGCCCTCGGCCAGCGTTTCGATATCGAGCCGTTCGGCCATCGTGAGAATGGCGCGGATCATGCGCTGCTGATCGGGGTCGCGGTCGGATTTCATCACGAAGGACCGGTCGATCTTGATCCGGCCCACGCCGAAGCGGCGAATGGAGGCAAGCGAGGCATGGCCCATGCCGAAATCGTCCAGATCGATCCGGCAGCCCAGTTCGGCCAGACCGCGGATATTGCGGGTGATCATGTCATCGGGGCCTTGCGCCACCACAGTCTCCAGAATTTCGACCGCGAGTCGGTCGGCGGACAGCTCAAACCTGTCGAGTTCCCACGAGACCTTGTCGATCAGGTCCGGATCGCTCAACTCGTCACTGGAAAAGTTCACCCCGATCTGTGCAATATCCAGCCCGGCCTGGTCCCAGGCCTTGACCGCAGTCAGGGCATGATAGAGCACGACTTCGAGAAGCCGGCCCATCTTGCCCGCCTTTTCAAGCTGCGCGATGAAGTCGACCGGCGCAATCGGGCCGCGCCCCGGCACAATCCAGCGCGCGAGGCATTCGAAGCCGGTGATGCGCCCGGTATCGGTGGAAATCTGTGGCTGGAACCACGGCACGATTTCACCATTTTCGAGCGCCTCCACAACGGCTTGCGCGGAATGGGCAGCCACGGGCGGATGCACTTTCATGTCGCGCGCATAGGCGCGGATCGCCGACGGGGCGACAGCCCGCGCAGCCTCGAGCGCCACCTCGGCACAGGCAATGACCGGGTCGGGATCGCCGCCGCTTTGTGCGGACCCCGCCGTGTCGGAGGCCGTGTCCCGGCCCAGCTGGCAGAACCCGATCGAGGCCGAGGCATAAACACTCGTGCCGTCGATGGAATAGGGATCTTCGATGGTCGATGCGAGGCGCCCGGCAAGTTGCAGGCAAATTTCGAGATCCAGCGCCGGTTGCGGCGACAGGCAAATCGCGACGCCATCCTCGCCGAACGCCGCCACCATATCGTCATTGCGCAGAACCGAGCGAATCCGGGCCACGGTCTGATGCAAGACCTGATCGGCGGCGCCTTGTCCGTGGCGGTCCGCCATCTGTGCGAAATCGTCGATGCGCAGCAACAGGACCGCGCTCTTGCGGCCATCGGCGCGGCACAGGTCAAGCTCGGTGCGGGCAAGGCGTTTGAACATGTCAAAGCCCATCAGGTGCACCTTGCGCGCCTTGCTGTCCTGTCCGGTCAGCGGATCGCCCAGCACCGCCATGATCCCCGCCAGCAAAGGCGCGGAGAGCGCAACCGCCAGCAAGGCCGTCTCGCCGCCCACGTAATAGGCCAGAAGCGCGCAAGCCGGGATCAGGTATATCGTCACCCGCTGGTCGGACAGCAGCCGATGGGCCTGCTTGAACGGGTTGGAAAATCGGTTTGGCTTGTCTTGCGGCACGGGCAGTCTCACTCTTTCATCGCAGAGCGGTCTACGCCATGAGACTTTGCGAGGTATTAACTCCGCAGCCGCGGCGGGCGAGAATCTGCCTCGAATTGTTCCGATAATTGTTCCGGTTCCCTGCGCGTCAGAGCGGTGAAATCGAACAGGTCGGGGTCGAGCAAGTGCGAGGGCCGTGCATTCATCAGGGCCCGGAACATCACCTGTTTGCGGCCCGGGCTATTGGCCTCCCAGCCATCGAGAATCCGTCCCACCTGCTGGCGTTGCAGCCCATCTTGCGAGCCACAGAGGTCGCAGGGAATGATCGGGTACGTCATCGCCTGCGCGAACTTTTCGCAATCCTCTTCGGCCACATGCGCCAGCGGGCGGTAGACAAACAGATCGCCCTCTTCATTCAGGAGCTTGGGCGGCATCGTCGCCAGCCTGCCGCCATGGAAGAGGTTCATGAAAAACGTCTGAAGGATATCGTCGCGGTGATGGCCCAGAACCACCGCCGTGCAGCCCTCCTCGCGGGCGATGCGGTAGAGAATACCGCGCCGCAGACGCGAGCACAGGGCGCAATATGTCCGGCCCTGAGGGACCTTGTCCATCACCACCGAATAAGTGTCCTGATACTCAATCCGGTGCGGCACGCCGCGCTCTTCGAGAAACGTCGGCAGGACCGTCGCGGGAAAGCCCGGCTGGCCCTGATCGAGGTTGCAGGCCAGAAGCTCGACCGGCAGGAGGCCGCGCCATTGCAGCTCGTAGAGCACCGCCAGAAGCGTGTAGCTGTCCTTGCCGCCCGACAGGCACACCAGCCATTTGCCGCCCGGCTCGATCATGCCATACTGCTCGATGGCCTCGCGGGTCTGGCGCACCAGACGCTTGCGGAGTTTGCGGAACTCCGTGGTCTTGGGCGCGCCGGAAAACAGGGCATGGATATCGTCGGCATCATCGAGCATGGAGGGCAGATATCGCAGGTGCGCGTGCCAAGCAAGTGATCCGGCATCCCGTGCGGGCGCGTATCGCTACCAAAATCAAGGAGACATGACATGCGCCTTTGGGCCGTTTTGGCGATGCTGGCAGGGCTCGCCGCCTGCACGGGCAAGCCGGGGCCGGACGATCCGCTATTGTCCGGGCAGGAGTTCGAGTTGCAGGAATTCTTCGACGGGCATGTCGTCGCCCATGGGCAGTTTCAGGACGTGCTCGGCACCGTGCGGCGACGCTTCGCGGTCGACATCACCGGCACGTGGGATGGGGAGGTGCTGCGGTTGGTGGAGGACTTCACCTATGAGGACGGCAGCACCGAGCAGCGCATCTGGACCCTGCGGCAGACCGGGGACGAGACATGGGAGGGCACCGCGCCCGGCGTGATCGGGACCGCGACCGGTGTGGAGCGGGGCGATACGTTCAACTGGGCCTACGAGATCGACCTGCCGGTGCCGGAGGGCACGCTGCGCGTCACGTTCGACGATTGGATGTGGCAACTCAGCCCGGACCGGGTGCTGAACAAGGCCTATATGAAGCGCTTCGGGGTGGATATCGGTGAGGTCATCATCACCTTCGAGAAGCAATGACAGAACGCCATGGCGCGCCGGGCTGACCGTGGCGTGGTGCGGCGCGATCGGCAAGTCTTCGCCGCTTGTCGCGCCGGGGCGGGTGGTCAATGACCGCCGGGAGGCTACGTCCCAAGGCAAGCTAGGTGGGTTTACTGCCCGGCACTGCACGCGTTGCGCAATCTGCGCATCGCAAGACCAAACTGGAAGGAGCACCTATGGACCGCCGCTTTCTACTGAAATCCTTCGCTGCCGTGGGCGCATTGGGGACCATGTCCGCCTGCGCGCGTCAGGAGAGCACACCGAACATCGTCGAACTTGCTGCGGGCGATCCGAACCTGTCGACCCTCGTGGCGGCTGTCAGCGCGGCAGGGCTTGCCGACACGCTGAGCGGACCGGGTCCCTTCACGGTCTTCGCGCCGACCAACGCGGCGTTTGCAGCTCTGCCGGCGGGCACTGTCGAAAACCTGCTGCTGCCGGAAAACGTCGAAACGCTGCGCAGCATCCTGACCTATCACGTGGTGCCTGGTGCGATCACGTCAGGTCAGCTGCTCGGGACGCGTCAGAGCGTGGCCACGGTGCAGGGTGGAACCGTTGACGTGAACGGTATGCGCTCGAAGCTGAACGCGGGCGTTCAGGTGAACGGAGCCAATGTCATCGCGGCGGATGTGATGGCATCGAACGGCGTTGTGCATGTGATCGACCAAGTGCTGCTGCCCTGAGACGCCCCGCGGTGCTCGCACGGCACACAAAAAGGCCCCGCAGATCACTCTGCGGGGCCTTTGTCGTTTCTGGGCGGTGGTTTTTTCACGTCAGGGCGGCGCGCGGCCCGGCCCAACGTGCCTACGTGTCCGCACCTTCGGGGTTCAGCTTGTCTTGCGTCTTGGTCTCGAAATCGGCGGCGTCGTGGCGCTCGTGAAGTTGCAAGGACGGCTCGCCGAACACACGGTTCACCATGCGGCCGCGCAGCACGGCCGGGCGGGCGTCAATCTCTTTGGCCCACCGCAGCACATGGGTGTAGCTCTCCACGTCAAGGAACTCGGCGGCGAAATAGAGGCGGCCCAGCACAAGCTGGCCATACCACGCCCAGATCGCGAAATCGGCAATCGTGATCTTGTCCCCGGTCAGGTAGGTCTTTTCGCTCAATTCGCGGTTCAGAACGTCAAGCTGGCGCTTGGTCTCCATCGCGAAGCGGTTGATCGGGTATTCCCATTTCTCCGGCGCATAGGCGTAGAAATGTCCGAAGCCGCCGCCGAGATAGGGCGCGCTGCCCATCTGCCAGAAAAGCCAAGACAGCATTTCCGGGCGGACCTCTTTGGGGCCGAGGAAAGCGTCGAATTTTTCGGCCAGATGGAGCATGATCGCGGCGCTTTCGAACACGCGGATCGGTTCGGGGCCGGAGCGGTCCATCAGGGCCGGGATCTTGGAGTTGGGGTTCACCTCAACGAAGCCCGAGCCGAACTGATCGCCATCGCCGATCTTGATCAGCCATGCGTCATATTCGGCATCGGCATGGCCGGCTGCGAGCAATTCCTCGAACAGGACCGTGACCTTCACCCCGTTGGGCGTGGCCAGCGAGTAAAGCTGAAACGGGTGCTTGCCGACCGGCAATTCCTTGTCATGGGTCGGGCCGGCAATGGGGCGGTTGATGCTGGCGAATTTGCCGCCCGAGGCTTGCTCCCATGTCCAGACCTTGGGGGGCTCGTATGTGTCGGCCATGGCCACGCTCCTTTGCTTGCTTTGCCCTGAACCTAGGCGGGCATGGGCGGAATGCCAACGCACAGGGGCGTGTTCACTCCCGCGCAGAGCCGGATTTGGGCGGCACCGGGTCATAGCCCGTCCCGCCCCACGGGTGGCAGCGGCCAATGCGGCGGGCGGCGAGCCACGCGCCCTTGAGCGCGCCATGCCGTTCCAGCGCTTCGAGCGCATAGGCCGAGCAGGTCGGCTGGTAGCGGCAGTTATGGCCCACCCAAGGCGAGCCGATCAGGCGGTAGGCCCGGACGGGCAGAGCGAGGATCCATGCCAGCGGGCTCATGCCAGCGCCTTTCGCAGATCGGCCAGAAGCTGGTCGAAGGGCAGGGCGGCGGTGCGCTCGGCGCGCCCGATCAGCACGTAGTCGTGCCCCGGTTTGCCATGGGCAGGCAAGGTCAGGCGGGCGATCTCGCGCAGGCGGCGCTTGGCGCGGTTGCGCGCGACGGCGTTGCCGACCTTCTTGGAACAGGTGAAGCCGACGCGGACCCCCGGGTCGCCGTCGCGGCGGTCGCGGATTTGCAGGATGAAGCCCGGCATCGCCTTGCGCGGTCCGCGTGCGGCGCGCAGGAAATCTGCGCGGGCTTTCAGAACCTGTGGTTTGCGGCACGGCAAAACCGCCGCGGAGGGATGCTCTGCGGCGGCGCTGTCATCTTTGGAGGGCGATGTCATAAGCGACCCCGCCGGACGCGCCTCAGGCGCTCAGGGATTTCCGGCCCCGCGCGCGGCGCGCGTTCAGGATCTTGCGGCCCGCCTTGGTGGCCATGCGCGCGCGGAACCCATGGCGCCGTTTGCGCACGAGGTTGGACGGTTGAAAAGTGCGTTTCATCGCAGCGTCTCCAGATCAGGGGGCCAGCGGAACGGATTCGCGGCCCATCGAATTCTTGAAATCCGGGCAATAGACGGGACGCGCGGGCAAGTCAAACCCCCTGCGCGCGGTTTTGGCGGGTTTTTTCCGGCGTGGCGCGCGGCGCAAGACATGCTATCTGCGACCGGCTGACACAGACGAAAGGACAAAGCGATGAAATGGGCAAGAGCGCGCGGCGCGGATGGGGCCGAACTCGTCGGGGTGATCGAGGGCGAGAGCCTGCATCCCAAAGAAGGCCTCGGCGCGGATCAGGGCACGGGCACGCCGCTCCCGCTCGCCGATCTGACGCTTCTACCGCCGGTGGTGCCGGGCAAGTTCATTGGGCTTTGGAACAATTTCAAGGCCGCCGCCGAGAAGGCCGGCAATCCCCATCCCGCGCATCCGCTGTGGTTTCTCAAGGCCGCCACGTCGCTCGCCGGGCCGGGTGACGAGGTCACGCTGCCTGCGCGCGCGGGGCGGGTGATTTTCGAGGGCGAGCTTGGGATCGTGATCGGGGCCGTCTGTAAGAACGCCACGCTTGAGGAGGCCGAGGCGGCGATTTTCGGCTATACCTGCGTGAACGATTTCACCTCGCTCGATCTGCTCTTTGCCGACGAGACCTTTCCGCAATGGACCCGGGCCAAGAGTTTCGACGGGTTCGGCGTGATCGGGCCGGTGATCGAGACCGAGGTCGACCCAAACGCTCTGACCGTGACCGTGCAGGTGGGCGGGCGTGAGCGGCAAAGCTATCCGGTGGCGGACATGATCCTGCCGCCCGCGCGGATCGTGGAGCTGTTGTCGCAGGACATGACGCTCAATCCGGGGGATGTGATCGCCTGTGGCACGTCTTTGGGCGCTCGGCCTGTGCGCGCAGGCCAAGAGGTCGCGGTGGTGATCGAGGGGATCGGCTCGGTCGCGGTGACCTTGGTGGCGGAGGCGGGCTGACACGTCTGTGCGCGTGCAGGGGGCGCCAATTGTTTCATGCGGTCACGAAACCCCGGGTTTTGCGTCACCCCGCATCACCCGCGCGTGAGACCCCTGACATGAAGCGTGCAAGCGCATGGACGGGCTGCCATGTGCTGTGTCACGCCGGGGCATCAAGGGCTGCGCCGGTGGATATTATACCCCGGCGCGGAAAGGCTATGAAGATGAGCGACATGACAGATACTCCGAAATCCGGCTGGGCCAGACGCCTGCCGCTCCTTGTGATCCTCACGGTCGCGGTCCTCGGCGCGTTCACCTTGCGCGACTATCTCAGTTTCGAGGCGTTGCGGGACAACCGCGAGGCGCTGATCGCCTTTCGCGACGCCAATTTCCTGCTCACCGCGCTGGGCTTCATGGCCGCCTATGTGGTGATCGTCGCCTTCTCCCTGCCCGGGGCGACCCTTGCGACGCTGACCGGAGGCTTTCTCTTCGGCACATGGCTCGGTACGTTTTTCAACGTCACCGCCGCCACGCTGGGCGCGGTGCTGATCTTTCTGGCCGCCCGGCACGGCTTTGGCGAACGGCTCGGGGCCAAGCTGGAACGCTCGGATGGGCCAATCAAGCGGATCAAGGATGGGATCGACGAGAACCAGTGGTCGATGCTGTTTCTCATCCGGCTGGTGCCGGCGGTGCCGTTCTTCGTCGCCAACCTGCTCCCGGCTTTTCTGGAGGTCCCGCTGCATCGCTATGTGATCTCGACCTTCCTCGGGATCATTCCCGGCGGGCTCGTTTACACGTCCGTCGGTGCGGGTCTCGGCGAGGTCTTCGCCGCCGGTCAAACGCCCGATCTCGGGATTATCTTCGAGCCGCACATCCTCGGACCCATCCTCGGGCTCTGCGCGCTCGCCGCGCTGCCCATCGTGCTCAAGGCCCTCACCGGCAAGAAAGGCGTCTGAGCGATGGACAAGATCAAGACGGATATTCTGGTGATCGGCGCGGGCTCGGGCGGGCTCTCGGTTGCCGCAGGTGCGGTGCAGATGGGCGCGAAGGTCGTGCTTCTGGAAGGCCACAAGATGGGCGGGGATTGCCTGAACTATGGCTGCGTGCCCTCGAAAGCGCTGATCGCGTCGGGCAAGGCCGCCTACGGGCAGAGCCATGCCAGCGCCTATGGGGTCGCCGACGTGGTCCCGCAGATCGACTATGCCGCCGCCAAGGATCATGTGGCGGATGTGATCGCGCAGATTGCTCCGGTGGACAGCGTGGAGCGGTTCGAGGGGCTGGGCGTGCATGTCATTCAGGAGTTTGGCGAGTTCGTCTCGCCCACCGAGGTCAGGGCTGGCCCGCATCTGATCAGCGCGCGCCGCATCGTGATCGCCACCGGCTCGCGCCCCTTCGTGCCGCCGATCCCGGGGCTGGATAGTGTCGAGGTGCACACCAACGAGACGATCTTCGAACTGCGCGCGCGGCCCGATCACCTGCTGATCATCGGGGGCGGGCCGATTGGCATGGAGATGGCGCAGGCGCATGTGCGGCTGGGGTGCAAGGTGACGGTGATCGAAGGCGCAAAGGCGCTTGGCAAGGACGATCCTGAACTGGCCGAAGTGGTGCTGGACAGTCTCAAGGGCGAGGGCGTCGAGATTGCGGAAGGCGCGAAAGTGTCGGAGGTCCGGGCCTTGGGTGGCGAGGCCCCGGATCAGGCCCGGGGCGGTGTCGAGGTGATCGCCGAGGATGGGCGCCGCTTCACCGGCTCGCATCTGCTGATAGCCGTCGGGCGCAAGGCGAACACCGAAAAGCTCAACTTGGAGGTTGCAGGCATCGAGCCGACCCGCACCGGGATCAAGGTCGATGACAGCCTGCGCACCAGCAACAAACGCGTCTATGCCATCGGCGATGTAGCAGGCGGGCTGCAATTCACCCATGTGGCGGGCTACCACGCGGGCGTGATCATCCGCTCGATGCTGTTTGGGCTGCCCTCCAAGGCCAAGACCGTGCATATTCCTTGGGCGACCTATACCGACCCCGAACTGGCGCAGGTCGGGCTCACCGAGGCGCAAGCCCGTGCGGAACATGGCGGCAAGCTGGAGGTGGTCCGCTTCGATATCCATCACAACGACCGCGCGATTGCCGAGCGCAAGACCACAGGGTTCATCAAGGTGATGGTTGTGAAGGGCCGCCCCGTGGGGGTGTCGATTGTAGGTCCGCAAGCCGGAGAGCTCATCACGCTGTGGTCGCTGGCGATTGCGAACCGGCTGAAGATGAGCCAGATCGCCGCGATGGTCGCGCCCTATCCGACGATCTCGGAAGTGAACAAACGTGCCGCCGGGGCCTATTTCACGCCCAGATTGTTTGATAATCCTACGGTGAAACGGGTTGTTGGACTGGTCCAGCGTTACCTTCCCTGAACCGCGATTGGCACGATGCTCAATTCCCTCTCCGGCCGCTTCCTGATCCTCACGACCGTGTTCGTGATGCTGGCCGAGGTGTTGATCTTCGTGCCCTCGGTGGCGCGGTTTCGCGAGGATTACCTGCTGGCACGGCTCGAACGGGCGCAGATCGCGTCGCTGGCGCTTCTGGCCAATGACATGATCGACGCCGATCTGGAGGCGGAGCTTCTGGAGAATGCCGAGGTGCTCAACGTGGTGCTGCGACGCGATGAGGTGCGGCAGTTGATGCTGTCCTCGCCGATGCCCTCGCCGATTGCCGACACGTTCGATCTGCGCGACCCGGGCGCGATGATCCTGATCCGGGATGCGCTGATGCGGCTGATCACAGCCGAGAACGAGGTGATCCGGGTGATTGGCGCCCCGGTGCGCGAGGCCGGATTGCTGATCGAGATCACCATGGAAACCGCGCCTCTCCGTGCGGCGATCATTGATTACGGGGTGCGCATTCTCATCCTGTCGGCGGTGATTTCCAGCATTACGGCGGGGCTGCTCTTCCTTGCCGTGCGGCGGCTCTTGGTGCGCCCGATCAAGGGCGTCGTGGGCGCGATGCAGAGCTACGCGGCAGCCCCCGAGGACGCGCGCCGGATCATCCAGCCCGGGGCCGGGGTGCGCGAGTTGCGTGAGGCCGAGGACGCCTTGCAGAAACTCCAGACCGAGCTCACGTCGGCCCTGCGCCAGAAGGACCGGCTCGCCCAGCTTGGCAGCGCGATCAGCAAGATCAGCCACGATCTGCGCAACATCCTGACCTCGGCGCAACTCTTCACCGACCGGATCGAAAGCTCCGAGGACCCGCTGGTGCGGCGCATGGCGCCCAAGCTTGTCAGCTCGATCTCCCGCGCGATTCATCTGTGTGAAAGCACGCTGGCCTTCGGCAAGGCCGAAGAGCCTGCGCCGCGCTTGTCGATGGTGCCGATGGCCGAGATCGTGACCGATGTGATCGACAGCGAGCGGCTGGCGGTCGGCGAGCACGACGTGAGCTTTTCAGAAGACATCCCGATGGGTCTGGCGGTGCGCGCCGATGGCGAGCAGCTCTTTCGCGTGGTGTTCAACCTCGTGCGCAACGCGCGGCAGGCGATCGTTGCGACGGGCGCGCCGGGCGAGATTTGCGTCTCGGCGCGTGAGGAGGCGGGCGCATGGGTCCTTGAGGTGGCCGATACCGGCCCGGGCTTGCCGCCCAAAGCGCAGGAGTTCCTGTTCACCCCGTTTCAAGGCGGCGCAACCCGCGGAGGCTCAGGCTTGGGACTGGCGATCGCCGCCGAACTGATCCGCGGCCATGGCGGCACGCTCGAACTGCTCCGCACCGGACCGGACGGCACCGCGTTCCGCATCTGCTTGCCGAAGGGCGAAGCTGGGAGCTGAATTTGGGCAAAAGGGGGTTGCCATTACTCCGGTCGAAGCTTAAACGGACCTCCTGTGGACCGATAGCTCAGCTGGATAGAGTACCTGACTACGAATCAGGGGGTCGGGGGTTCGAATCCTCCTCGGTCCGCCACTTCAACATTTTGCACACTTTTGTTTGGTCGCCTTGGGCGGCCTTTTTTGTTTGTTTGCTTGAGCTTGGCTTGTCTGATCACTCCTCTTGAGTTTCTTTCGGTTTCGTCTAATTTCGTTCCTTGAGTGGTATGGAATGTGGTATTTTTCATGGCTCTATCTGGCAAGCTCACCAAGAAGCTCGTGGAGAATCTCGGCGCTGGGCGGCACGGGGATGGAAACGGTCTGTATCTGGTGGTCGATCCCTCCGGCGCGCGGCGCTGGATCGTGCGGGTCGTGGTCAAGGGGCAGAAGAACAAGAACGGCGCGCCGCTGCGGACGGATTTCGGGTTGGGCGGCGCGGATATCGTCACGCTCAATCAGGCGCGGGAACGGGCGCTGGAATATCGGCGCATGGCCAAGCAAGGGCTGAACCCGCGGTTCAACGCCCGGCAGGAAATCCCGACCTTCGAGGAAGTCGCCCAGCAGGTGCATATCGACCGGATGCCGACCTGGAAGAACGCCAAGCACGGGCAGCAATGGATCAACACGCTGCGGGACTACGCCTTCCCGAAGATCGGGCGGATGCCCATCGATAGCTTTGGCCAGCCGGAGGTGATGATGTGCCTCGCGCCGATCTGGACCGAGAAGCACGAGACCGCCAAGCGTCTGGCGCAGCGGATCAAGACCGTTCTGGACGTGGCGCGCTCGAAAGGGTTCCGGTCCGGTGAGAACCCGGTCACGGCGATCAAGGACGCCGGGGCGCTGCCCAAGGTGAAGGCGCGGCCGAAGCACCACAAGGCGATGCACTGGAAAGACGTGCCGGCCTTCTATGCGGATCTGAAGACGCGCAACGCGATGGCGGCGAAGGCGCTGATGTTCACCTGCCTGACCGGATCGCGGACGGGGGAGGTGCTCGGCCTGCGCTGGGCGGAGCTCGACTTCGACGCGCGTCTGTGGACCTGCCCGGCGGAGCGCATGAAGACCGGCGAGGTGCACCGGGTACCTCTGACG
Organism: uncultured Aliishimia sp.; assembly: GCA_965656085.1. Lineage (GTDB taxonomy): Bacteria > Pseudomonadota > Alphaproteobacteria > Rhodobacterales > Rhodobacteraceae > Aliishimia. The sequence goes on along the minus strand of CBFHJA010000008.1, from coordinate 9,816 downwards.
GAGGAGATGCTGGCGATCATCGAGCCGCTGAAGGCGCTGAAGTCGGAGTATGTGTTCGAGGGCCAGAAGCGGCACAAACCGCTGTCGAATATGTCGATGTTGATGTTGCTCCGCCGGATGAATGTCGAGGGCGTGACGGTCCACGGGTTCCGCTCGACCTTCCGCGACTGGGCGTCGGAAGTGGCCAATGTCCCGCGCGAGGTTGCCGAAAAGAGTTTGGCCCACTCGGTGGGATCGGATGTGGAGCGGGCCTATGCCAGGTCGGATTTGCTGGACCGTCGGCGGGCTCTGATGAAAGACTGGTCGAAATTCATTACATCTGCTTCTGGGGCTGAGAGCTAGTGGCGCACAGAGTATCGATCAACGAGCAGGAGCTCATGTTTCTGGAGCTTTTTCGTGTCGCGCTGAGCCCTGAGACGCATGAGGAGAGGCTGGCTGCAATTCGCCATGTGAAGCACGACGTCATCGAGGGGCGGCTGAAAAATATCTCAAAACGCCACGGCAGCGACTGGATCAATGAACCTGAAAACAGACCTCTCGCCGAATGGGCAAGCAAGACGTCGCATGACCGTCACGAGGCGATTTACGAGTTCACGCGCGTATCGCGCCAATATGAAGACAGGTATGAGCGACGACTGAACGTCGCTGAGCATGTTGGCAAGCTCGTCGACAATTCAATCCGTGACGGCAAGTTTGAAGGCGTTCAGACGCGAAATGGCATCTTGTATCAAGTGACTGCGGCCGGGAGGGAGCACAAGATCAGCGGCGCCAGGGACAAAGACGTGGTCCGAGAGAGTTGGCAAACCTATCGCGGGATCGTCCATCTCGGCATGGCGATGGACCTCTGCGAGGACCAAAATATGCGCCCCGAAATAGTTCTGTTCGTCGCGGAAAAAATCCGCCAGCGGATTTCCGAAACTTGCCCAAAAGGTACGAACAAGCCCTATGTCGACCCGGACGAACAAATTTCTTTTACATATGAATCAATGATTTATGGCCCCCGATTTCAAAATCGGGGACTGCCATTTTACGTCAGCGACTGACCATTTTGCCACTGTAAGTCAACGCAGTGGAAAGAAACTGAAAGATGGCAAACCTCTTCGAGCAAGATCGCCTCTATGTTCTTGGCGACCCAGAACTCAACATCATTGGCGATCGGGACAAGCTGGCGCAATGGCGCCACAAGGGCATGGGCCCGGCCTACTACAAGCTGGGCCGCAAGATCGTCTACCGCGGTGCGGACCTGAACGCATGGGCGGAAACGAACCGCTACGATCCGAGCGAGCCGCAGGCGTAGAGCTCAAATTCCTCTGAACATCTGATCTTCGCGGCAGCCCGAAAATCAAGCTGCCCGCCCTTGCTACCGGAGGGGACCATCGTGTCGCGCTCTTACAAAAGTATCAGGCTCAAAGAGCATCGCGTCTATTCCGCCGAGGACTTGATGGGTTTGTTCAACGTTTCGAAGAATACGGTGACCAATTGGGGGAAAGCCGGGTTGCAACGCGTGGATCAGGCGCGGCCACACCTGTTTCGCGGAGCAACCGTCAAGGCCTTTCACGACGCGCGGCGCAAGCGCGACCGGACCAACCTGCGCCCCGGAGAGTTCAGGTGCAAGGGATGCAAGATGGCGGTGTTTCCTGTGCCTGGGAGCATCGAGGAAAGACCGTCGCGCAACGGCACGAAGCTTCTCACTGCGCAGTGCTCGGAATGCGGTGCGCATCTGTTTCAGTTTGCTTCGATTGCATTGAAAGAGCCATGCGCGGAACAGCGTAATCCCAATACGACCGAGACCTGCGCACACGAAAGCGGGCGCGCGGCGCGAGACCTGAACCTCATGATGAGGCAAGAGACCGGCGTAGCGAAGGCGCGCTCGGTTGCGGCCTATGTGCGGACGCTGGCGGAGGCTGGAGAGGCGGTTCTGGTCGGCGCCTGGGGCCGATCGCAACCGCCACGATGAACATGAATCTGGCACTCAACAGGATCTGGGATGCTCCACGGGCGTGGGGGTATTCCAATGGCTAACCCATGGGTGAAATTTTACACGTCAGACTGGCGCTCTGACCCAGCGCTCAGAATGTGCAGCCTCGCCGCGCGGGGTTTGTGGATCGAAATGATCTGCATAATGCACGAGGCCACCCCTTACGGCCACCTTCTCGTCAACGGCCATTCCCCGACAGAAACGCAACTCGGCGTCCTCGTAGGAGCGCCCCCCGAACAGATCGCAGCAATGCTTGGCGAACTGGAAACGGCGGGCGTTTTCTCCCGGACGCGCGCGGGCGTTATCTACTCGCGGAAACTGGCACGCATGGCGAAGAAGACGGCAACCGCTCGCAAAAATGGCCGTAATGGGGGTAATCCAAGCCTATGTAATAAAAAGACAAATCAGGCGTTGGATAAGGGTGAGGTTAACGGTGGGGATAAACCCCAGAAGCCAGAAGCCAGAAGCCAGAGTAAAAAAAGAGAACCTTACGGTTCTCCAAAAAAAGGAAATCGGCTTCCGCCAGATTGGGTTTTGCCGAGAGACTGGGGAGAGTGGGCAGTCAATGAGGGCTTGCCCGAAGTAACCGTTCGGGCCGAGGCCGCAAAGTTTCGCGATTACTGGGTGGCAAAGCCGGGGCGCGATGCGGTCAAGCTCGATTGGCAGGCAACGTGGCGAAATTGGGTTCGCAAGGCGCTCGAAGCGCAACCGAACGCCGCCCCCAAGCAAAACACCGAGCGCAGCGCCAAGATCGACCGTTGGAGAAAAATCGCCGGAGGGCACTCGTGAGCAGCAAAGCCAAAAACCGCCGCAGGCGCCACCTCATCGCCGAGCCCAAGACGATCCCGAACGAGGGGCACATCATCCGCCACTTGCGAGCCATCCGCCGGGAGAAGGTCGAGCGCCACAAGGCGCGCAGGCCAGCGCCAAAGCCCGACCATCAGCCGCGCGAGCGTGTCAGCCCGGATTCAGCCACGAGGATCCTTGAGGAGGTCGGGTTTCAGCCAAAGCGGGTGCCGCATAGGGAGGAAACCTTTGGGAATTGAGCCAGCATTCCGACACGTTCGGCGCGCCAAACCCGGAAGATCGCTCTTTCTGGGCGCAGTTTTTCGAGGGCGCCGGGAATCTTGCGGGCATGGGGCGTGCGTCCCTGGCGGCAGGCGTGGCGGGTTCGGTCGCATCGACGCCGGTGGGCGGCACGGTCGCGGCAATCGGCACCGGCGCGGGCATTGGTGCTGCCATGAACACCAGCCAGCTCTACCGCGAAGCCCGCGAAATGGGTGCGGATGAAGCAACCGCCGAGCGGGCGGCGCGCTGGGGCGCGCTGATCGGGACGTCGGAAATCCGCCCCATCGCGCGCGCGTTCAAATACCTGCCTCAAGGCGTCCGCCAGAAAGTCGGCAACGGCGTGATGAAGCGGTTTGCCGACATTGCGCAATCAGCGGGCGAAGAAGCCGCGCAGGAGTACCTTGCCACCGTAGCCAACAATATGGTCGCGCAGCAGCTCTACGATCCCGACCGAGGATGGACAGAGGGCGCAACAGAGGCGGCCCTTGTCGGCGCGGCCTTGGGCGCCACGGCTGGCGGCATTGGCGCGGGATATGACGCCTACCGCAACCGCGAGCCCAAGCCACTCCCGGACCCCGGCGCTGATGATGGGACCGTTCCTCCCGGACCCGATCAGGCAGCCGGGACGGTGCCTCCTGTAGCTGCGTCTCCCTCGGAGCAGCCGCAGGAGGCGCCAACGCCTACGTCGGACGTTGTGACGCCACAACAACCCGATCCGGCACAGAGCGCAGCGTTGCCCTCCCCGATGACAGATGCCTTGGAGGGCGCGCCTCAAGCCGCACTTGGGGGGTTCAACAAGGAGCAGCCCGTCCAGATCCAGTTAGTCGACCCTGAAACCGGCGAGTTGAGTGACCCGATCGAGGCGATCTTTGTGGGCGAGGACGTAGCGGGCGGTTATGCGTCCTTCCGCGGGCCCGACGGATCGCTCGCCGAAATTGACCTGGCCGACATCGCCAGCGGCAACGTGATCGTTTCGCCGGTTGCTGCATCTGTTTCGATGGCGCAGGCCACACAGCCCCCCGCAGGCGAGGTTATTCCCCTCGCACAGCCACAAGCCGCCCCCATGCCACCTGTACCCGCAGGCGTTGACCCTGATGCGTTCATGGAGCGCGTGGCGATCCGCGAAGCCGATGGCATGCCGCCCGACGAAGCGTACCAGATGACTTTGCAGGACGCGCTTGGGGCGATGCGCGAGGACGTAGGGGCAATCGCCGCCGACGTGGAGGACCGCCAGCGCCGGGAGCGCGAGGAGCAAAGCCGGATCGACGAGGGCGTGTTCACCGACGAGCGAGGTCAGCCCGTCGTGTTCCCAAGTGAGGCACTGGCGCACAATCGTCTCGGCGCAGGCTACGCAATCGAGCCCTTTGGTGAGGGGTTCATCGGTGTTCGCCAGCAGGAGGGGTCAGAAGGTGTATCGAATGACGGCGTGGGAGGCGATGGAATCGCTGTTGAGGGCGGGGGAGTTGACGCCTCTGGAGGTGACGCTGATCGAGCAGGTGTTGGAGACGGGCGCGACGGTGCTGCACTCGGACCCGTTGAGCAAGGCGCTGCGCAAGGTGTGGCTGATGCAGTTGGAGACGCAGACACCGACGCTGCACTGACGCCAAGCCCCATTGATGGCGGAGCGGCGGCCGAAGGACCTTTTGGTCCTGTTATCACTGGCTATGAGGGTGACTGGAAGGGTGCGGCGCTTGAGTTGGAGCGCCGCAAGACAGGCGAGGCACCTGGCGCACTGTCGCATCCCGACGTGGGTCCAATTGCGCTGGTTTGGGGAAAAGAGGGCGACAAACCCGGCACCGGCTATGGGCTAGCCAAGATAAGGAAGCGGCACCCCGAGGTTCTCGACGATCTTCAAGGGCGAATTTCCCGCGCAAGCGTCCAAACGCGCAGCCCCAATCGAGTGAGACTTTCGAACCCTAAAGATCAGTTTGTTGTAAGCCTCGATTGGCAGGGCGATGCCAAAACCTGGTTGCTGACTGCCTTTGAAAAGCAACGGCCCGGCACCCGTAGTATGGAGGGGGGTGTCGAATTGCCGGAAGGCCCTTCCCCTTCCGAGCCGTTGCAGGCTAAGCGTAACCCAAACAACAGGCGCGAGCAAGATCGCGCTACCCCGGCCGAGGTCGATTACCCGAACCGCAAGCTGAACATGCGCAAGGCGCGCGCTGACGCGCCTGTTAACGGTATCGGGGACAACAGCGACATGAGCCTTGGCAATGTCGCGCTGGCAAATGCGCGCGAAGGCGACGTCCTTCCTGGCATTGGTAGCGTGGCCAAGGTGACGGACAAGCAGATCCAGATCACGAAGCCTGACGGCAAGATGATGCGCCGGACCGCAGGCAACGAAAAGTTCTATTCGCTCGCGCGTGACATGGGGGCACTGATCGCATCCTCGGCCAACCTGCGCGACGAACAGCTCGGCAGCCTCATGGACATGATCGAGCGCGATCCCGCACTGGTCTACCGCGATGGCGTGCCGATGCTCTTTGACGATCCGGCTGAGCAGGCAAATCGCGGCCAGCGTGCGCAGCGGGGCATCCTGAAACTCCTCGCCCCAACCCGCCAAGAGGTCGAGCAGGCCGCAGCGCAGGCCGATCCCAACCCGACAGACGCGCAGAAGGAGGCCGAAAATTACAAGACGGGCAAGGTCCAATGGAACGGCCTGACCCTTTCCATTGAGAACGCCAAGGGCAGCGAGCGCAGCAAAAAGGCGCCTGACGGCAAAACCCGGTGGTCCGTCACTATGCCTGCCCACTATGGCCGGATCCTGCGCACGGAAGGCGCTGACGGCGATCACGTCGACTTCTACATGGGCGACGTGCCTGACAGCGATTACGTCCTGATCATCAACCAGGTCGATCCTGAAACCCAGAAGATGGACGAGCACAAGGTCATCATCGGCACTACGGCGCGCGGTGCAGCCCTTGGCATCTATCGCGATGGCTTCTCGGATGGCAGCGGCAACAGCCGCATCGGATCGTTCACCGAGACCAACGTCGAGAACCTCAAGGCGTGGCTGGCTTCGGGAGAAACCAAAACCCCGACGCAGCCGATCGACATGCCGTTTGCCAAGCGGAAGGCCGAAACAAAGAACCCGACCCAGGGCGCCTCCAGCCTTCCAGGAGGGGTGCCGGATGGAGAGACGCGCGCGGAAGATCAAGGTGCGGCAAAAATCATGCTGCGCCGTGCGCGCGTTCTGGCTGGCGAAATCAACGACACTGAGGCTTTCCGGAAGTTCATGGTTGATGGACGAAAGCCGGTCAGTGAGCAGCTTGTGCAGGAGGCAGAAAGCTACATCCGCGACAACCAAAACCGGCCCGCCAAATCCCTGACCTGGGCCGACTTCGACGAGCGCAGCGACAATGACCCGAAAATGCCGGAAGGTTACGAGCTGACCGTCATTCGACGCATGACCAAGGAAGAAGCCGAGGCCGAGGGGTATCAATGGCCAACCTATAAAGCCGTTGTCAAACGCGACAAGCCTGCCGGAACCTACAAGGTCGAAAGCGGGATCAGCGAGAACAGTCGGGCCAATGCGATTGGGGTTGCGCTGGAGCGGGCCAAGAAAGGCGCCGAGGCCGAGATCAAGAAGGCAGGCGACCGACGGGCAGCAGATGGCCAGGGCCCCCAGAGCAACCCTGCCGAAATGTCTGCCGACGACATCTTGAACGCAGCGTTTGACGATGTGTTCGGAGCGGTACCTGAAACCCCGAATGATCCCTCGCCGGAGGCTTTCGAGGGGAACGAAACTGAGGCGCGCAAGCAGGGGCGCAAGGATTTCGCCCGCGATATGCCGCGCCGCCTGCCAAGCTACATCGACTCGACCGACGCCGCAGCGGCCAACGGTTGGTATGCTGGCTGGGATGAAGCGAACGTTGCCGCCCCTACGCCGGGCGCCATGGAAGAAAAGCCGATGGTTGATCTTCCGGACCAAGACCCGGCAACCGCATGGGACAGCGCCAGCGACGGCGAGCGTGCGAGCGTGTTCACTGCAACCGGCTGGGGTCTGAAAGACGGGGGCGGCCTGAAAGAAGTCGCCAAGCGCAATGTCGAGCGCGATTGGAAGGATTTGACGCCTACCGCCCAAGGCAAGGTGCGCCAAGCCATCGAGAACGGCATGATGATCGGGGATTATGGCGAGGCAGAGCGCCGTAGCCGGGATAACCCGCAGACACCCCCCCGCACCGCAGGCGAGGCAGCGCAAAGCGCGACCAGCAATGCCGCAGAGGGTATCGGCAACATTGTGGACGGCCTGAACGCCCTGTTCGGCGGCACTAACAAGCTGTCCTCCGGCCTGACGTTCGATGCCGAAACCTATGCCAGGGCCAAGCCCATGTTCATCGCCGCTGTGCGCGCCTTTGGGCGGGCCGGTCAGGACATCATGGACATGGCGCGGGCGATGGTTCGCGGGTTGAGTGCCAACGGCTTGACCCAAGAGGCGCAAGAGAACATGCGCCCCTATCTCACGCAGTTCATCAACGACATGCGTGACGGGACCGTCGACCCCTTCGCAGAGGACGTGCAAGCCCCGGCAGAAGGTGGTAATGTTCAGCCCGAGCAACCGGAGGCCACCGATGAACAATATGCAGATCAAGAAGGCGATACTGGAGAACCTGCGCCTGAAGGAGACCGGACTGGAGCAGGGGAGCCGGACGGAGCGCCTGACAGTGGACCGGCTGACTATGGACGCGGAGAAGGATATGAAGACGGCGCGGGAGGCGATGCCGGGGATGACGCGGGCGGAAGCCTGGGCGATGGTCCGGGATCAGTATCTGACCGCACCGGAGATACCCGTGCAGGCACCGCGCCGCCCAACTTCGTAATCGCCGACGACTTCCCGCTTGGGGAGGGCACGGATGGGCAGAAGCTCGCCGCCAACATCGAGGCCCTGCGCCTTGTGCGCACCCTTGAGACAGAAAACCGCTACGCCACGCCGGAAGAACAAGCGGTTCTCGCCCGCTGGGTAGGCTGGGGTGGCCTCAAGACCGTGTTCGACGGCAAGCACGAAGGCACCACAACGCAATGGGGCCGGGCGCAGGCCGAGATCAAAGAGCTTCTGACCACCGACGAATACATCGCGGCGATGCGGTCCACCAACGACGCGCACTACACATCCCGCACCGTGGTCAAATCCATGTGGCGCGCGATGCGCAACTTTGGCTTCGACGGCGGCCGCGCGCTGGAGCCCACCATTGGCTCCGGCAACTTCCTCGGGCTGCAACCGGCTGATCTGTCCGCCAACACGGAATGGTTCGCAGCAGAGCTTGACGCGACCACGGGCAAAATCGCCAAGCACCTGTACCCGCAAGCTCGCGTGTTCGACGGCATGGGGTTTCAGGATGCGCCGTTCAAGCGCGCCGCGTTTGATGTGGCCATTGGCAACCCGCCTTTCGGCGCGACGCAGATCGGCAACAAGACGCTGCATCCCGATCTGGGCAAGATGAAGGTTCACAACTTCATCATTGCCAAGACCGGCCAGCTTCTGCGCGAGGGCGGCGTGATGAGCATGGTGGTGACGCACCGCTTCCTTGACACGCCGAACCCGGAAGCCCGCAAAGCGCTGGCGCCCGACTTCCGTTTCCTTGGCGCGATCCGCCTGCCCAACACCGCATTTGCCGAAAACGCGAACACGGAGGTCACAACCGACATCGTGTTTTTCCAGAAGCGCCGCGAAGGCGAGACGGACAATGACGCGACATGGTTGGAGACAGGATTTGAGGGGCCAAACGGCACGCGCCTGAACCGATATTTCGCGGAAAACCCTGACATGATCCTCGGGCGCGCGGCGATGGACGGCACCATGTATGCCGGTGGGCGCAAGGAGGGCGGCAAGGGCGAGTTCACCGTTCACCCTGATGGCCGCGATCTGGAAGCGTCCCTCAATGAGGCCGTAGACAAGATCGAAGCCACTATTCCGCCGCGCGAACAGGCGCTGGAGGACGCCACCACGGCGCGCGAAAACTCTTCGACGCTGCCCTATGGCGCAATGACCTTGACCAAGGATGGCCGGATATTCCGTGGCGAGGAAGACGAGGCCGGCAATCGCGTCGTCCAAGAGGTGACTGCCGACAGTTTTTGGAAGGACAACGCCGAGGCGCAAGGGCGCGTGGCCGAGGCTCTTGGCGCGGTTGTTGCGGCAAAGGGCAAAGACACTCCCCTGTCGGAGCGTCTTAACATAGAGCAGGAGGCCAAGAACGCCGCCATTGATGCTGGCCTGATCGACCTTGGCGGTGATCCGGTGGCGCAAAAGACGAAGTACGAGACCGGCCTCGCTGACAGCCTCAGCAACCTGATCTTCTCGGACAGGCGGCTGGGAGCGCAAGGTGTACGATGCCCTCAACCGCCTGCAAAGTGCGGCTGCCGAGCGCCGCGAGGATATTGCGCTCGATGGGGGGTTCAAGGTTTCCATCTTTGCCAAGTCCAGCGGCGGCAGTGTGATGGATTACCGGGCCTTCCTGATCCCGCCCAACAACAAGAGCCTGAACGCCGAGAAAAACCTGCTTGATGGCTGGTCTGTCGAGGTCAAGGATTTCTGCCGTTCTGACAAGCTGCTGAATGCCCTGTCACCCGCCAATATCGCAATGCGGGCAAAAGAGCGAGCGGAAGGTTTCGAGCGGTTCCGCAAACGGCACGAGGATGCCCTGCCGCAAATGCAGGCGGTTCAGGAGCGCGGCGTTGATCGGTCCCGTGTTGAGGCAACTGAGGAGCGGCTGGCGCGGCTCACGGCGCTTGTGCGCATCGAAGAGGTGAAATTCGCAACGGAAACCGCATCG
>CBFHJA010000007.1:0-123052 GCA_965656085.1 uncultured Aliishimia sp. | reverse complement strand
AGGGCAAAATCCGCCTGTTCGTAGCCATCGACCGCACCTCCAAGTTCGCCTATGTCGAACTGCATGAGCGGGCGGGAAAGATGATTGCAGCCCAATTCCTGCGCAATCTCATTGCCACTGTACCCTACAAGATCCACACTGTTCTCACAGACAACGGCATCCAGTTCACCAATCGCAAGCAAAACACATCAGCATTCGAACACATCTTCGACCGTGTCTGTCGCGAGAATGACATCGATCACCGGCTGACCAAGGTGAACCACCCGTGGACCAACGGGCAGGTCGAGCGAATGAACCGGACGATCAAAGAAGCGACAGTCAAGCGCTACCACTACGACACGCATTCACAGCTTGAAACGCACATCACCGACTTCATTGCAGCCTACAATTACGCACGTCGTTTGAAGACCCTGCAAGGCCTCACGCCATTCGAATACATCTGCAAAATTTGGACATCAGAACCAAAACGGTTCAACGTCGACCCAACCCACCACTCGTTGGGACTAAACACCTAGTCACCAAGGAAAAACAGAACGTCGGACGAGTGATGTACGGTGCTAGGCTCCATAGAACTCCGATCCTGATACGCCGAAGTTGCGCGGAGCAAACGCTCCTTTACCTCGCCCAAACTCAGGTTGTCCAAGAGGCCGTCAATCTCGAAATCCCTTAGGTCTGCATTTTCCATCCCGCTCTCGTTTCGAGAAATATACAGCAGGGCGGTCGACAAATCTGCTTGCATTTGTCGCAAATAATCGAGCCTTTGCAACTGCTCGATAGGAAGAGACTCGACACCGTCAGAGAGTATCCAATCTGAAATACCTTCCTCCAATGCAAGTGTTTCAAGCTCGCAAGCCTTGACTGCTTGGCCGATTTCAAACAGCGCCGTGTGAACACACGCTTTGCGATATGGTGCGCGCGCGCTCATAAAGGGCCAACAACGGCTTCGATGCATTTTCTTAGATCTGAAGGATCGAACGGTTTCTTCAGAAAATTGTTCATTCCCAGCTTGCGACCGTAATCGATGATTTGCTGTTCGGCGCGTCCCGTTATGAGAATGAAGCCCACTCCCTTCGTTTTGTCCTCACTTCTAAGTCTCTGAAGCAGATGCAGGCCATCCATGTTTGGCATATTATAGTCAGATATGACCATGTGGACAGGCGTTTTGGCAATCGAACTCAACGCGTCACTGCCATTTTCAGCGGTTGAAACGTTGCGTACTCCAAAGGCTTCCAAGGCCTGCGTAATCAGTCCGCGACTGGTGGACATGTCATCAACCACCATGATCCTTATCTGGTCTCGTAGTGCCATGAATTGCTTCCTCCCATGATGTGAAGCGGAATACTACGGTTGAGCTTTTTTGTAAGTGGTCGATCCAGCATTTACAAATAGATCTGAATTGATTCGTTCCGAATGGCCCACACATATGAATCCAGTGTCCACCAGCATCCGGTGAAAACGCGGCCACAGTCGATCTTGCGTTTCAGCGTCGAAATATATGACGACGTTTCGACAAAATATAAAGTCGAACTTCTTCTTCATTGGCCAAGAGCCATGCAGGTTCAGGCGTCGAAAAGTGACCCGACTGCGTATATCTTCACATACTTCAAACGATAGGCGATCCTGTTTTCGGCTTTTTGACAAGTATTTTTCTCTCAGTGCGGTAGGCAGCCCCTCAATCTGTCCAGGTGAGTACAGACCCGCTTTCGCATGAGACAGAACGGCGACATCGATATCCGTAGCCAAAACCTTGCATGATTCTGGTGAATGCCAACCGCATTTCTCCAGAATGTCCATTACAAGAGAGTAGGGTTCCTGACCCGTTGAGCAACCAGCAGACCAAATGCGAATGACTTCGCCTTTCGAGAGTTTCTCGCGCAACGCGGGATAAACATTCGCTTCGAGGAAATCAAAATGATGCGGTTCACGAAAAAATCCTGAAACATTGGTAGTCAAGGCAGAAATAAGCATGTCCAACTCAGTTCGGCCAGGATCACTTTCAACAAACTCACAATATTGCTTTAAACTATCCATTTGCAAAGCGCGAAGACGGTGCCGGAGTCGGGATTGGATCATGGGAGCCTTTGCCTCCGAAAGAACCAACCCAGCTTCGCGATAGGCAATGTCGCGCAGGTCGCTGAATCCCAATTGAAAGGATGGTCCCTTCGAGGCTGCAATGCTTCGAAGCTCTGTCATGCTGCGTTTGCTTCTTGTTTTGAAAAAATGTTGGCAAGTTCAAGGATCCGGATCATGCGATCATCTATCAGACTCAACGATCGAATCGTGTTGGCTCCGGGTTCGCTGCCCATTTCTGGCGGTGGCTGCATATCGTTCTCTGACAAAGCAATGATGTCAGATACCGCGTCGACCAGCAGGCCGGTCATGCCGTCATTGCATTTTACAACTATTATCACATTTCGCTCGGTCGTCTTGAGTGCAGGCAGTCCCAGACGCGCCGCAAGATCCATAACAGGCAGGACTGTGCCGCGTAAATTGATCACGCCTCTCATGAACGCGGGCGCATGGGGCATCGGTGTTGTCTTTGTCCAGCCTCGGATTTCGCGAACAAGCATAATGTCCAATGCGTATTCCTGTTGGCCAAGTTTGAACGTCAGCAATTCTCTGGAATTATGATCTGGCTCGGTCATGCGGTTACCCCTGAATGTGCTCTGGACTCTTGTGTGTATCTGGCGGTGCTCGCCTGTGTGATGATATCGGTAGGGTCAAGGATGAGGGCGATCTGCCCGTCCCCTAGGATTGTGGCGGCAGCAATACCGGGCGCGCGATAAAAACTGTCGTCCAGTCCTTTGATGACGACTTGTCTCTGATCACGGATATCGTCGATCATAAGCGCTGATTTTTGCCCGTCTTCCTGTGCAATGAGTAGGACCACGCAACCGGAAGGGTCCTCCAACGGCGTGCGGTACCCTAACTCAACGCCCAGATCGTAGAGTGGCACGAAGCTGCCACGGACCCGGATCGCGGTGAGACCGGGCCGTACTTGATCGAGGCTGAGATCATTCAGAGTCAGAGTTTCAACGACGAGATTGAGCGGAACCACGAGGGTTTCGCCCGCAACCTGTACGACCATTCCGTCCAGAACTGCCAATGTAAGCGGAAGAGAAATTGAAAATACCGTTCCCTTGTTGGGCTCGGAGGTGATTGTGATCCGACCGCCAAGTGCTTGGATCGATGTTTTGACCACATCCATACCCACGCCGCGACCAGACAAGTCCGACACGACACTTGCTGTCGAAAAGCCGGGCATGAAAAGCAGGTTGTCGATTTCCGTTTCCGTGAGGCTTGCCTCTTCTGGCACCAAACCCTTGCTCACCGCTATCGCGAGAACTTTCTCACGGTTGATGCCCGCACCGTCGTCGGCCACCTCAATGACAACCCGACCTGACTTGTGAAAGGCCCGCAGGCGGACAATACCCTGACGCGGCTTACCTGCTTCTTCCCGGTCCGCGGGGGCTTCGAGACCGTGATCAACCGCGTTGCGTATCATATGTGTCAGGGGGTCAGCGAGGCGCTCAATGACTGTTTTGTCGACCTCGGTGTTCTCACCCTCAGTGATCAGACGAACATCCTTTTTGACGGCATTGGACGCCTCACGCACGATCCGCGACATCCGTTGAAACAGCGACTTCACGGGCTGTGCGCGGATCATCATCACGCTGTCCTGAATGTCGCGGGTCAATCTCTGGAATTCCTCGAGCCCGTTCATTGCATCGGAGTGTGTCGATAGGCCGGACTGTTCCAGACTCTGAGACAGCATGGCCTGGTTGATGACGAGTTCCCCCACGAGGTTCACAAGGCGTTCGATTCGGTCGAGATCGACACGGACTACGGATTTGGCGCTTCCGGCGGCTTGCTTGGGCGCCGTGGTTCCGGACTTTGCGGTCGGTGACTGCGCGGGCTCGGCGGTGACCTCCGCGACATCCTTCGCGCTGCTGTCTTGTTGGTCGACGTCTGAAACTACATCGGCGCTCATGAGTGCGGCAGGGGGCGCCTGTTGCGCAATATCTGGCTCATCCGGAAGGGTGGCGGGAGGCGGCGGGATATCCAAGTCGTTCGGCAAAGTGTCAGCCTGTAAAAGCGGTTGGATTTCCAGCGTGCAGAGACCTTCGACAAACTCGAAGACGGACTGGATTTCTGCTGTATCGGCTTCCGTCCGGATCAGCACTGTCCATTCCATATGTGGCTTCTCGGCATCCAAAGCGTCGAGCGGCGGCAGGTCGGGAAAGGATAGCTCGGTCTGGCAAGGGCCCAATTCACCCAAGTGTCGCAGAAGATGCAGCGGTTCATTGCCCGTCTCAAAGACCTCGGCGTTGGGTCTGAACAAAATGCGAAAGTTGAAATCGGCCTCTTGCTGTGTCTCGACGCCGGCGTCTGGTTCAGGGTGCGCGTTCGCCTCGTCAGGCTCATCAAGGTCCAGATCGAGGCTCAAGGCCAGCCCCATGGGCTGAAAATCGATCGTTTCGTCTGCGTTGTCTTCTTCCTGTTCATCACCGATAATTTCGTCGAGCAATTTGAGGAGTTCTGCTGTTCGGGCCTCCGGAAACTCTCCTTCGTCCCGGCTGATCCGAACAAGATCGGACAGATGATCGGCGGCTGCAAAGAACAGCTTCAGGGCGGTATCGTCAGCTTGCAGTGTACCGGCGCGAACATCATCAAGCGCCGTTTCGAAACGGTGCGCAAAACGGACCAGTTGTTCCAAGCCAAAGGCACCGGCCCCGCCCTTGATCGAGTGCACCGCTCGGAAGACGATGTTTATGGTCTCCGTATCCCCCTCGCCGTCCTCCAAGCTTTGCAAGCCGTCCTGCAGAGCCTCGAGCAATTCCTCGCATTCGATGAAGAATGAGGCGCGGATTTCTGCCATTGGATCCATGTCGTCGCCCATCGTATGTTCCTTATCCAGCGACCATTTGCAGAGCTTTGATCAATTTGCCCGGATCAAACGGCTTCACGATCCATCCCGTGGCCCCGGCATTGCGCGCTCGCATCTTGAGCTCCGGGGCGCTCTCTGTCGTGAGGACGAGGATCGGGGTGGCGCGGTGTTTTTCCTGCCCCCGCACCGCATCGATGAAACCGAACCCGTCCATCCGCGGCATATTGATATCCGTGATGATCGCATCGGGGTTCAAAGTATCGAGAACTTCCAGCCCGTGGACGCCGTCGTCAGCGGTATGAACTTCGAAATCATCGCTCTTGAGGGCCATTTTTATCATGTTTCGCATCGTGCGGCTGTCATCCACAGCGAGGATTTCCAAGGTCATATGCTGCCCCCCACGAGTTGTTCCTGCGTGACCCCCATGATCTGCATCTGCTCGATCATCTTCTCTGAAGGATCGTTGATCTCGACGTCGTCGCCGCGCGCCCGGGCGGCGCGGGATGCGGCCACGATGGTCTGCACGCCGAGCGCGCCGAGATGTGTGACGGAACTCGCGTCGAGACGGATCGGACCATCCTGTTTCCGCAGATCCGCGAGCAAACGTGTTGCGGCAGACAGATCCAGACGAGCGGGAAGGGGGAGGGCGCCGCTCATGTGCGCCTCACACAAGTATCGGCCTTTGAAAAGAGCATGTGCACAACCTCACTTCCGCGATTCCAGAGTGACCCCGGTCTATCGCCTGCCTCCTTAACGGAGAGTTACGGTTTCAAGGTTCAGCACAAAAAAAGCCCGATCCGAGACCGGACCGGGCTGAAATAACGGTTTTGCAGGGGATTATGCGCGGCGGCGGCGTCCGCCTTCACGCCCTCTGCGGCGCCCACCTTCTGCGCCAGAGCCATCATCGACCTTGTTGAATTTGATCCAGGCAGCCCCGTGCGGGTCATTGTCGGTCAGGAAATTGGCAGCCCGAATGGCTTCCATTTCCTTGCCTGGTCGTGGTTTGGTCGACCCCATGCCGAACAGCTGCACGAAGGTCTCGTCATCCATGCCCTCGGGCAGGCTGATCCCGGCGGCCTCGACCGCGGCCCGTTTTTCCGCGATCTTCGAGGCCGCAACGGGCAGGGCGATGGGGTTCATGATCGCCGACGTCATTCCGGCGCCCATCGCCATCGGCAGGAAGGCATTGTTGATGCCATGCCTGTTGGGCAGGCCGAAGGAAATATTCGACGCGCCGCAGGTGGTGTTCACGCCCAATTCCTCGCGCAACCGGCGCACCAGCGTGAAGACCTGAAGCCCTGCGGTGCCCATGGCGCCAATCGGCATCACCAGCGGATCGACGACGATATCATGGGCCGGGATGCCAAAATCGGCAGCACGCTCGACGATCTTCTTTGCAACGGCGAACCGCACATCGGGGTCTTCGGAAATGCCGGTGTCGTCGTTGGAGATCGCCACCACCGGCACATTGTACTTCTTTACCAGCGGCAGGATCTGTTCCAGACGCTCCTCTTCTCCGGTCACCGAGTTGAGCAGCGGACGGCCTTCGCAGACTTCGAGGCCCGCTTCCAGCGCCCCGGGGACCGAACTGTCGATGCAGAGCGGCACATCTACGAGGCCCTGTACCAACTCGACCACTTTGCGCATCAGCGGCGGTTCGGTCTCATTGGGATCGGGGTTGGAATTATAGACAACGCCTGCGTTGATATCGAGCACGGTGGCCCCGGCCGCCACCTGCGCGATCGCGTCTTTTTCGACGGTCGAAAAATCACCCGCCTCCAGTTCGGCGGCAAGCTTCTTGCGCCCCGTGGGGTTGATCCGCTCTCCGATCACGCAGAAGGGCTGGTCGAAGCCGATCACGGCGGTTTTGGTTTTGCTTTCGACGATTGTCTTTGTCATGAATTCGTGTCCGGGTCAGGCGTTTGCAGGAACGGCAGAGGCGCCGCCATTGTCGATGGCCCATGTCGCATTCGTCTTGATCCCGCCAAGCGGGAAGAAATGCACATTGGTGATGTTGAAATCCGGGTTCGCGGCCTTGTGCGCGGCCAGATCGGCAATCACCTCGGTGGGCTCGAAAGGTAACAGCAGCTTACTGACATCCTTGGCGCGGCGTTGCAACACGCGCATTGACGCCCCGACGCCGCAGGCGATGGAGAACTTGATCAGGGTTTGCAGTTTGGCCGGACCTGCAATGCCGATATGGATCGGCAGATCGACCCCGGCGGCCTTCAGATCGTCGGCCCATTTGATGATCGGCCCGGCCTCGAAGGCAAATTGCGTGGCGATGGCCATCTTGGCATCGGTGCGTTCGGAGTATTTTTGTTTCCATTGCAGCGCGGCGTCCACATTGGTCCGGGCCCCGTTCGGGTCGATATCCTTGTTGCCCTCGGGGTGGCCCGCCACATGCAGGCGCGTGAAGCCCGCCGCGTCGAAGGCGCCGGTTTCCAGCAATTGCATGGAGCTGTCGAAGGCCCCGTGGGGCTCGGACACACCCCCGGCAAGGATCAGGCCCTGCTTGACATCGGCCTCGCCCTGATAGCGGGCGATCCAGTCCTTGAGCGTGGCCGCGTCCTTGATGATCCGCGCGGGGAAATGCGGCATGACCGGGAAGCCATCGGCGTTGAGCCGGGCCGCCGTGCGCACCATATCCTCGATCGGGGTGCCCTCGATATGGGCGATATAGACGCGCGTGCCCTCGGGCAGCAAATCACGGAAATTCTCCACCTTTTCGGCGGTGCGCGGCATCACTTCGATCGAGTAGCCTTCCAAGAAGGCCTCGACCTCGGGCGCGACCGGATCCGGCTGCGGCGCTTCGCTGCGCTTGAACATGGACAGGACCATTCGGAGAACCTCCATAGGGTTGGTCAGACGGGGTTCGGGGCGACCGCCCAGCCATCGTTTGCAATCAGGGATTTGAGGCGCTCGGTATCATAGTCTTGATCCAGCCGGGCTGCCTCGGCTTCGACGATCTCTTCGGGATCGCCCTCGACAACAAAGGGATCGGCCTTGCGCCATTCGGCGAGATAGGCGTCGGCATCCTTGGCGTTCACCTTCATCGCAGCCCGGTCGATGGCCTGTTCGAAGCGCTCGGGCAATTGCCGTTTGGCGCCCCGGCGTCCCTTTCCGACGATGACCTGCGCGGGGATGTCCCGCCAGTAAACGATTGTGACGTCAGGCATGCTCTTGATTCCTTTATCCGTGTGTCGTGCTTACGGGATCGCATCCGCGCGGCACGGCAGAATTTCGACATATGGCGAGTGTAGTGCGACCTGTGCCCTCTTGCGAGATCAAAGCCGAGTGACTACGGTCATCGTTAACTTGACATGAGGAGGGCGCATCATGGCGCCCAGGCGTCCCAAAGGTGCGGGCGCGTTCCCGAAACCGGTCGAAAGCCCTGCGCCGTCCACACCGGATCCATCCGAGCTTTATGCCGCGCTGGATCTGGGAACAAATAGCTGTCGCATGTTGATTGCGCAGCCCAAGGCGAGTGGCTTCCACGTCGTGGACAGCTTCTCCAAATCCGTGCAACTCGGCGCCGGGCTGGAAAAGACCGGACGCCTGTCGCGCGGCTCCATGGCACGCACCGCGCAGGCGCTGCGGATATGCCAGCAAAAGCTGCGCGCGCACAAGGTGCGTCACATGCGGCTGGTGGCGACCGAGGCGTGCAGGCGGGCGCAGAATGCCGAAGCCTTCGTGCAACGGGTGCAGCGTGAGATCGGGCTGACGCTGGAGATCATCGAGCCCGAGGAGGAGGCGCGGCTTGCGGTGGTCTCCTGTGCGCCACTGGTCTCGACCAAGACCGAGCAATTGCTCGTCGTGGATATCGGTGGCGGGTCCACGGAGCTTGTCTGGATCGATCTGTCGAACGTGCCCAAGCGGGACCGCCCGCGCGCGATCATGCGGCTGCATTCGGGTTTTGATGCCGGGGACAGTGCGTTTCCCGCCGCCAAGGTCGTCGACTGGATCTCCGTGCCGCTCGGCGTGGCGACGCTGCGCGACCAGTTCCACGATGTCGAGGACGATGCGGCCCGGTTCGCGCTGATGAGCTGGTTTTTCGAGGAGAACCTCGCAGAGTTCACACCCTACAAAGATCTGCAGGCCCATGACAGGTTTCAGATCGTTGGCACCTCGGGCACAGTCACGACGGTGGCAGCCTCGCATCTGGGGCTGCGCCGGTATGACCGGACCAAGGTGGACGGGCTGAGGATGAGCTCGGATCAGATCGACAAGGTGATCCGGGGCTATCTGGATCTCGGCGAGAAAGGCCGGCGTGCCGATCCACGGATCGGGCAGGACCGGCAAGCATTGATTATGTCCGGAGCAGCGATCCTGCAGGCCCTGATGCGGCTCTGGCCGACGGACCGGCTCTCGGTCGCCGATCGCGGTCTGCGCGAGGGCTTGCTCTATGCGCAGATGTCGGCCAACGGCGTTCTGGAAGACGGGCCGTTCTGACGTGATGCCGCGGATGGGGGCGCTGCCCCCTCGGCCTATGGCCTCAGCCCCGAAGCATTTGCATCAAGAGGAAAACTGGGGCAGACCCGAAGCATGAAGAAAACCGGCGCCAAGAATACCTCCGGGCGGGGGCAGCGGGACCTCAAGGTCAAGGTCAAGACCGCGCGCGGGCGCAAGCTGTCCTCGACCCAATGGCTCCAACGGCAATTGAACGATCCCTATGTCAAGCGTGCCAAGGCCGATGGCTACCGGGGCAGGGCGGCCTACAAAATCCTTGAGATCGATGACAGATTTCGCTTCCTTGTGCCCGGCGCGCGCGTGGTGGATCTCGGTTGTGCACCGGGCGGTTGGATACAGGTGGCCGTGCCGCGCATAAACGCGCTCGGCGAGAAAAAGGGCAAGGCGCAGGGCACGATCCTCGGGATCGACTTGCAGCAGATGGAGCCGATCCCGGGCGCCGAGCTTCACCAGTTGGACTTTCTCGAAGACGAGGCGGACGACAAGGTAAAGGCGTGGCTCGGGGGGGCGGCGGATGTGGTGATGTCAGACATGGCTGCATCGGCGTCGGGTCACAAGCAGACCGATCATTTGCGCATCATGGCGCTCTGCGAAGCGGCGGCCTATTTCGCTTTCGACGTGCTGGAGCCCGGCGGCACATTCGTGGCCAAGGTCCTCGCGGGCGGTGCCGAAGGGGACTTGCAGCGCGTGCTCAAGCAGCGCTTTGCCAAGGTATCGCACGTCAAGCCACCCGCCTCGCGGGCGGACAGTTCCGAGAAATTCGTCGTCGCGACAGGGTTCAAGGGATGAGCTAGCAAGCCAACCGTAGCGCGGTGCGCTGAAACGGTTATAGTCCTGTCATGACTTCCGCGTCTTCCACCCCCTTCGTCATTCAGGATGTCGTCAACGGGATGATCCGGGCCCAGACGACGCAGCAGGTTTGGACCCTCTACGCGGACGCGGTGGCACATCTGGGGTTCGACAAACTGCTCTATGGCGGCACACGCATGCCATCCAGCTCCCGCAAGATCGCCGATATCCGTGACGCTCTGATCCTGCAACGCGGCCCGCAGGCCTATGCCGATGCCTATCTCGGCGAGGAACTCTATCTGCATTCGCCGACATATGTCTGGGCAGCCAAGAACTCTGGCTTTGCAAGCTGGGCAGAGGCCGCGCGCAGCTATTCCGGCCCGCCACGACCAGAACATCTGAAGATACTGCAACTCAATGCCCGCTTCGGGATCACCGCGGGCTATGTGGGCTCGCTTGATGATACGGTGCGAGGCATGCACGGCGTCATCGGCCTTAGTCCGGCGGAGCCTTTGTCACAGGCTGAGACGGACGCGCTCTGGGCGCGCGTCGGGGCGGATATCGAGATGCTCAGCAACCTGCTGCAACTGCGCATCGCCAGCCTGCCGATGCCGGGCACACGCCGGCCCCTGACGACCCGCCAGCGCGAGGCGCTGCACTGGTTTGCGCAAGGCAAGACCATGCTGGAAATCGCGCAGATCATGGATCTGAGTTCTGCAACTGTCGAAAAGCACTTGCGCATGGCGCGTGAGGCGCTCGATGCCAAGACCACGGCGCATGCGGTGCAGAAGGCAACCTCACTGAACTTGTTGAGCGCATAGCGCTGACATGGGAAAATCGGGGCCCCACTGCGCCACCTGACCCCACCTTCGGCAAAGGGTTGAGTGATCCGCCTTGGCCGCATGGTGCAAAGATCAAAGGTGGCGCTTCAGGCTTGCGACCGCACGGTCGCGGAAGGCCGCCATCTCCGCGTCGCTCAATGCAGGTGTGTCTCTGGAGGCAACCCGCGCGCGCACCCTGTCTGCACAGTCCAGTGTCGGCTCTTTTTTGAGCAGCGAAAACAGCCGGCCGTGCCGCGATCCTGCCGGCGATACGTCGGTGCTATCACGCCGGTCCGCCCGTAGGATATTCTGATCAGGTTGGGCACCGTTCAGGGCGAAGAAGGTCGGATCGTGGCGCATGGGGTCTGGTGTTCCGGACCAGCGCGGCGCAGGTCTGACGGAAACGCGGCCTTTTCCGGGCGAATTCTTCCGTTTGCTTGAAAACGGTGGCCGAAAAACAAAAGGCGGGCCGATTGTTTCGGTCCCGCCGCCAATTCTGAGCCGTCATGTGTGACCCGGCAGGACGCCGTCCGGGGCGGATTACAGGCAGTCCGCCAGCGATTTGGCCATGTTCCGGATCAGGTCCGGGTACAGGCCGGGGCCGGGTTCGAGTGCGGCTCCGAGCGGGTCGATCACCGCTGTCTTTGCGTCAGTCCCGTCCAGCACGGCTGTGACGATGCCCGCATTGAATTGCGGCTCGGCCAGAACGCATGCGATGCTTTCGGCCCGCACACGGTCCCGGATTTCCGCCACCCGCGCCGGGCTTGGGTCGGTGGCGTCGCTCAGGGAGATGGCCCCAGCCGACGGAATGTCGAAATCGGCCTCGAAATACTGATAGGCATCATGGAAAACGACATAGGAAGTTCCCCGCACAGGCGCGAGCAAACCGTTGACCTCACTGACCAACGCGTTGATTTCGTCCCGCGCGGCAGCAGCGTTGGAGAAATAGGTGCCGGCATTGTCCGGATCAGCGGCCGAGAGTTCGGCGGCGATCACGTTGAGCCACGCTGCGGCATTGGAGGGCGCGAGCCAGGTATGCGGGTCATGCGCGCCATGTGCGTGCCCGTGATCGTCGTGGGCGTGATCGTCATGCGCCTTTGCATCATCTGCGTGGCCGTCATGCCCATGGTCTTCGTGATCGTGCCCCTCATGATCATGGTCTGATTCGGCCGCCGCATCATGCGCATGGTCATGGTCTTCGTCATGCGCGTGGCCTTCGTGCTCGGCATGATCGTCATCGTCATGTGCATGACTATGCGTCTCGAAGAGCGCACCCGAGCGGCTATCGAGCAGGGTCGTCACCTCCGCGTCCATCAATGCCACGGTGCGCGCATCGCCCGCGAGCGTGTCCATGGCACTTTCCAGCCACGGCGCGAGATCCGCACCGACCCAGATCACGAGATCTGCCTCTTGCAACATCGCGGCTTCCGACGGGCGCAGGCTGTAGGCATGCGGCGACGCCCCCGGAGGCAGGATCAGGCCCGGCGTTCCGACCCCGTCCATGACCCGAGCCACGAGAGAGTGCACGGGCGCGATGTCCACGGCTACCTTTGGGGCGTCCGCGAAACCGGGGACGCCCATGAAAGATGCGAGCAGAGAAAGAGAGACGAGCTTTCTGGACATTGATTTCCTCATGTGATTTTATAACGTTGCCAATCGCATAAATGATACAAAGTAACAAAACAAGAGGGGGCATTCGCATGTCTGCCGAAAACCCGCACCCCATCGGCTTCGAGCAGCACGACCACAAGGCCTGCGTCGCGCAGGGACTGGCCGAAGCGGAGGCGCGCTGCGCTGCCGAAGGGCTGCGACTCACGCCGGTGCGACGCAAGGTGCTCGAACTCCTGCTGGCCGAGCATCGCGCGCTCGGCGCCTATGCCATTCTGGACCTGCTCCGTGACGCCGGCTTTGGCTCGCAACCGCCCGTGGCCTATCGTGCGCTCGATTTTCTGGTCGCGCACGGCTTTGTCCACAAGATCGAGCGGCTCAATGCCTTCGTGGCCTGCGCCCATCCCGGTCAAGCCCACGCGCCGGCGTTCATGATCTGCCGCCTGTGCGATGCGGTTGCCGAAGCGCAATCACCGCCTGCCAAAGGCGCCCTTGGCGTGGCAGCACGGGCGACGGGGTTCCGGATCGAAAAGACCGTGGTGGAAGCCGAAGGCGTGTGTCCGTCCTGCGCGGAAGAGACCCCCTGATGAGTTTGATTTCAGTCGAAACGATCAGCCTCGCCTATGGCGCACATACCGTTCTGCGCGACGTCACGCTCGAACTGGAGCCCGGCGAAATCGTCACCATCGTCGGCCCCAACGGATCAGGCAAAACCAGCCTTTTGCGCGCGATCATCGGGGCCATCAAACCGAAAAGTGGCCGGATCATCCTGACGCCCGGCGTGAAGATCGGCTATGTGCCGCAGAAACTGCATATCGACCCCACGTTGCCGATCACCGTGGAGCGGTTCTTGCGTCTGGCGCAAAAGGTGTCGAAGGCTGCCTGCCGGACCGCCTTGGAGCGGGCCGGTGTGCCGGACCTGCTCAAACGTCAGATGTCGCAGCTTTCCGGGGGGCAGTTTCAGCGCGTTTTGCTTGCCCGGGCCCTGATCAACGAGCCCGACGTTCTTTTGCTGGACGAGGCTACGCAGGGGCTCGACCAACGTGGATCGGCGGCCTTCTATCGGCAGATCGAAGAGGTGCGCCGCGAGACCGGATGCGCGGTGCTGATGATCAGCCACGAGTTGCATGTCGTGATGAGTGCCTCTGACCGGGTGATTTGTCTCAATGGCCATGTCTGCTGCGAAGGGACCCCCGCCGTGGTGGCGTCCGCACCGGAATACCGAGCGCTGTTCGGGACCGGGACCGGCGGCGCCTTGGCGCTGTACCGCCATGAGCACGACCATGGGCACGATCACGACCATGACGACAGGCGCAGCCATGAGGCAGCCGAATGATGCTGGACTCAATGCTGGACGATTTCATGACCCGCGCCACCCTCGCGGGCATCGGTGTGGCTTTCGCCGCCGCGCCGCTGGGCTGTTTCGTGGTTTGGCGCCGGATGGCCTATTTCGGTGATGCGACCGCCCATGCGGCGATCCTCGGCGTGGCGCTGTCGCTTGCGCTGGAGATGTCGATCTTTACCGGTGCAATGGGCGTGGCTTTGCTGATGGCCCTCACAGTGAGCTTTCTGGGCGGGCGCGGCTACGCGATGGACACGCTGCTGGGCGTTCTGGCCCATTCGGCGCTGGCGTTCGGGCTGGTGGCGGTGTCCTTCCTGTCGGGCATCCGGATTGATCTCATGGCGTATCTCTTCGGCGATATTCTCGCTGTGTCGCGCAGCGATTTGTTGGTGATCTGGGGCGGCGCGGCGCTGGTGGTGGCGCTTCTGGTCTGGCGCTGGTCGGCGCTGCTCACAGCGACGCTCAATGAGGAACTGGCCTATGCGAGCGGTCTTGATCCAAAGCGTGAGCAGTTGATCCTGACCGTGTCGCTGGCGATTACTGTGGCGGTGGCGATCAAGGTGGTGGGCGTGCTGCTGATTGCCGCGTTGCTGATCATACCGGCCGCGGCCGCGCGGGGTCTGGCCCGCACGCCCGAGGCCATGGCCGTGATCGCAGCGGGGATTGGCGCGCTCTCGGCGCTGGCGGGGTTGCGCGGGGCGTATGTGTTCGACACACCAGCGGGTCCCTCGATCGTCTGCGTGGCGGCGCTGGTGTTTGCCGTTCTGAACCTGTTTGGCTGGCGCAGCCAACGCGGGCGTTAGAGCGGCGGTTTTGGCAAGGGCCGGTCTTTTGCGCGTGGCTTGAAGACGCGGAGCACGACACTTGTCATGCCCGCCTCTGGATAAGAAATGAAGCGGATCCTGATCGGGATACTGGCGGAGAGACAGGGATTCGAACCCTGGGTGGGCTTGCACCCACAACGGTTTTCGAGACCGCCCCGTTCGACCACTCCGGCACCTCTCCGCGGGGATCGGCGTGTCCATAGAGAGGTTTTCCGCACCGTGCAACCTTAAATCCGGACAGCCCGGAAGTAACCATTTGTTAACCCTTCACTTGCGTCCGAAAGCATGGCGTCTAGGTTGAAATAGACGGCACGATGCCCAAACACCAACCACGAGCACGATATGTACCGCATCCGACACACCGCTCTCACCTTCCTGTTCGCTCTTTGCGCGAGCCTGGCTGCCACGGCCTCCGTTACCGCTTCCGCCGGGCACGGCAAGATCGAGCGGTTTCTGGACGTCACAGGCTTCGATGTCGCGCTCGAGTCGATCCGGCTCAGCGCGGAATCCGCTCCCATCATGCTCGGCATCGACGCCGAGGATTTCGGCTCGGAATGGACACGCGTGACCGGTGAGGTCTTCGACACCGATGTCATGCACGGATTGGCGCTCGATATGCTGTCCCAAACATTGACCGAGCCACTTCTCGATCACGCGGCGGGTTTTTACGCCTCAAAATTCGGGCAACGCATTGTCGAGGCCGAGAACCGCGCGCACATGATCTCGGACGAGGACGGCAAGTCCGAGGCTGGAGAGATGATCGTGAGCGGGTTGGTGCGGCTTGGGTCGAACCGGCTTGGTGATCTGCAACGCATGGTGCGCGCGGTGGACAGCACCGACTCGGCGGTGCGTGCGATCCAGGAAATCCAGTTCCGCTTCCTGATGGCGGCAGCCTCAGCCGGCGTGGTCGAACTGCGCATGGATGGCGACGATCTGCGCGCACTTCTGGCTTACCAGGAGGACGAACTGCGCCTATCGATCCAGCGCGCCGCGCTGTCGAGCGCGGCCTATACCTACCAGGCCTTCTCCGATGAGGAGATCGCCGCGTATGCCGACGTACTGGAGCACCCGCAGATGAAAAAGGTCTACGCCCTGATGAACGCCGTGCAATACGAGGTGATGGCGAACCGCTTCGAGGCCCTGGCCGATGCCATGGCAGGGCTGCAACAGAGCACTGACCTATGATCCGCGCGCTCATCCTCTCGATCGGTCTCACTGTTGCGCCGCTCGCGGTGCAGGCCGAGGCTCGGATGTCGCAACTCATGGAGCTGCTGAACCTGCCTGCCTATGTGGAGATCACCCGCAGCGAGGGCTTGCGGGAATTTCCGCTTTTGGCGGAAGATTTTCTCGGCCGCGCGCCCGACACGGTGATGACAGAGCAAATCCGCCGCGCCTATGACCTCGGGCGCATGCGCGAGACTGTCCGCCGGGTTATGCGCGAGAGCCTCAGCGATGCCGAGATCGATCTCGTGCTGCTGTTCGTCGGCAGCGAAACCGGCCAGAAAGTGGCCGATCTGGAACTGGCCGCCCGCCGGGCCATGTCTGACGAGGCGGTCGAGGAGGCGGCAATGGACGCGTGGACCCGCGCGCCGGAGCAAAACCCGTGGCTGGTTTCGCGCATAGCCGAGGTGATCGAGCTGTCCGATCTCGTAGACCGCAATGTCACAGGGGCGCTGAATTCCAACATGCGTTTCATGCAAGGCCTGGTCGACGGGGGTGGCCTAGACATCTCACAAGCGGAACTGCTCCGGAATGTCTGGGCACAAGAGCCGGAAATCCGCGCGGAGACCGAGACATGGCTGGGGGCCTATCTGTTGCTCGCGCTGAAACCGCTCTCCGAAGAGGAGATCGAGGATTACATCACGTTCTGGAAGACCGGGCCGGGCCGCGCGCTGAATGCCGCAATGTTCGACGCGTTTAACCAGATGTATGACGGGCTGTCCTACGCCACGGCCCGCACGCTTGCGTTGCATATGGGCAGTGAAGAACTTTGACAGACGAAGCGCACACGCATGCATTGCAGGTGTGACTTGACTGCGCGTAAGCTATGGGTGACGAAGGTGGCAAAATCAGCCTTTAGGGGCATAGAGCAGGAGCGCTACCAGATGATCGGGTCACGGATAGCCACTACAGCCCTTTTGACGGGGCTTTTTCTGACCGGCGGATCGCCGGGACATGCCACGAGCTACATATTCGCCAATGAAGCGTCTGGTCTCGACCTTGTCACCCATGCCTCGGGCTATGACGGCACCGGCGGGACTGTCACCGTAACCGTCGGGATCGACGAGACATCGGCCTTTGCCACCGACATGGCGATCTCTGTTCAAAACGCCGTTAACACGTTCAACGCGCTGGTGCCAACGGTGGAAAATTTGAGCTTTGGGCAGCTTGCTGGAAATGAGATGGACTTCGAATCCGTATTTCTGCACGAGCTTGGCCACTCGCTCGGTCTGGCACACTACAACCTCGCCAGCGAAAGCGCGTTGGGCGCCCCGCGTAACCGCGCTGCGAAGACGGCGAATGGGGCGGACGATATTTTCAATGTGGACCCAGGCACCGACGGTGTTTATGGCTCGGCGGATGATGTGCGCGGAGACGATCAGAACCTGATATACTTCAACGCCGCCAATGATCCGTTCGAGACCAGTCTTGGTACCGTGGACAGCACGACCTATTCGCGCGATCTCGCTGATCTGCCGGGTGGCGACCTCTTTCCCAACATTGCCACGCGCGAAGTCGCCGCGTTGCTAGACTATGGGAACACCGAGGCTGTGATGGTGCAGGGGACCTATTTTGGCGAGATTCAACGCACGCTCGCCGCGCAGGATGTCGCGGGAATGCTCTATGCTCAAAGCGGGCTGGACAGCATTGCCGGAACTGCGGACGACTATTCGCTCGATATCCTGTTCGTCGGAGAGACCGACGCGGCAGATATCCTCGTCGATTTTGACAATTCCCAAACGGGATTTGCCGTTTCTCAGTCCTCTGGCGGATTCATCCCCGGATCCGGCGATCAGGACGTCGTCATTACGTCCAGCAACATCTACTTCAACGATGGTTTCAACTGGGTCTTCAACCAGCAAAGTAACCTTAACCCGGTTCCGCTACCGGCGTCGGTCTGGGGGTTGGTCTTCGGTCTTTCCGGCTTTGCCGCGATGCGCCGCCGCGGGGTGAAAACCTCTTGACTTGATCCCGCGCGCGCCGTACGAGCCACGCACCCGGCGGGCTCTGGCCTGAACGGGCTATCTCTAATGACGCAAGTAAGCGCGCTGTTCGAGGGTGGCCAACACGGTCGCGAACGCCCGAAAGGGGACCCGAGGGACGCGGAACATGTAAGGAAAGACGCGATGTTCGCAGTCATGAAGACAGGCGGCAAGCAATACAAGGTTTCCTCCGGCGATACGCTCCGGGTGGAAAAGCTGGCCGCAGACGCGGGTGAAACCGTGCAATTCAACGATATTCTGATGCTGGGCGGCGACGCGGTCACCGTGGGCGCGCCCTTCGTGGCGGGCGCTGCGGTGCAGGCCGAAGTGGTCGATCAGATCAAGGGTGACAAGGTCATCAACTTCGTTAAACGCCGCCGGAAGCACTCCTCCAAGCGGACCAAGGGTCACCGCCAGAACCTGACGCTTGTGCGTGTGACGGACATTCTGGCCTCTGGCGCGGATGCGACGGGCGTCAAGGCTGCTGTTGGCGCGGCAGGTGCAACCGTGGCCGCCGCAGCGGCTCCGGCGCCGAAAAAGGCCAAGAAAGCCGAAGCCAAGGCAGAGGCGGCGCCCGCAGCGGCCCCGGCTTCCGGCGCAGACGATCTCAAAGAGTTGTCCGGCGTAGGTCCGGCGCTTGAGAAGAAGCTGCACGCCGCTGGCGTGACGAGCTTTGCGCAAATCGCAGCATGGACCCCCGAGGACGTGGCTGATATGGACGAGAAACTGAGCTTCAAGGGCCGGATCGAGCGTGAAGGCTGGATCGCACAGGCTCAAGAAAAAGCACAAGGCTAAGGAGAGACACCCATGGCACATAAAAAAGCAGGTGGTTCATCCCGGAACGGCCGCGATAGCGCGGGTCGCCGTCTTGGCGTGAAACTCTATGGCGGTCAGGCCGCCATCCCCGGCAACATCATCGTGCGTCAGCGCGGCACCAAGTTTTGGCCGGGCGCGGGCGTTGGCATGGGCAAAGATCACACAATCTTTGCGACTGTCGAGGGCGCCGTGAAGTTCCACAAGGGACTTAAAAACCGCACGTTCATTTCGGTTCTCCCGGTCGCGGAGGCCGCTGAGTAAGCCGAGACCCAAACCGGAAAACACACCAAAGGGATCGGCCGAAACAGCCGGTCCCTTTTTCTTTTCCAGCCAATCCCGCAGCGGGAACGGCTGGCCGGGCTAAACGGCGTCAAGGAGGGCCATGCATGCGTGACAAACCAACCCTCACCGGGGACCGGATCATCCTGCGTGCGCCCTTAGCCACGGATGTCGCCGCGCGCTTTGCCTTGGGCAATTCGCCAGAGATCGAAGCCATGTTCGGGGGGAACCCGGCGCAAACCCGTCCGATAACAGATGCGGCGGCGCAGGCTTGGGTGGACAGCTACCTGAACGACCCGCTGGCTTGGGTGATTGAAGCCGAAGGCGAGATGATCGGCGGGGTGCGCCTGCATTCGGTGAACCACGCTGACAAACGTGCCAATATCGCGATTGGCATTCTGTCCAAAGCTCATCTCAGCCATGGCTACGGCACCGAAGCGATGCGGGTGCTCGCGCGCCACGCCTTCGGCGCGCTCGGCCTTCACCGCCTGTCCTGCCGGGTTCTCGCCTTCAACACACGTGCGATCGCGGCCTATGAGAAGATTGGCTTCGTGCAGGAGGGGCGTGAGCGGCAATCTGCGCTGATCGGTTTGGAATGGCATGATGATGTGATCATGGGCCTGTTGGAGGAAGACCTCGAATGAGCGTCGCGCTGCTGCCTCTGGCGGTGTTTGCCGCGAGCCAGATCGGCACGCCGGGTCCGGCGAATATGGCCTTGCTGGCAACCGGTGCACGCTTCGGGTTCCGCGCGGCGCTGCCCTTCGTGGCCGGGGTTGCGCTCGGCAAGCAACTGATCATTTGGCCAATCGGCTTTGGCCTGATGCAACTTGCGACCCGCGCGCCGCTGTTCTTCGAAGGGCTGAAATATGCCTCAGCGACGTATGTTCTGTGGCTGGCATGGAAGGTCGCCAATCTGCAACTGCCGGGAGAGCGCAGTGCCGAGGGGGCGCCGGGCTTTCTTGCAGGGTTGATCGTGCATCCGCTGAACCCCAAGGCGTGGGGCCTGATCATAGCCGGCTTTACTAATTTCGTGCCCCCCGGCACGCCCGCGCTTTACGCCACTGCAACCATTGCTGCGGTACTTTTGGCCTGCCAGATCGTCCTGCATCCTGTCTGGACCTATTCCGGGGATCGCATTGCCGGTCTGGTTGCAGGCACGCAAATCGAACCCTACCTGATGCGGGGACTGGCGGCGCTGACGGCGCTGTCGGTTCTCGTGGTCTTATTCGGAGGAGGAATAGACCCATGATCCATGACACGATCCGCGCGCAGGCGGTGATCGAAACGGCCCGGTTCGAGTTGCGCCCGCTGCGCCGCTCCGACAAGGGATTGATCGAGCTTTATGGCGGCGATGCGCGCGTGGCGCGGATGACCACGTCGATCCCGCATCCGATCCCGCCGGGGCTGGTCGAGGACCTGATCGCGCGGGCCAATGCGGAGGCGCGGACCGAGGAGGTCTGGGCGATGGATGCGACGAAATCCGGTGGGGGCGAGTTCATGGGGCTGATCTCGCTGGAGCGCATGGATCGTAACCAGTCGGAGATCGCGTATTGGGTCGCACCGGCCTTTTGGAATACCGGTCTTGCGCGCGACGCGGTGCAGGCGCTGGTGGCCGCGAACCCACTCGGCAATGACACGATGTTCGCGTCGGTGTTTCAGGACAACCCGGCCTCGGCTAAGGTCTTGACGAATTGTGGTTTTGCCTATCTCGGAGATGCCGAGAGCTTCAGCCTCGCACGCGACACGACCGTGCCCACCTGGACGTATCATAAGAAACTCAGCTAACGGTCAGACCGCCGCGAGGCTCGCGCGCTGCGTCTTGAGCGCGGCGCGCGAATGGGCTAGGCCGCAGCCACCCAAGGAAAGCCACGCGCATGAAATTCCTCGACCTCGCCAAAGTCTACATCCGCTCCGGCAGCGGCGGGAATGGCTGTATCTCGTTCCGCCGCGAGAAATATATCGAATTCGGTGGGCCGGATGGGGGCGATGGCGGTGGCGGCGGCTCGGTCTATGCCGAGGTGGTGGACGGGTTGAACACGCTGATCGATTTTCGCTACCAACAACATTTCTTTGCCGAGAACGGCCGTCCGGGTATGGGCCGTCAACGCACTGGCAAGGATGGCGAGGACATCGTTCTGAGGGTGCCGGTGGGCACGGAAATCCTCGGCGAGGATCAGGAAACGGTGATCGCGGACCTGACCGAAGTCGGCCAGCGGGTCGAACTGGCCAGGGGCGGGAATGGCGGTTGGGGCAACCTGCATTTCAAATCGGCCACCAACCAGGCACCGCGCCGCGCCAACCCCGGCCAAGACGGCGTCGAGCGCACGCTTTGGCTGCGCCTCAAGCTGATCGCCGATGTCGGCCTCCTCGGCCTGCCCAACGCGGGCAAGTCAACCTTCCTAGCCGCGACCTCCAATGCCCGCCCGAAGATTGCCGATTACCCCTTCACGACGCTGCATCCCAATCTGGGAGTCGTCGGCGTCGACAACCGCGAATTCGTGGTGGCCGACATTCCCGGCCTGATCGCGGGGGCGCATGAGGGCAAAGGCATCGGCGACCGCTTTCTGGGGCATGTGGAGCGCTGCTCGGTGCTCTTGCATCTGGTGGATGGCACGTCCGACACGCCGGATGAGGATTACCGCACGATCATTCAAGAACTCGAAGCCTACGGCGGCCCGCTTGCGGACAAACCCCGGATCACGGTGCTGAACAAGATCGACGCGCTCGGGCACGAGTTGACCCAGATGCAGGCCGAGATCCTCGCGGAGGCCTGCGGCGGTCCGGTGCTGACCATGTCGGGCGTGTCGGGGGCCGGCGTGACGGAGGTTCTGCGCGCGTTGCTCAAGGTGATCGACGGGCCGGCTGAAGAGGAGGCCGAAGCGGAGGACGCGCCATGGCGACCCTGACCGCGGCCAAACGCATCGTGATCAAGATTGGCTCGGCCCTGCTGGTGGACAAGTCCAGCGGCGCTCTGCGGACCGATTGGCTGCATGGATTGGCGCAGGATGTGACCGCGCTCAAAGCCCGGGGGCAGGACGTGATCCTTGTCTCGTCCGGCTCGATTGCGCTGGGACGCGGCGTTCTGGGCCTGCCAGCGCGGACCCTGCCGCTCGAGCAATCGCAGGCGGCCGCGGCGGTGGGTCAGATCCGCCTTGCGCGCGCCTATGAGGAGGCGTTGGCACCGCACGGTTTGACCACGGCGCAGGTGCTTGTGACGCTGGAAGACAGCACAGACCGCCGCCGCTACCTGAACTCCCGCGCCACGCTGGAGACATTGCTTTCGCTTGGCGTGGTCCCGATCGTCAACGAGAATGACACGGTTGCGACGGACGAAATCCGTTTCGGCGACAATGACCGCCTCGCCGCGCAGGTCGCCGCGACGGTTGGCGCCGATGTGCTCGTGCTGCTCTCCGATGTGGACGGGTTTTATTCGGCCAATCCGCAGCAGGCCCCCGATGCAATCCGCTTTGATGTGATCGACCAGATTACGGCGGAGATCGAGGCGATGGCGGGAGATGCCGGCTCGGGTCTGAGCAAGGGCGGCATGAAAACCAAACTGATGGCGGCTAAAACCGCGACGGCGGCGGGCTGTGCGATGGCGATCACCGAAGGCAGCACTCTGCGCCCGCTGGACGCTCTGGAGCGCGGTGCACCGGCCACGTGGTTCACGGCCACGCTTGATCCACATGCGGCCCGCAAGCGCTGGATTGGCGCAATGAAACCGCGCGGGCAGGTTCATCTCGATGCTGGGGCCGCTCGGGCACTGACGCAAGGCAACAGCCTGCTGCCTGCGGGGGTCAAGCAGGTCTCCGGCGCCTTCGGACGCGGTGATCCGGTCGCGCTTCTGGCACCGGACGGGCACCAAATCGGCCTTGGCCTCGCGCGCTACACGGCGGATGAGGCGGCCCGGATCGCCGGGCACCATTCGTCGGAAATCGAAGCGATCCTCGGCTATCCGGGGCGCGCCGCGCTTGTCCATCGCGACGACATGGCGCTCTGAGGCGCCGCGCGTCTCAAAAGAGCATTGAGCGAGGCGGCGCGGTTCTGTACACCTGCCGAACCACGCACAACCGGGGGCGTTTGCCATGAAAGACATCACGGATATTCCCGCTGTCATGACAGAGATCGGGCAGGCTGCGAAGGCGGCGGCGGCGGAGTTGGCCTTTGCCTCTGCGGAGAGCAAGCGGGCGGCGCTGATCGCTGCGGCAGAGCATGTCTGGGCGTCCCGCGCAGAGATCATTGCGGCCAATGCCAAGGATCTCGACTATGGGCGCGACAAGGGGCTGAGCCCGGCGATGATGGACCGGCTGATGCTCGATGAGGCGCGGATTCAGGGCATGGTGGACGGGCTGCGCGCGGTGGCGGGGCAGCCCGATCCGGTGGGCGAGGTGCTGGCCGAATGGGACCAGCCTTCGGGGCTGCATATCAAACGCGTGCGCACCCCGCTCGGTGTGGTGGGGGTGATCTATGAAAGCCGCCCTAACGTGACCGCCGATGCGGGCGCGCTGTGTCTCAAGGCAGGCAATGCGGTGATCCTGCGCGGCGGTTCCGAGAGCTTTCATTCGTCGTCCGCGATCCATGCGGCGATGGTGCAGGGGGTGCGCGATGCGGGTCTGCCCGAGTCGGCGATCCAGCTTGTGCCGACCCGCGACCGGGCAGCGGTCTCCGAAATGCTCACCATGACGGGTACGATCGACGTGATCGTGCCGCGCGGCGGCAAGGGTCTGGTGGGACTGGTGCAGCGCGAGGCCCGCGTGCCGGTATTCGCCCATCTCGAGGGGATCGTGCATATTTTCGTCGATGAGAGCGCCGACCCGGTCAAATCGCTGCAAATCGTGCTTAACGCCAAGACCCGGCGCACCGGGATTTGCGGTGCCGCAGAATGTCTGCTGATCCATCAGGCCGCGGTGCCGACCGTGGGGCAGGGGATTATCCGGGCCCTGATCGAGGCCGGGGTGCGCGTGCATGGCGATGCATTACTGCAACAAATCGATGGTGTGATCCCGGCGACGGACAACGATTGGGGCCGCGAATATCTCGACATGGATATCGCCGCCAAAGTGGTGCCCGATCTGGGCGCCGCGATTGCCCATATCCGGCGCTATGGCTCCGATCACACCGATTGCATCCTCACTGAGCACGCAGACAGCGCGGCGCGGTTCTTCGAACGGCTCGACAGCGCGATCCTGATGCACAATGCCTCGACCCAATTCGCCGATGGTGGCGAGTTCGGCATGGGTGCGGAGATCGGCATCGCGACGGGCAAGATGCATGCGCGCGGCCCGGTGGGTGCGGCGCAATTGACCTCGTTCAAATACCTCGTGACCGGCGACGGGACGGTTCGCACCTGACGCGGCCTTCAGAACCGAATTTCAATCTGCGTCTCGCCAAGCGTGGTCTGAATGGCACGCTGCATGTCGCGGCAATGCAGGGTGAGAAGCGCGAAATGCACATGGGTGGCGGTCAGATCGGCCGGGATCTGACCGTCGGCGAGAATTGTCCAGAGGGGCGTGTCGATCTTGAGCCTGTCTGCCGTGCCGCTGATGCACCACGGCCCGCCGGGCTCTTGTCCGATTGTGATCTGCCCGCCGAAGGGCATCGCACTTTCGAGGCATTGCTCGGCGAGCAGGGCGAGGCGCACATCGGCGCGCGGGGTCGGGGTGTCCTTGTCCCAGCGGACAGAAAGACGGGTGCCGTCGGTTATGTCGTAGAGCACGCTGCGCACGTCCTGCACCGAAACCTCCGCGCTGGAGGCAGCGCCGAAGGCGAGGCGGAAAAAGCGGATACGCGCGCTTGCGTTGTTCACGCTGTCGCTGATCAATCCCAGTTCCGGCCCTTCTGTGCCGCCGGCCATTTCCAGAAGTTCCAACCCGTTGTTGATTGCGCCGATGGGCGAGATTAGATCATGGCATATACGGCTGCCGATCAAGGCTGCGATGTCGGGTCGTGTCTGCATTGCACCATTTACTCCCTGGAGACCGCACATGAACGATCTGACTTCCCTTCTTGCGCCGGGTATGCGCGTTCAGCATCCTGATTTTCCCGAATGGGGGCTCGGGCAGGTGCAATCGAATATCAACGGGAAGGTGACGGTGAACTTTCCCGATGAGGGCAAGGTGGTGCTGGATGGCACCCGTGTCGCCCTTATTCCTATCTTTGATTCCTGAACATCATTTAGGAAAGGTTAACGCCGCGGCGGTTTTGACGAGTTGGCGAAAAAAATATTCGAACCGCAGCAATTTTGCCCCGCGCCCGCGGCCGCATTGCCATCCGGCGGACGCATCGCTAATCAGGCGCAACCCGCACGGACCGGTCACGCGCCTATGCCCGCACATGATATTGCCTTCGACATCGCCTTCGAGACGGACGGGCTGTCCTTGTCACTTGCCCGCAGCGCGGCCGAACTGCGTGACGCGCAGGCGCTGCGCTACGAGGTCTTCGTCCGCGAGCTTGGCGGCGACGGGCCGGGGGTGGATCATGCGGCCCGCCTCGAAACCGATGTCTTCGATGCTGTCTCCGACCACCTGATCCTGCGCGAGACCGCCACGAGTGCGCCTGTCGGCGTGTATCGAGTGCTGCCGGACGACCGGGCCGAAACCGGGCCCGGCTTTTACTCCGCCTCCGAATACGATCTGGCGCCGCTTCTGGCCTCCGGGCGGCGCCTTCTGGAAATGGGTCGGTCCTGTGTGCGCGCCGACTACCGTTCCGGCACGGCCATGTTCCATCTCTGGACCGGCCTTGCGCGCTATGTGGCCGCGACCGGCGCGGAGGTGCTTTTCGGCGTGGCGAGCCTCAAGGGCACGGACCTGCAGGTCCATGCGCAGGCGCTCAGCCTGCTGCATCACCGCCACCTCGCGCCGGCTCATTTGCGCCCCCGTGCCGCGCCCTTCCAACGCATGGACCTGATCGCCGAGGCGGAACTCGACCGCCGGGCGGCGATGATCGCGATGCCGAGCCTGATCAAATCCTACCTGCGGCTTGGTGGCATGGTCGGGGAGGGGGCCTATATCGACCATGATTTCAACTGCGTAGACGTTTGCATGATCATGGACACGGCGCGGCTCAATGCCCGCCATGCTGCGCGGTTCAAGGCGGGCATCCGATGAGCACCACATGGAACGAGGTGCCCGAGCCGGAGTTTCGCGCGCCCGGGCTCGCGGGCTGGACGCGGGCGCTGTTGCGGGCCGTGCCGCTGGCCACGCTGGTCTTCGGTGGGCTCGCAGTGCTGCTTGTGCTCCGTCTGATCGAGCGCCCGCTCTTTGGTCTGCATCGCCCGGTGACCCCGCATATCACGGTCGCGGTGTGTCGCGGCGCGCTGCGGATCATGGGCCTGCGCTACACGCGCCATGGCGCGGCCCTGCGCGGCGCTGGCGCGATGGTGGCCAATCATGCCTCTTGGCTGGATATTTTCACCCTGAATGCCGCCGTGCCGGTCTATTTCGTCTCCAAGGCTGAGGTTTCAGGCTGGCCCGGCATCGGATGGCTCGCGCGGGCGACTGGGACGGTGTTCATCGAGCGAAATCGCAAACAGGCGCGTGCGCAGGCAAAGCTTCTTGAAGATCGCCTCCATGCCGGGCACCGACTGGTCTTTTTCCCGGAAGGAACCAGCACTGATGGGTTGCGTGTTTTACCCTTCAAAACAACGCTTTTCGAGCCGTTCTTAAATGATCACTTGAAGGACGAATTGCGCATCCAGCCGGTGACGGTAATCTACCGCGCGCCCTGTGGCGAACCGGCGCGCTTTTACGGCTGGTGGGGCGAGACCGGCTTCGGGCCGCATTTGCTGCACACGCTGGCCGCCCGCAGACAAGGCGCGGTTGAAGTGATCTATCACCGACCGCTGCCGATCTCGGCCTTCCCCGACCGCAAGCACCTTGCTGCGGCAGCGGAGGCGCAGGTGCGGGCGGGGCTCGTTTCGGGCTTGCAATAGCCTGACGCCGCCTCTATACGCGCGCCCACGAACTCCGCTGGTGGGGTTGGGCCGTTGCGGGGAGACATCCTGCACGCGTCCGCCGGTTGGCCCGAAGATGGGCTGAGACACCCCGCCATAGGCTTGAAACCGGAAAGGAAAAAGAAACATGGCTCTCCCTGAGTTTACCATGCGCCAGCTGCTCGAAGCCGGCGTCCACTTTGGCCACCAGACCCAACGCTGGAACCCGAAAATGGGGCAGTATATCTATGGTGATCGCAACGGCATCCACATCATGGACCTCACCCAGACGGTCCCGATGCTTGATCAGGCGCTGCAAGTGATCCGCGATACCGTCGCAAAGAATGGCCGCGTGCTGTTCGTCGGCACCAAGCGTCAGGCCTCTGGCCCGATCGCCGATGCCGCCGAGAAATGCGCACAGTATTATATGAACCACCGCTGGCTCGGTGGCACACTGACCAACTGGCAGACCGTCTCCCAGTCGATCCAGCGTCTCAAGAACATTGATGAGCAGGCCGCGAATGGCTTTGAGGGCCTCACCAAGAAAGAGCGCCTCGGCATGGAGCGTGACCAGTACAAACTGCAAGCTTCGCTCGGCGGGATCGCTGAAATGGGCGGCCGTCCAGACCTTCTGTTCATCATCGACGTGAAAAAAGAAGCTCTGGCCGTGGCCGAAGCCCAAAAGCTCGGGATCCCGATCGTGGCCGTGGTCGACACCAATTGCTCGCCCGACGGAATCGACTACCCGATCCCGGGCAATGACGACGCCTCCCGCGCGATCTCGCTCTACTGCGATCTGGCCTCCCGCGCCGCGCTTGACGGTATGACCGCACAAATGGGTGCCGCTGGCGTTGATCTGGGCGCGATGGAAGATGTGCCCGCCGAGGACGCCGTTGTCGAAGAGGCAGCCGCAGAGACACCCGCCGAGGCATAAGCCCGGCACCGTCATCAAACTGATACGAGGGGCAGGCTAGAGCCTGTCCCGATCACGTTCCATTTGAGGAGAGCCAAGAGATGGCAATCACAGCAGCAATGGTTAAAGAACTGCGCGACAGCACAGGCGCAGGCATGATGGACGCCAAGAAGGCGCTGACGGAAAACGACGGTGACATGGACGCCGCCGTGGACTGGCTGCGCACCAAGGGTCTGGCGAAAGCCGCGAAGAAATCCGGCCGCACCGCCGCCGAGGGCCTTGTGGCCGTCGTCGTGGACGGGGGCACGGGGGTCGCCGTTGAGGTGAACGCGGAGACCGACTTCGTGGCCAAGAACGCCGAATTCCAGGAGATGGTTGGCAAGATCGCGGATGCGGCGCTGACCGTGGATGATGTCGAGGCGCTGGCCGCTGCCGATATGGGCGGCAAGACCGTGGCCGATACGATCACCGACAAGATCGCGACCATTGGCGAGAACATGACGCTCCGCCGCATGTCGAAACTCTCGGGTGATACCGTGGTGTCCTATGTTCACAACGCGGCCACCGGCGGTATGGGCAAGATCGGTGTGATCGTGGCCATGACGGGCGGTGACGAGGCGTTCGGCAAGCAGGTCGCGATGCACATCGCCGCGGTGAACCCGGCTGCGCTCGGCGAGGATGATCTCGACCCGTCCGTGGTCGAGAAGGAAAAGGCCGTGCAGATGGACATCGCCCGCGAATCCGGCAAACCCGAGCAGGTGATCGAGAAGATGATCATCGGCCGGATGAAGAAATTCGTCGCCGAAAGCACGCTTCTGAACCAGTCCTTCGTGGTCAACCCGGACCTCACCGTCGAGGCCGCGGCCAAGGAAGCCGGCGCGACGATCACCGGCTTTGTGCGCCTTGAAGTGGGCGAGGGGATTGAGAAGAAAGAAGAGAACTTCGCCGAAGAGGTCGCGAAGGCGGCCCAAGGCTAAGACCTTCCCCAGACCAGTCTTGCAAGGGCGTCCCTCGGGGCGCCCTTTTTTCATGCGCGCCGGACAAAAGGCACACCCGCCCCGGTAGCGTCCCGTTTGATCCATCTCAAACCGGCGTGCCCGCTCCCCATGCTAGGCCCACATAGCAACCGTATCGAAAAGGCCCGCCATGTCCCTCACATCCTACCCTGCATTGACCGAGAATATCTCCAAACATGTCGGCAGCTTGCGCAAAGGCATCCCCGACACCATGAAAGGGTTTTCCGCGATGGCCGCTGGCGCAACGGCCTCGGGCGCGCTCGATGAAAAGACCAAGGAGTTGATTGCGATGGGGATCGCGATCGCCCTGCGCTGCGATGGGTGCATCGGGTTTCATACAAAGACCGCGATCCGGCTCGGTACCACGCGGGCCGAGTTCGAGGAGATGCTGGGCGTTGCGGTCTATATGGGCGGCGGCCCGTCGCTGATGTATGCCGCAGAGGCCCTCGATGCCTGGGAACAGTTTGGCGGCGAATAGACCTTTCGCAACAGCTCCCGACCGTGCAAGGCTTTCCTGCCAGCCGAAGGGAGAGGGCCATGACGGAAAGACGACTTTATCTGGGCCCGCTGACGGATAACCGCCGGTGGGACCGAATTGACCTGCGTTCCGACGATGTGATCGTGGCCACCCCGGCCAAATGCGGCACCACATGGATGCAGACGATCACGGCGCTGCTGCTCTCGGGCGATCCGGAGGTGGAGACCGAGTTGTCGGTCAAACAGCCTTGGATCGACGTGCGCATTCGCGAGATCGACGACGTCGCGGCGCGCGTCAATGGCTGGACGCACCGGCGGTCGCTGAAAAGCCACACACCGCTCGACGGGCTGCCATACCATCCTGAGGCACAGTATATTTGTGTGTTCCGCCACCCGCTCGACGCCCATCTGTCGATGCGCCGCCATGTGGCGAATATGCCGTTCAACCCGTTCGAGTTGTTCTTTCCGGAGGGTGACGAGGAGACGATGTTCCGCCGGTTCCTTGATGGCGGCCCGGAAGGCCATGACATGGATGCCACGCCGCTGGCGCATATCGTGCGGCACTACACGGCGGCCAAGGCGTGGGCGGATCGTCCCAATGTCACGCTGTTTCACTACGACGACATGATCCGTGATTTGCCGGGGTGCTTCGCCCGGGTTGCCGATCTGCTCGGCGTCTCGCACCCGGACCCCGTCATGGAGGCGCTGATCGCCGCGGCCACGTTCGACAACATGAAAGCCAATGCCGCGCGCTTCGCCCCGTCGGGCGGACAGGGATTCTTCAAGTCCGACAGGGCGTTTTTCGAAAGCGGGACAAGTGGCAAATGGGAGGGCCGGCTGCCTAAAGAGCAAGTGACGGCCTATGACACGGCGCTCGACCGGATGCTGTCGCCGGAGGATCGCGCATGGCTCGAATTCGGCACGGCCGGGCTGGAAAATCCATAAGCCGCACGAAAAAAGCGGGGCCGCCCACCGGCGACCCCGCTCAAAGCGTCCTGCCACGGGGATGAGACAGGGACGTTAAGCCCGGCCTGCAAGATGGACTATACACCCTCCAGACCGGCCCCGGAAAACCGGAAGAAGAGACAGAGCCCTGCAATCACAGGGGATGGCTCTCCAATGTTCCAAGGCTCAAAGCCACCACTCACGGAACATGACCAGAGTGCGATTTTACGTAGGGTCAGGAAAGTATGGGATTCCTTACCTTGGGGAAATCAATCCGGGTTTTGGCTTTTTTTCAGAGCCTTAACTGAACTGCACCGTTCAGATATCCATCACGAACATCTGATTTTGCAACGCGGCCTTCAGAACGGCCTGCGCCGTGGTCTCCACCGCGAGCGCCTCGCGCGCAAGCCGAAGATGCTTTTCCACGGTGGCTTGCGTGAGCCCCATCAGCAGCGCGATGTCCTGCGTGGTCTTGCCATCGCCGACCCATTCGAGCGCCTCGCGCTGGCGCTTGGTGAGCGCACGGTTCGGGGCGGAATAGGGCAGGGTGAGAATTTTCAGATGCGCGATGTTGTTCATCAAGTGGATGTCGCGCCCATGCTCGTCCCAGACCGCGTCGATATCCTCCTGACTGAGGCCGCGCCGCGCGGTGAGCGCGATGGCGCCCTTGGAGCGCGCCGAGATCGACTTGAACGAGATCGTGTAGCCTGCTGTCACGCCCATCTTCTGATTGAATTCGAACATGCGCCTTTCATCGGCGGTCATCGTGCCGGTCGAGACCATGTCGCGGAGCATTTTCCAACTGCCCACGCCTTCATGTTCCAGCGCCCAGCGAACCATCGGGCCATAGAAATACTTGCCTTCGCCAAGGAACACATCGGTGTATTCCTTGGAATGATTGGTCAGGATCACGAAGTCTTCAGGGTCCCCGAGCGAGGTTGCCGTCCGGTAGCGCGTGAAACCATAGATCAGCCGGTCGAAGCCATACTCGGCCATTTTCGCCGTATGGCCCTCCCAAAGCTCTTCGAGCGACTGACAGTTGGACAGGAACATCAGGTAGGTCTGAACCGCCTTGCTCATGAGCCCTCCAGATGCGCGATCAAAGCGTCGAGCCCCAGAATATAGCTGGTGATCCCGAACCCGGCGACGACCCCGAGCGCGACCGGCGCCAGCATCGAGTGGTGCCGGAAGCTTTCCCGGGCATGAACATTCGACAGATGCACCTCGACCACGGGCAGTTCGATCCCCGCGATGGCGTCGCGCAGCGCGATGGATGTGTGGGTATAGGCCCCGGCATTGAAGACGACGCCCGCATGCGTGCCACGCGCGGCATGCAGGTGATCGACGAGCGCGCCCTCGCTGTTCGATTGCGCGCAAGCGAGCGTGTGCCCGCGCGCCTCGGCATGCGCGGTTGCCATGCGTTCGACATCGGCGAGCGTGTCACGCCCATAAATATCGGGCTGGCGCGTCCCAAGCAGGTTTAGGTTCGGGCCATTGAGAAGCAGAAGCGAGGCCATGAAGATTCTTGTCCAATCGGTTAAAACCTTTATCACGCGCAAAACTCCGCCTGTCCAGCGTCATGCCCGTTGAGCGCGAGGTCGGACCGGAGGAGGGTGCCCGCTGTCGCGGCGCGTCTTGCGCGGGGCGCGGCCATTCTCGGCATGGCCCAAGCCAGACCTGCACGCTACAGTGCCGATAGCAAAACAGAGGACAGATTCCCATGCATATGAGCGATAGCCGCACCATCAATGCCCCCATCGACACGGTCTGGGCGGCGCTTCTCGACAAAGACGTGCTGAAGGCCTGCGTTCCGGGCTGTCAGGAAATGAGCGGCTCGCCCGAGGACGGGTTCGAGGCGGTTGTCGTGCAAAAGGTCGGCCCGGTGAAGGCGACCTTCAAGGGCGCGGTCGAGCTCAAGGACATGCAGGCGCCGAACAGCCTGACAATGGAAGGCGAAGGCAAGGGCGGGGCTGCGGGCTTTGCCAAGGGCGGCGCAAATGTCTCGCTGGCCGCCGAGGGCGATCAGACCGTTTTGAGCTACGACGTGGAAGCAAAGGTCGGCGGCAAGCTGGCGCAGCTTGGCAGCCGGATCATCGACGGCTTCGCAAAGAAGATGGCCGATCAGTTCTTCACCAATTTTCAGGATGCGGTTGGTGCCCCGACCGAGGAAGAGGCCGAAGCCACTGCCGTGGCAGAGCAAGACGGCACAGAGACCAAGAAAAGGGGCTGGTTTCGCAAACGCACGACGTGATCGTGTTGTATCCGTTGATGTACCACATCAAGGTCGGCGGGCAGCGCTTTGTATTCGAAAGAAAATAAACATTGGGCACAAAGCGCACCGCAGCATCAACACAGCGCCTGTTTACCGCTCTTAACTTTACATAATAACGATTATAAGAACAACGCATGGCAAGACGGGCAGCGCCCCTAGGTCCCAACACCGCCGTTTTACATCTGGTGTGCAGGCTTCTCCCCCGGCTGCCGCGTGATCCCGCACGCCTTGCGCGCCGTCGTCAGACGCAGGTCTTCGGGATCCATGCCAAGGCTCAAAACCGTCCTGCGGTCATAGCGGGCCTTCGCCGTCTGCCTGTCAAAACCCGTTCCGAACAGCCGGTCGATCCAGCCCATTCCGAAGCTGACATGGAACGTGCTGTGGTGATCCTGAAAGTGATGCAGCATGTGGCTGCGCGTCACGCGCTGTCCGAACCAGCCCTTGGGCACGTTCAGATGGGCCAGCGTGTGGCAATATTCGTAGAACGCAAAGGCCGACACCGCCCCCACGAACAGCGCCACAAACGACCAACTGAGCGCAGCGCCCAGCCCCATGAGCGGCCAGAGCATCACAGCGTGCACCGCCACGAGGATCAGCCCGAAGCGTACCGCGAACCAATGATCGTCGCCGGTGAAATACTCCGGATCGGTCGGGAATTCATGGTGGCCGATATGCGCGCGATAGAGCGCGTTGAACGCCGATTGCTCGCGCGGCGGCGCGCGGTGATACACAAAGCGGTGCATGATGTATTCGACGAAGAATTGCAGCACCACGCCATAGGCGACCGCGAGCAGCAGCCACGGTGTGAAGACAAGCACCAGAAGCAGTACGCCGCCGAGCCAGAACGGCAAGAGGCGCTGCAGACTGCCCATGGCTGACAGAACGCGGAGTGTCGGGATCATCTGTGTGGCCTCCTTGCCCCATGACAACGCAGCGCGCGCAAGAGGTCAAGGATGTTATGTCGAGAGCATCTTCGCGGCGCAAAAACAGGTGCTTACGCGGCGATCCTCACCCTACCCCAGCGCGTAACCCGCACCGCGCACCGTGCGCACCGGATCGCAGCCACCATGCTGCGTGAGCGCCTTGCGCAGCCGCCCGATATGCACATCGACCGTGCGCGTATCGACATAGATGTCCCGCCCCCAGACCCGGTCGAGCAATTGCTCGCGGCTCCAGACCCGGCCCGGCTTTTCCATGAAGGTGCTCAGCAGGCGAAACTCGGTCGGGCCGAGCTTGAGTTCATTGCCGTCCCGGCTGACCCGGTGGCTTTCGCTGTCGAGCAGGATGTCCTCGTATTCGAGCATCGCGCCCACGGTGCTGGGC
Organism: uncultured Aliishimia sp.; assembly: GCA_965656085.1. Lineage (GTDB taxonomy): Bacteria > Pseudomonadota > Alphaproteobacteria > Rhodobacterales > Rhodobacteraceae > Aliishimia. The sequence goes on along the minus strand of CBFHJA010000007.1, from coordinate 89,136 downwards.
CGCACGCGCCGAAGCTGGCTGCGCACCCGGGCCATCAGCTCGATCACCGAATAGGGTTTGACCACATAGTCATCCGCCCCGGTCTCCAGCCCCCGCACCCGGTCGACTTCCTCGGAGCGGGCCGAGAGCATGATGACCGGAATTCCCCGGGTTTCATGCTTCATCTTGAGCCGCCGGCAGACCTCGATTCCGCTGAGATTGGGCATCATCCAGTCGAGCACGATGATATCCGGCATGGCCTCATCGACCAGCAGCAGAGCTTCTTCACCATTGCTGGCACGGCTAACCTGAAACCCTTCGGCTTCGAGATTGTAGGCCAGAACTTCGCGCTGTGCCGGCTCGTCCTCCACGACCAAAACATGGGGGTGCACGGTGGCCATAACGTTCACTCCTCGATCACCGTGACCGATGTGCGGTCGGCCTTCGGACGTGCCTCCTCCGGGGTCTCGCCGGTGACCAGATAGACCACTTGCTCGGCAATGGAGGTGACGTGATCGCCCATGCGCTCGGTATTCTTGGCGATGAAATGCAGGTGCATGCAGGCGGTGATCTGCCGCGGGTCTTCCATCATGAACGTGAGGAACTCCCGGAACAGCGCGTTGTACATCTGGTCGACGTCCTTGTCGCGGTCGATCACATCGAGCGCAAGCTCGGCATCGCGCTGTACATAGGCATCGAGCGCGTCCTTGAGCATCAATTCGACGCTCCGCGCCATGCGCCGCAGCGCACTGGTGCTGCCATTCACCTGCGGCAGGCTGGAGAGCACCCCGGTGCGCTTGGCCATGTTCTTGGCGTAGTCCCCGATCCGTTCGAGATTGCCGCTGATCTTCATCACCGACAGCACCAGCCGCAGATCGACCGCAGTGGGCGCGCGCAGGGCGATGACGCGGGCGGCCTCCTCGTTGATCAACTCCTCCAGCGTGTCGATGGCCTTGTCGTTCTGACGCACCAGATCGGCGAGCTCTTCGTCGCGCGCCTCCAGCGAACGCGCGGCCTCGGCGATGGCAGCCTCCACGAGACCGCCCATTTTCATGATCTGCGCCTGGATCGCTTCGAGATCGCGGTCGAAGGCGGTAGCGATGTGTTGCTCGTTCATTTGAGTGGTCCCTACCCGATCCGGCCGGTGATGTAGCTTTCCGTGCGCGGATCTTCCGGATTGGTGAAGATCTGCCCGGTCTCGCCGAATTCGACGAGATTGCCGAGGTGGAAGAAGGCGGTTTTCTGGCTGACACGCGCCGCCTGTTGCATGGAGTGCGTGACGATCACCACCGAGTAGGTCTGCCGCAACTCGTCGATCAGTTCCTCGACCTGCGCGGTCGCAATCGGATCGAGCGCCGAGCAGGGCTCGTCCATCAGCAGCACTTCGGGCTCTGTGGCCACGGCGCGTGCGATGCACAGGCGCTGTTGCTGCCCGCCCGACAGCCCGGTGCCGGAGGCCTGCAGCCGGTCCTTGACCTCGTCCCAGATCGCGCCCCGGCGCAGCGCCCGCTCGACGATCTCGTCAAGCTCGGCCTTGCTGCGCGCCATGCCGTGGATGCGCGGGCCATAGGCGACATTGTCATAGATCGACTTGGGGAACGGGTTGGGCTTTTGAAACACCATCCCGACCTTGGCGCGCAATTGCACCGGGTCCACGCGCTTGTCGTAGATGTCCTCGTCGTCGATCTTGATCTCGCCCTCGACCCGGCAGACGTCGATCGTGTCGTTCATCCGGTTCAGGCAGCGCAGGAAGGTGGACTTGCCACAGCCCGAGGGGCCGATGAACGCCGTGACGGTCTTGTCGGCGATGTTCACATCCACGTCCTTGATCGCGTGATTGTCGCCGTAGAAGACCTGAACGCCGCGCGCGGAAATTTTGGTCGTATTGGTGTCCACGTCTCTCTCCAGAAGTCTGTAATCGTCCATATCGGGTCTCCTTACCCGCGCCGCAAGACGCGGCCCAGTTACCAGCGCCGCTCGAACCGGCGCCGCAGAATGACCGCCAGCGTGTTCATGGTGATCAGGAACAGAAGCAGCACGATGATGCCGCCCCAGGCTTTCTCGGTAAACACGGCATCCGAGCGTGCAGCCCAATTGTAGATTTGTGCCGGTACCGCCGAGTTCGGCTCAAGGAACCCGTCGGCGAAGGCTTCGGGATAGCGCGCCACGAAGCCCACCATGCCGATCAGCAAAAGCGGCGCGGTCTCGCCAAGCGCCTGCGCGAGGCCGATGATCGTGCCGGTCAGGATCCCCGGCGCGGCCAGCGGCAGCACATGGTGAAACACCGTCTGCATCTTCGAGGCCCCCACCCCGAGCGCGGCCTCGCGGATAGAGGGCGGCACCGCCTTCAGCGAGGCGCGGGTCGAGATGATGATCGTCGGCAGCGTCATCAGCGTCAGCACCAACCCGCCCACCAGCGGCGCCGATTGCGGCAGATGCGCGAACTGGATGAAGACCGCGAGCCCGAGAATACCGAAGACGATAGAGGGCACGGCGGCGAGATTCGAGATATTGACCTCGATCAGGTCGGTAAACCGGTTGCTCGGCGCGAATTCTTCCAGGTAGATCGACGCGGCCACCCCGATGGGCAGTGACAGCACAAGCACCACGAGCATCATGAAGAACGAGCCGAGCACCGAGGCTCCGATCCCGGCCCCGCCCGGGTTGTCCACGCCGGTGTCCACGCCGGTGATGAAGGTCCAGTTGAACACTTGCGTGATGATCCCCGCCTGCACCATCGCATCAATCAGATCGAAATCCTCGGGCATGAAGAACCGGTTGCCCTCAACCAGATCATCGCGCATGAAAGTGCCCTTGAGATAGCGGTCCACGCGAGACGATGCGGCGACCTCGAAGATGGTTTCGGTGCCGAGCTGATCGGGGTTTTCGCGGTAAAAGCTGCGCAGATTACCCCCAACCTTGCCGAGCAGCCGGTCCACGGCGGCCTCATCGAAGCTGACCTCGACGCCCTCCGCGTCGAGCTTCTCCGACAGACCGGTGATGAAGAAATCGGTGTAGATGGCGGTTTTCAGCAGCGCCGATTCCGCCTCTTCGAATTGCTCTTGGGTCATCACGAAGGGCACCTGCACCACCGCTTGGCGGAAGGCGGGCAGCCCGGCGGTCAGGATCGCCGCGACGAGCGAGACGAGAAAGAAGAGCCCCGTGGCGATGGCGGCAATACCATAGGCCTGAAAGCGCCTTTCCTGCGCGTTGCGGCGCTTGGTGCGCGCATCCTCGGTGACAAGGGAGCGGTGTGGGCGCGGCGCGCCGTCCTCGGCGTTGAGCGAAACGTCAGACATCAGTCATATTGCTCCCGGTATTTGCGCACGATGTAGAGGGCGAAGACGTTCAGGCAGAGCGTCATCAGGAAGAGTGTCATGCCGAGCGCGAAGGCCACCAGCGCCTCGGGCGAGGCGAAATCGCTGTCCCCGGTGAGCTGGCTGACGATCTTCGCGGTGACGGTGGTCATGGCGTCGAACGGGTTGAGGCTGAGCCGGGCTGCGGCCCCAGCGCCCAGCACCACAATCATGGTCTCGCCGATGGCGCGCGAGGTGGCGAGCAGGATCGCGCCGACGATGCCGGGCAGCGCCGCGGGCAGAATGACCTGCCGGATGGTCTCGGACTTGGTCGCGCCCAGCCCATAAGAGCCGTCGCGCAGCGATTGCGGCACCGCGTTGATGATGTCATCGCTGAGCGAGGAGACGAAGGGAATGAGCATGATCCCCATCGCGAGCCCCGCTGTCAGCACCGCACGCTGGCCTTGCATCCAGCCCAGCCCGGTCTCGTTGCCAAAGACGGTGAGCAGAAGCGGGCCGATGGTGAGCAGCGCGAACAGGCCATAGACGATGGTCGGAATACCGGCGAGGATTTCCAGCAGCGGCTTGGCGAAGCCGCGCACCGAACGGGAGGCATATTCGCTGAGGTAGATCGCGGCAAAGAGGCCGATGGGCACGGCGACGAGCAGCGCCACGAGCGAGATGTAGAACGTGCCCCACAGGAGCGGCAGAATGCCGAGGCTCGACGCCCCGCCCCGCCCCGAGAAGCTCGGCGCCCATTCGAGCAGGAAGAAAAAGTCCTCCGCCGGGTAGAGCCGAAAAAATTCGATGGTGTTGAAGGCGAGCGAGAGCACGATGCCGATGGTGGTCAGGATGGCGACCGAGGCGGCTGCGATGAGCAGCGCCAACACGCCACGCTCCACCACGTTGCGCGCCCGGAAATCGGTCGCGCTCTGCGATGCGCCCCACGCGCCCCCGGCGAAGGCCACCACCAGCGCGACGATGCTCATCCACAGGTTCGAGGTCTGGGTCATGGCGCGATAGGCCTGCGCGGCTTGCAGCACGGGTTGGGTGATCTGGTTCGTAACCACCTGCCCGGCGTCCTTCAGCCGCTGCGTCATGTCGGTGAAATCGGCCCGCGCGTCACGCGCAAGATCGTCGTCGAGCACCCCGGCCTGCACCGCGTTCTCCAGCCCCTCGGCGGTGCGGCGCACTTCGGACATCAAAAGCCCCATCGACGAGCCGTCGCGGATCTCGCTTTCCGGCAGCATCTGGCTGACGCGGTTGTCGATGATGAGCGGCTGCACGATGAGCCACACGAGGACCACCGCCGCGGCAGGCACGATGGATTTCATGAAGGCGTTCGAGCCGTAATAGACCGGGAGCGAGTGCAGGCGGCGCGCATCGCCCGCGCCGGCGGTCATGGCGCGTTGGCGTCCGAATGCGTAGGCCACGGTGGCGATGGCCACGATGACCACAAGAAGCCAGAGAATGGGCATGTGTCCCCCAGATCGTCGGTCGCGAGACCCCGCGCTTGCGGCGAGGCTCTTGGTGAAAAACGGGCGGCACTTCCTGCGCGCCGCCCGTCTCTGTCATGTGGGTGCCAAAGCGGCAGCGAGCTTACATGCCCGAGCCCATGGTCTTTTCGTTCGCCACGACAGCTTGGGTCTCGGAAAGCTCCGGGTCGGAGACGAGGCCGTAGGCTGCGAGCGGGCCGGAGGGGCCTGCCAACTCATCGGAGATGAAGAACTGTGCGTATTCCTTGAGGCCCGGGATCACGCCGATATGCGCTTTCTTCACGTAGAAGAAGAGCGGACGGGAGACCGGGTACTCGCCGGAAGCGATGGTTTCGGTGGACGGAGCCACGCCAGCCATGGTCGCCACTTTCAGCTTGTCGGTGTTGTTCTCGTAGAACGCCAGACCGAACACGCCGATAGCGTTTGCGTTCGCGTCGATGGACGCGAGGGTCTCGGTGTAGTCGCCGTCGATGTCCACGGAGCGGCCATCGGTGCGCACTTCGAGGCACGCGTCTTCTGCGTCGTCCTCGGACATGCCTGCGGCCATCATGGCGTCCATGGCGCCTGTGGCTTCACAGCCGGCTGCGACCACTTTTTCTTCGAACACTTCACGTGTGCCGTGCTTGGTGCCGGGGATGAAGGCGAGGATTTCCGCGTCCGGCAGGTCGGCGTTGAAGTCGGACCACTTGGTGTAGGGGTTGTCGACGAGCTCACCGTCCACCATGACCTTCGGCGCGAGCGCGTTGAAGATGTCGGACTGGGTGAAAGCGGTGTAGGCCGGGCCGTCGATCTGGGAGGCGAAGACGATCCCGTCATAGCCGATGCGGACTTCGATGATGTCCGTCACGCCGTTCTCGGCGCAGGCTTTGATTTCTTTTTCGCGGATCGCGCGGGAAGCGTTTGCCACGTCGGTGTGCTCGGTGCCGACGCCTTGGCAGAAGCGCTTGAGACCAGCGGAGGAGCCGCCGGATTCGACAACGGGGGTCGGGAAGTCGGTGTTCTCGCCGAAGGCTTCCGCAACGATGGAAGCATAGGGCAGAACGGTCGACGAACCGGCGACCTGAACCTGGTCACGCGCAGCGGCTGCGGTGGCGCCGAGTGCGGCGATGGCCAGAGCCGATGTGGTGAGTTTCACAAAGGACATATGTGTCTCCTGTCAGAGAGATGGATTGACTGGCCGCCCCCACGGCGACCTTGCCGCCCCGTCTATGGGCCGCGCGCAATGCTTTTGTGACAGTTACGTAACGGTTTTATGACAGCTTACATCTTGGGCAGATGCGGGCAGGCTCAGGCCTGCGCAGGCAAGGCCTCACAGGGCAAAATAACCGTGAAAACAGCGCCTTGTCCCAGTTCGCTTTCCACGCGCAGCCGCCCGCGGTGGCGGTTGATAATATGCTTCACGATGGCCAGACCGAGCCCGGTGCCCCCTAGCTCGCGGCTTCTGTGACTGTCCGCGCGGTAGAATCGTTCCGTCAGACGGGGCAAATGCACCTCATCGATTCCCGGCCCGTAATCCATGACCTGAATTCGCGCCGAGGGGGCGCGCAGCGCCGGATCGCGCGCCATATAGGCCAGCTTGACCGTGACGCGCCCGCCCGAGCCGCCATATTTGATCGCGTTCTCGATCAGGTTCGTGAAGACCTGCCGCAACTGGTCGGGATCGGCCATCATCTCGATCGGCACGGCGCTATACGCCGGCTCCAGCGTCACCCCGGCCTCATCGGCCACCGGGCGCAGCGAATGCAGCGTCGACGTGAGCAGATCGGTGACATGGATCTTTTCCGTGGGCCGCACCCGCTCCTCGCCTTCGACCCGGCTGAGCGACAGCAGATCGCCCACCAGCCGGTTCATCCGCTGCGCCTCGCGTTCCATGATCCCCAGAAACCGCTCCCGCGCGGTGGCATCCTCCTTGGCGGGCCCGCGCAGGGTCTCGATGAAGCCCAGAAGCGCCGTGAGCGGCGTGCGCAACTCATGGCTGACATTGGCAACGAAATCGCGCCGCATCTGCCCGGCCTGCTCCAGATGGGTCACATCCTCGAAACACACCAGCACCGCGCCCGCCTCGGCGGTGCCCACATTCGTGACATAGCGGCAGGTGACCTTGTAACTGGTGTCCTGCACCCCGTCATTGCTGAGATATTGCGCGGTGCGGGGCCGTGTGTCGGTGAGACAGGCGTCGATGGCGTCGAGCAGCGTCGGCGCGCGCAGCATCGTGATGTAATTGCGCCCCTTAAGCCCCTGCCCCAGCAGCGTCAGCGCCTCGGTATTGGCCGCAAAGATGCGCTCGGCCCGGTCGACCAGCACCGCCGGAAGCGGCACCGCATCCACGAAGCTCGCCGCATCCATCGCCGCTACTCCCGCGTGGCCGCCACGGCCCGGGTGAAAACCTCGCAAAGCGCGCCCGGGTCTTCGAGCCCCACCGAGACCCGGAAGAACCCCTCGCTGATCCCCAAGGCCGCGCGCCCCTCGGTGGTCAGCGCCCGGTGCGAGGAGGAGGCCGGGTGCGAGAGCGTCGTGCCCACATCACCCAAGGTCGGCGCAAAGGCGATGCCTTCCGCGCCCCGCGTCAGCGCATTGGCCGCCGCGCGCCCGCCCTCCACTTCGAAACTCACCATATTGCACCCCTGCCCGCCCAGCAGATCCATCGCCCGCGCATGGTCGGGGTGATCGGCCCGCGCCGGGTAGAGCACCTGTCTCACCCCCGGCAGCCCCGCCAGATGATCGGCCAGCCGCGCCGCCGTGGTCTGTGCCCGCTCGTAGCGCAGATCAAAGGACAGCATCCCGCGCTCCGCCAGCCAGCAATCCCAAGGGCTTGGCGTCATCCCGGCGGTCACCGTGAACACCCGCAGCCGCTCCGCCAGTGCCGGGTCCTTCGCAGAGACATATCCCAGCATCACATCCGAATGCCCGCCGAGCAGCTTCGTGACCGAATGGATCACGATATCCGCCCCGATCTCGTAGGGCTTGAGGGCGGTGGGCGTTGTGAAGGTATTGTCCACCGCCAGCAAAATGCCCCGCTCTTTCGCCACTGCCGCAATCGCCTTGAGATCGGCCACCCGCAGCGTCGGGTTGGACACGGCCTCCAGCAGAATGAGCCGCGTCTCGGGCCGGATCGCCGCCGCGAAGACCTCCGCATCGGTCGGATCGGCCAGCGAGGTGGCAATCCCGAGCCGGGGCAGGTCTTCGGCCATCATCCGCAAGGACCGCCCGTAGAGCTGGTTCCCACCGAGCACGTGATCCCCGCTCTTCATCAGCCCCATCAGCACGGCGGACACCGCCCCCATCCCGCTGGACGCCAGAACCCCGAGGTTTTCCGCGCCTTCCATCCGGTCGATCCGCTTGGCGACCACATCCGCATTCGGATGCCCCTCCCGGCTATAGGTGTACCCGTGCAGCCCGCCCTCATATTGCTGGTCAAGCATGTCGGGCGTGTCCGACGCATAGACCACCGAGGGGCTCAAAGGCGTGACCACCGGGCGCGAGGCGCTGCCCGGCAGGGCGTCGGGCCGCATCAGCGAGCCCTTGTCATTCCGACTCATGCAAGTTTCTCCGTTACGTATCCCGGCCCGCTGAACACCAGATCGAGGCTGAGCCAGCAGGGGCGCGGCAGATGCCGGGCAATGGCTGCTTTCAGATCGTCTTGCAGCGCGGCCATGAACGCCATGTCCCGGTGCGGCTTGGACAGCAGCGCGATCTCGGCCTTGAAATGCGTGTGATGAAAGATCTCAGCCGGATAGGCGCGCCCCTTCGTGTCCCCGGCCCCGGCATCATGGGCCAGAATGATGGCTTCGATCTCGGCGAGGAGCCTGCCCGCGTCGATCTCCAGATCGGCGGAATACTCTAGACGTGCATGGGGCATCAGAGCGCTTTCAACTCGGAGCGGAAGCGCCGCATGTTCTCTTGGTAATGCAGCGCGCTGAGCTCCAGCCCCTTGATCGCGGCGGCATCAAGCTCTCGCACCACCTTGCCCGGCGCGCCCATCACCAATGAGCCGTCCGGAATGACCTTGCCTTCCGTGATCAGCGCCCCGGCCCCGATCAGGCAATTGTCGCCGATCTTCGCGCCGTTGAGCACGGTCGCGCCCATGCCGATCAGCGAGTTGTTCCCGATCGTGCAGCCATGCAGCATGACCTTGTGCCCGATGGTGCAGTTCTCCCCGATCACCAGCGGAAAGCCCATATCGGTGTGAAAGACGCTGTTTTCCTGCACGTTCGAGCCGGCTCCCACGCGGATAAACTCGTTGTCGCCGCGCAGAGTGGCCCCGAACCAGACGGACGCGCCGGCCTCCAGCACCACATTGCCGATGAGATTGGCATCCGGCGCGACCCATGTGTCGGCATCGCAGGTGGGGCGCAGATCGCCCAAGGCATAAAGTGTCATGTGATCTCTCCGAATTCTTCTTGCAACTGGCGCACATGGCCGGTGAGGTCCGGCTGCTGGATGCGCCGCAGCCGCGTGGCTTCGATGATGGTCCTGAGCCGCGTTTCCGTGGTGTCCAGATCGTCATTCACCAGAACGTAGTCATAGGCGTCCCAATGGCTGATCTCGTCCCAGCTTTTCGCCATGCGCTTCGAGACGGTCTCCGCGCTGTCCTGCGCCCGGTTCACCAGACGCCGGTGCAACTCGGTGATCGAGGGGGGCAGCAGGAAGATCGACAGCACATGCGGCGCGAGCGCCGAGTTGCGGATTTGCTGCGCGCCCTGCCAGTCGATGTCGAACAGAACGTCATGGCCTTTGTTGATCGACGCTTCCACCGGCGCTTTCGGCGAGCCGTAGAAATTGCCGAACACATGCGCGTGCTCCAGCATCCCGCTGTCGCGCACCAGCGCCTTGAAGTCGGCCTCGCTGACGAAATGATAATCCTGCCCGTCCACCTCGCCGGGGCGCGGCGCGCGCGTGGTGGCCGAGACCGAAAAGGAAATGTCGGGATCCCATGCCCGCAGCCGCTTGGCGAGCGTCGATTTTCCCGCCCCGGAGGGCGAAGACAGGATGATAAGCAATCCGCGCCGCGTGCCGGACATCCGCACTTACTCCACGTTTTGGACCTGCTCCCGCATCTGATCTATCACAACCTTGAGCGCAAGCCCCGTTTCGGTGAGCGCCTTCATCTGCGCCTTGGAACACAGCGTGTTGGCCTCGCGGTTGAACTCCTGCATCAGGAAGTCGAATTTGCGTCCCACCGGGCCCTTGGCCCCGAGCAGATCACGCGCGGCGGCCACATGGGCGTGCAGCCGGTCGATCTCCTCGGTGATATCGGCCTTGACCGCGATGAGCGCCAATTCCTGCGCCACGCGGTCCGGATCGGCCCCCTCGGCGGCCTCCATGACCCGCGCGAGGTTGCGCTTGAGATTGGCCGCGAAAGCGTCCTGCCGGGCCTCCACGAGCGCGCTGGCCGCCTCGGTGAGTCGCGCCACCTCCGCGACCTGCGCCTCCAGCACGGCCCCGAGCCGCGCGCCTTCAGCCCGGCGCATGTCGGTGAAGGCCTTGAGCAGCGCGGGCAGATCGGCCAGCAATGCGGCCTTGAGCGCGGCGCTGTCGCCCGCGTCGCTGCCCTGCTCCAGAACGCCGCGCTGCGCGAGAATGTCGGCGGCGGTGGCCGGGGCCAGCGAGACCCCGGCGGCCATGGCGCGCTGTTCGATGTCCTGCATGGCTGCGAGCACGGTGTCGGCCATCTCCGCGTTGAGTTGCAGCCCCGCCTCGCCCGCGTCACGCGTCAGGCGCAGCGACAGGGTGATGTTGCCGCGCGCGGCCTGTTTGCCGATCTCGGCGCGCAGAGCGGCTTCCAGCCCGTCGATCCAGTCGGGCACGCGCAGGCGCAGATCCAGCCCTTTGCCATTGACCGCGCGAAGCTCCCATGTCCAGCGATAGCCCTGCGCCTCGCCGCTGCGTGTGGCGTATCCGGTCATCGAGGTGATCATGGCGAAGGCCTTTCGTGCTGGCGCGGTTTGGGGGATCGGGCGCGGTTCGGGCGGGGATGTGCCGGAAGCGGCCTGCCCTGCCCTGCGCTGATACGCGTTGACGCTACGTGATGTGCCCGCTCCCGGGGATTTTTCTTCGAATATGCGATAAATCCGAGGGACGTTAACTCTTCGTGAAGAATTTGAGTCAATTGGGGGATCACTGTGGTATTAAGGCTTTGGTAACGAACACGGCGGACCTTCTCAGTCAGGTGGGCAAGGCAGACAGGGGCGCCAGATAACACAAGTTTGGGTGAGACAAACATGGACTGGTCGACATATGGCACTTCAACACAAGACAGTGCAGCACAAGACAGCGCAACCGGCCAAACGGCCAGCGGCGCAGGGGTGACACGGATGAGCGATATCCGCAATCGCACCCGCTACGCCGCCCTGTCGCAACTCGACGCCTATTGGAACGGGCTCCGGGGCAACCGGTTGATGCCGCAACGCTCCGAGATCGACCCGCGCGGCCTCAAGGGCTGCCTTGAATATTGCTTTGTGCTCGAACGCATCGCCCCCGGTCTGGCGCGGATGCGCGTGGCGGGCTCTCACCTGGGCGATCTGATGGGTATGGAAGTGCGCGGCATGCCGATCTCCTCCTTCCTGTCGCCGGACAGCCGCGACCCGTTCGGTCAGGCACTCGAAGAGGTGTTCGAGGTGCCGTGCACCGCCACGATCGAGCTGAGCTCGGAAACCGGTCTGGGCCGCCCGCCGCTTGCGGGCCGGATGATCCTGATGCCGGTGCGCAGCGATCTTGGCGATGTCAGCCGTATCCTCGGCGGCTTCGTCACCGACGGGAGCGACATGGGCCGCGCGCCGCGCCGCTTCAATGTCGATCATATCTCCCTGACCCCGATCAAGGGCGTGGACACGACCCCGCGCGCAGGCCGCCCGCCGCTGGCGCGCGATGCCTTCGTTGACACCGAGCCGCGCGGGCCGCAGTCACCGACACAGGCGGGATTTTCCGAGGACAAGCCGGATTTCGAGCAGCCGCTTCCCGGTGTGCCTTACTTGCGCGTCGTCAAGTAACACCCCGAACATAAAGCATAAACACGGCACATGCAGCCGGGTGGGGCCGTCCAGCCCCGCGCCTGAACCCGCGTGGGGGCAGACTTGGTCTGCGGCAGGTCAGGTGAGTCAATTTCCGGCCAGTTGCCGGGGCTGGACAGGAAGAGGGCGGCGTATCAAAGCGCCGCCCTCTTCTCATTGTGCTGGTTGTGCCGCAGACGCCCGCCGCAGCCCCTGCCCCGGGATCAACTCGCGGCGCGGCTGCGCTTCTCGGCGCGGAACTTGGTGAGCTCCTCGGCCACGAGGAACGCAAGCTCCAGCGATTGCGAGGCGTTCAGACGCGGATCGCACGCCGTATGATACCGATCGCTCAGATCCTCGTCGCGCACGGCTTGCACGCCGCCGGTGCACTCGGTCACGTCGAGCCCGGTCATCTCGAAATGCACCCCGCCGGGGATCGTGCCCTCGGCCTGATGCACCCCGAAGAACTCGCGCACCTCGCGCAGCACCGAATTGAAGGGCCGGGTCTTGTAGCCCGAACTGGACTTTATGGTGTTGCCATGCATCGGATCGCAGGACCAAACGACATTGGCGCCTTCTTCCTTCACGGCCTTGATGAGCCGTGGCAGATGCTCGCCCACGGCCCCGGCCCCGAACCGCGCGATGAGCGTGAGCCGCCCGGCCTCGTTCTCGGGATTGAGCTTTTCCATCAACACCTTGAGATCGTCCACCGTGGTGGTGGGCCCGCATTTCAGCCCGATGGGGTTTTGCACGCCGCGCGCGAATTCCACATGCGCGCCGTCGGGCTGCCGGGTACGGTCGCCGATCCAGATCATGTGCCCGGAGCCGGCGATCCACGTGCCGGACGTGCTGTCGAGTCGCGTGAGCGCTTCCTCGTACTCCAGAAGCAGGCTCTCATGCGAAGTGTAGAACTCCACCGTGGAGAACTCATGGGTGGTGTCGGCGGTGATCCCGGCGGCGGACATGAAGTCGATCGTGTCCTGAATCCGGTTCGCGATCTCGGCGTATTTCTGGGTTTCCTCGGCGTCCGTGTAGCCCAACGTCCACGCATGCACCCGGTGCATGTCGGCAAACCCGCCCGTCGAGAAGGCGCGCAGCAGGTTCAGCGTCGCGGCGGCCTGCGTGTAGGCCTGCAGCATCTTGGCGGGGTCGGGAATGCGGGCCTCGGGGGTGAAGGCGAGCTCGTTGACGATATCGCCCCGGTAGCTGGGAAGCTCGACCCCATCGACGACCTCGGTGGGCGCCGAGCGCGGCTTGGCGAATTGCCCGGCCATGCGCCCGACCTTGATGACGGGGACCTTGGCGCCATAGGTGAGCACCATGGCCATTTGCAGCATGACCTTGAAGGTGTCGCGGATCGCATCGGCGCTGAATTGCTCGAAGCTCTCGGCACAATCGCCGCCCTGCAGCAGGAAGGCCTCGCCCCGGCTCGCGGCGGCCAGATGCGCCTTGAGACGGCGGGCCTCGCCGGCAAAGACGAGCGGCGGATATTTGGCGAGTTGCGCCTCGACCGCGGACAGGGCCGCGGCGTCGCTATAGTCGGGCATCTGGACCCGTGGTTTGCTCCGCCAGTTGCTTTTGCTCCAATCGCTCATCGCTCTGTCTCCGCTTGCCTTGGCACCTTGGATATCTTGCGCCGCTGAAGAGCCCTTACTATATGCGCCGGGCAGAGAACAGACCAGTGTAGAATTGCGGCACTTGACGCCGCAGATCGCACATGGCCAAGTGACCAGAGCCCTCCCCGCGATGCGGGCGTATGAGAAGAGTTTCGCGCCATGATGCAGCAACGTGCCACTCGCACGGCCACCGACAAGGACAATCGGCCACGGCGCTTTGTCTTCGTGTTGCTCGACCGCTTCACCCTGCTGAGCTTCGCCTCGGCGGTCGAATGTCTGCGCATCGCCAACCGGATGCTGAACCGCACCGCCTATGAATGGCGTCTGATCGGGGAGAACGGCGAAAGCTCGTGCTGTTCGGCGGGCACCCAGTTCTATCTCGATGGCGATCTCACCGAGATCAGCCGCGACGACACACTGGTGATCTGCGGCGGGATCGACGTGCAGGAGGCGACCACCAAACGCCTTTTGTCGTGGCTGCGGCGCGAGGCGCGGAAGGGCGTGCCGGTGATCGGCCTGTGCACGGCGGCCTACACCTTGGCGCGCGCGGGCTTGCTCGATGGCAAGCGCGCCACCACCCATTGGGAAAATCAGGACAGTTTCGCGGAGGAATTCGACGAGGTCGAACTGACCAAATCGGTCTTCGTGGTGGATGGCAACCGCATGACCACCGCCGGAGGCACGTCCTCGATTGACCTGATGCTGAAGCTGATCGCGCAGGATCATGGCGAGGAAGTGGCCAATTCGGTGGCCGACCAGCAGATATATAGCTCGATCCGCACCGATCAGGACACCCAACGGCTCTCGGTGCCGACCCGGATCGGCGTGCGCCATCCCAAGCTGAGCCAGGTGATCCAGATGATGGAGAGCAATATCGAGGAGCCGATCTCGCCCTCGATCCTCGCCAAGGATGTGGGCATGTCCACGCGCCAACTCGAACGGCTGTTCCGGCGCTACCTGAACCGCTCGCCGAAGCGCTATTACATGGAGTTGCGGCTGCAAAAGGCGCGCAATTTGCTGATGCAGACCGATATGAGCGTGATTAACGTGGCGCTGGCCTGCGGCTTTGCGAGCCCGTCGCATTTCTCCAAATGCTACCGCGCCCATTACAACACCACCCCTTACCGCGAACGCGGCAGCCAGTCGGTGCGTTTGTCGATCTGATCCGGTCCGAACGCGCCTCCAGCCCTCTCATCGTTTTCGCAGAAAACGACTGCCGGGAAGCCGGTATCTTTGACTCAAAGAAGACAGGGACGGGGACCCCGGCAGATTGGCGTGGGCCTCCGTAGGATGGGCAATTTGCCCGAGCCTGCCGCATCGCGGCGGGCGAAGTCCGGCAGGCGCTTTTCGTTTCGCGGAAAGCTGCCGGGAGGACCACCATGCCGCCCGCCGCAAAGGTTAATGCGCCCCCACCGTACGGTGCATTCACCATGCCAAATCGCGGAACGAATCGAAACCGAGCCATACGCTTGCCATACGCGCAGCCATACGCCGCGCCATACGCCTGCCATCCCTTGTTTTTATGCCGTTAACGCCCGAAATCACGTTTTCCGTGAGTTAGGCCCTGCGCAACGTTCGCACCGTTAACCTTTTACGGGGTCATCCGGTACACCGCCCCCGCGCCCACCGAGATGAACCAGATCGACCCATCCGGCGCTTCGATGATGTCGCGCACGCGCGCGGTCTCGTCTGTTTCGATCTGCTGCACCTCACGCACGCTGTCCCCGTCCAGCCGCGAGATGTAATCGAACTTCAGCGAGCCCACGAAAATATCCCCGCGCCACTCCGGCCAGAGCTTGCCCGAATAGACCATCAGCCCCGACGGCGCGATGCTCGGATCCCAGTAAAATATGGGCTGTTCCATGCCCGGCTTCGAGGTGCCCTCGCCGATCTTGCCGCCCGAATAATGCCGCCCGTAGCTGATCACCGGCCAGCCAAAATTGGCGCCCTTTTCGATGCGGTTCACCTCGTCCCCGCCGCGCGCACCATGCTCGGCGGTCCAAAGCTGGCCGGACAGGTCCAGCCCCGCCCCTTGTGGGTTGCGGTGTCCATAGGACCAGATATGGGGTTGAAGGCCCGATTGCCCGACAAAAGGATTGTCCGCCGGGACCGTGCCATCGCGGTTGACGCGGATCACCGCGCCGTTGTGATTGCTGCGGTCCTGCGCCGACGGCCGGTCGCCCCGGTCGCCGGTGGTGATGAACAGCGTGCCGTCCCGCGCCTCCACCACGCGCGAGCCGAAATGCCGCCCGCCGCTGCTGCCCGGCGCGCTTTCAAACAGATCGCGCACGCCCTCCAGACGGGTGCCATCCGCGCTCAGGCGGCCCACCGCCAGCGCCGTGCCCGCGCCGCGCCCTTGCGGTTTGGAATAGGTCAGCAAGACCTCGCGGCTGGTCGCAAAATCGCGCGGCAGCGTCACATCCAGCAAACCGCCCTGCCCCCGATCCGCGACGCGCGGAAGGCCTTTGACATCAATGACTTGAGTACCTTTGATGTGAAGAAGACGTCCGTCCTTTTCGGTCACGAGCATCCCGCCCTCCGGCAGGGCTTCCACCGCCCAAGGCGTGTCAAGCCCGCTGACCAAAGCCTCGAACGTCAGCGCCTGCGCGCTCCCGGCCAGAGCCAGCACCGCGCAAAGGACCTGACCCGTCCGTGTTAGGAATGCTTTCGCTGTCATCGCGTTCCCTCCCTGAACCGGTGCTGGACATAGGTTAAGCACCCCGGTTGTCTATGCGTCAAACGCGCCGCTCATCTCACCGATTGCGCTTTTCATTTGTAAAAAGCCGGTTAAATTCGAGCGCAGATCACAAAACAAACAGGGAGTGACGAAATGAAAAAACTGCTCATGGCCACTGCGGCCACCGCGCTCATGACTGGGTCTGCTTTTGCCGGAGGGCATGGCAAGGAAGTCAAGATCGGCGTGATCCTCGGCTTCACCGGCCCGATTGAATCTCTGACACCCTCGATGGCCGACGGCGCCGAGATGGCGATGAAGGAAGTCACCGACAGCGGCCTGCTGCTCGACAGCGCCGTGGTCACCGCGGTGCGCGCTGACAGCACCTGCATCGACGCCGCCGCCGCCACCGCTGCGGCCGAGCGTCTGGTGACCTCCGATCAGGTCGACGGCATCATGGGCGCGGATTGCTCCGGCGTGACCGGCGCGATCCTGACCAATGTCGCCGTGCCGAACGGCGTCGTGATGATTTCGCCCTCCGCGACCTCGCCAGGCCTGTCGCACAATGACAATGAAGACAACGGCTTGTTCTTCCGCACCGCCCCATCCGACGCCCGTCAAGGCGTTGTGATGACCGAAGTTCTGATGGAAGAAGGCATCACCGAAGTCGCCGTGACCTACACGAACAACGACTACGGCAAGGGTCTTGCCGACAGCTTCCAGGCCGCCTTCGAGGCAGCCGGCGGCACCGTGACGATCAACGCGGCTCATGAGGATGGCAAGGCGGATTACTCAGCGGAAGTCGGCGCGCTGGCCTCGGCGGGTGGCGAGCGTCTGGTCGTGGCAGGTTACGTCGATCAGGGCGGCTCTGGCATCGTGCGCGCCGCGCTCGACAGCGGTGCGTTCGACACGTTCCACTTCCCCGACGGGATGATCGGCACGAAGCTCGAAGAGAATTTCGGTGACGAAATCGACGGCTCCACCGGTCAGCACCCGGGCACCGACAGCGATGGTGCGGCGATGTTCAGCGAGATGGTCGGCGATGCGTTTGACGCGACCTCTCCCTTCACGCCGGAAGCTTATGACTCGGCTGCGCTGATCATGCTCGCGATGCAGGCTGCGGACAGCAAAGACAGCAACGACTACAAAGCGCATGTCATGGATGTCGCGAACGCTCCGGGCGAGCAGATCTTCCCCGGCGAACTGGCAAAAGCGCTGCAAATCCTGCGCGATGGCGGCGAGATCGACTATGAGGGCGCCACGGCGGTCGAGCTGATCGGGCCGGGCGAATCTGCCGGTAACTACCGCCAGATCGTCGTCGAAGGCGGCAAGATCACCACGGCGAAGTACCGCTGAACCACGTTTGACGACACGAGCAGCCCGGGCGAGGTCCCGGGCTGTTTCAATATGTTAGACGCCCCTCTTGATGTAATGCATGAAGGGGCATGGGGGTGCCATGATCGTCGTTGACGACATACACAAACACTTTGGCGGCTTTCATGCGGTCGATGGCGCGTCGCTGACCATTGACGAAGGGTCGATCACCGGGTTGATCGGCCCCAACGGTGCCGGGAAAACCACCCTTTTCAACGTGATCGCGGGCGTTCTTCCACCAACATCCGGGCGCGTCACCATGCAGGGGGAGGACATCACCGGCCTGCCGCCGCATGAGCTGTTTCACAAGGGCCTTTTGCGCACCTTCCAGATCGCTCATGAGTTCTCCTCCATGTCTTGCCGGGAGAACCTGATGATGGTGCCGGGCGGGCAATCCGGCGAGACCCTCTGGAATACGTGGTTCGGGCGCAAACGCATCGCTGACGAGGAGCGCGCGCTACGGGCCAAGGCCGACGAAGTGCTGGAATTCCTCACCATTTCGCATCTTGCGGATCATAAGGCCGGACAGGTCTCGGGCGGGCAGAAGAAGCTGCTCGAACTCGGCCGCACGATGATGGTGGATGCGCGGATCGTGTTTCTCGACGAGGTCGGCGCCGGGGTGAACCGCACCCTGCTCAACACAATCGGCGACGCGATCATGCAACTCAATCGCGAGCGCGGCTACACTTTCGTCGTGATCGAGCATGACATGGATTTCATTGGTAAAATCTGTGGTCCCGTGATCTGTATGGCGGAGGGGCGCGTGCTCGCGGAAGGCACGCTGGCCGAGATCAAGGCCAACGAGCAGGTGATCGAAGCGTATCTCGGCACTGGGCTCAAGAACAAAGACAAGGTGGGCGCATGAGCATGTTTCGATCTTGCTGTGCAGATCTGACCGACGCGGCGGCCAGCCCCCGGACTCACGGAGTTTATGGGCCAAGCGAAACGGAAACCTGCGATGGGTGACAATCCTTATCAAGATGATCGCGGCAACAAGGACGCGTCGATCACCAATCCGCACGGCCACGGCACGCTCAAAGCCTCGCCGGGCACGGGGCAGCCGATGGATACCGCCAACGCCTTTCTGATCGGCGACACGATGACGGGCGGTTACGGCAACGGGCCGGACATCCTGCATGACTGCACGATCGCAGTTGATCCCGGCGAGATCGCGGTGATCGTGGGGCCGAACGGCGCAGGCAAGTCCACCGCGATGAAGGCGGTTTTCGGGATGCTGGATGTGCGCAAGGGCTCGGTGCGGCTAGCTGGCGAAGACATCACGAACCTCTCGCCACAGGACCGTGTGGTCAGGGGCATGGGCTTCGTGCCACAGACCTCGAACATCTTTACCTCCATGACCGTCGAGGAAAACCTCGAAATGGGCGCCTTCATCCGGCGCGACGACATCTCAGGCACGATGGAACAGGTCTACGAATTGTTCCCCATCCTGAAGGAAAAGCGGCGCCAGCCCGCGGGCGAGTTGTCGGGCGGCCAACGCCAGCAGGTCGCGGTGGGCCGGGCGCTGATGACACAGCCCAAGGTCTTGATGCTCGATGAGCCAACCGCCGGTGTCTCGCCCATCGTGATGGACGAACTGTTCGACCGGATCATCGAGGTCGCACGAACGGGCATTCCGATCCTGATGGTCGAGCAGAACGCACGCCAAGCGCTGGAGATCGCCGATAAGGGCTATGTCCTCGTGCAGGGACGCAACGCTTATACCGGGACCGGCAAGGACCTGCTCGCCGACCCTGAAGTCCGCAAGTCGTTTCTGGGGGGCTGAGGGATGCGGCATCACTTTGCAAATCTCCGCAAATCTCTTTGCAATTCCGGCTATGCGACAGGTTTAGCTTCGTTTTTCGCCTCGGGGAGGGCGTAGCACATGGACCTTCTCAACGCCTTTATCGTTCTGGCGAATTTCGTTCTGATCCCCGCCACAGCCTACGGCGCGCAGCTTGCGCTCGGCGCGCTCGGGGTCACGCTGATCTATGGCATCCTGCGGTTCTCCAACTTTGCCCATGGTGACACGATGGCCTTCGGAGCGATGGTGACGATCCTCGTCACATGGGGCATGCAAGCGGTCGGGATTTCCTTCGGTCCCCTGCCGACTGCCCTGCTTGCCCTGCCCTTCGGCATTCTCGGCTGCATCGCGCTGGTGCTGATCTCCGACCGGTTTGTCTACAAATTCTACCGGGCGCAAAAGGCCAAGCCGGTGATCCTCGTGATCGTGTCGATGGGCGTGATGTTCATCTATAACGGGCTCGTGCGTTTCGTGATCGGGCCGAACGATCAGCGCTTCGCCGATGGCGAGCGGTTCATCATTTCCGTGCGCGACTTCAAGGCGATGACGGGTCTCGAAGAGGGCCTCGCAATTCGCACGACGCAAGGCATCACGCTGGTGACGGCCATCGTCGTCGTGGCCGCGCTGTTCTATTTCCTCAACCGCACCCGCACCGGCAAGTCGATGCGCGCCTATTCCGACAACGAGGATCTGGCGCTGCTCTCGGGGATCAATCCCGAACGTGTGGTGATGGTGACATGGATTATCGTCGCCGCGCTCGCCACCGTGGCCGGCACGCTCTATGGATTAGACAAGTCCTATAAGCCCTTTGTTTTCCTGCAACTTCTTCTGCCGGTCTTTGCCGCCGCCATCGTCGGGGGCCTGGGCAATCCGCTCGGCGCCATCGCGGGCGGCTTCGTGATCGCCTATTCCGAAGTGCTGATCACCTATGCGTGGAAACGGGTGCTCACCTACGCGCTGCCCGAGTACCTCGAGCCACAAACGCTCGCGCAACTGCTCAGCACCGATTACAAATTCGCGGTCAGTTTCGTGATCCTGCTGATCGTCCTTCTGTTCAAGCCCACCGGCCTTTTCGCGGGGAAATCGGTATGAGCGAGACACTCAAAAACACCGGGCTTTTCGCCATTGTCGCCCTGCTCATCATCGGCACCGGCTTTGTGCAGTCGTGGAACTCGGCGGTGTTCATTCTGAACATGGGGCTGATCTCGGCGGTCATGGCCATCGGGGTGAACCTGCAATGGGGTTTTGCCGGGCTGTTCAACGTCGGCGTTATGGGGTTTGTCGCGCTTGGCGGGCTGGCGGCAGTGCTGATCGCCATGGACCCGGTGCCGGAGGCCTGGCGCGCGGGCGGCAGCGGGATCCTGCTGGCGCTTGTCCTTGGCGCGGCCACCATCATCGGGACAATCATGGTTTACCAGCGCCTGCCCGCTGGCCGCACGCGCGCCTTGGCGATCATTGCGATGCTGGTGGGCGGTTTCTTGCTCTACCGTGCGGTGTTCGACCCTGCGGTGGGGGCGATCGAAGCGGTGGACCCGGCGGCGACAGGGTATCTTGGCGGGCTGGGATTGCCGGTCATCGTCGCGTGGCCCGTGGGCGGGATGCTCGCAGCCGGGGCGGCTTGGATCATCGGCAAGACCGCGCTCGGGCTGCGCTCGGACTATCTGGCCATTGCCACGCTGGGGATTGCGGAGATCATCATCGCCGTGCTGAAAAACGAAGACTGGTTGACGCGCGGCGTGAAGAACGTGGTCGGATTGCCCCGTCCGGTGCCCTACGAGATCGACCTGCAAAACGATCCCGGCTTCGTGCAGAGAGCCGCCGATATGGGGATCGATCCGGTCACCGCCTCGACGCTCTATGTGAAATTCGGCTACTCGATCCTGTTTGCCGTGGTGCTCCTCATCGTGCTGGTGCTCGCGCAACTGGCGTTGAAATCGCCTTGGGGACGTATGATGCGCGCAATCCGCGACAACGAGGTAGCTGCCGAAGCCATGGGCAAGGACGTGACGGGTCGGCATTTGCAGATCTTCATTCTTGGCTCGGCGATCTGCGGTGTAGCGGGCGCGATGATGACGACGCTGGACGGTCAGCTCACGCCCTCGTCGTACCAGCCGTTGCGCTTTACCTTTCTGGTATGGGTCATGGTGATCGTCGGCGGGTCGGGCAACAATTTCGGCGCCGTGCTCGGGGGTTTTCTGATCTGGTTCCTGTGGGTGCAGGTGGAGCCGATGGGCCTCATGTTGATGCAGGGCATCACGTCCACGATGGCGGACGGATACTGGCTCAAGGATCACCTGATCGAAAGCGCGGCGCATATGCGTCTACTGACCATGGGAGTCATCCTGATTGCAGTGCTGAGGTTCAGTCCGCGTGGTCTCATCCCCGAGAAATGAGCAAGCTTTGCGCTTAAAGCATATCGCTGAAAAGTGGCCTGCGAAGTCAATAAGTGAGAGGGGGATGCGTGAATGCGAATGAACGCGACACACTCTAGTAAGCAAGGGACCTGCCCCTTGCGCGCCCAGGGATATTTTTGACCAATCGAAAACAGAGGCGAGACGCGCAGCTCGGCGTGGCCTGCCATTGATCTGGAGATCAGGACGGGTCAGCGGCCCTTGAAGAGGCCCCCGAGAAGGCCGCGCACAAGGCGGCGGCCGGTGGTGCCCTTAAGCTCCTTGATCAAAGCCGTTGCGACCGCGTCGCCAAGCCCTTCGACAGTGGTGCGGCGTTTGGAGGTGGAGCGGGCCACCCGCGCACCGGAGTAGCGCCGGGCCTGATTGAACTCGCGCAGTCTCGGCTCCTGCGCCTCCTCCTCTTCGGCGCGGGTCTCTGCCGCAGCAGCCTCCGCTGCGGCCTGTTCGGCACGGGCCTTGAGGATTTCGAACGCGCTTTCGCGCTCAAGGCGGGTGTCGTATTTGCCCGCCAGACCGGAGCCAACCATTGCGGCGGCGCGCTCGGCTTGAGTTATCGGTCCAAGCTGGGACGAGGGCGGGCGGATCAGGGTCCGCTCGACAATGCCCGGCACGCCCTTCTTCTGTAGCATCGAGGTCACCGCCTCGCCTACGCCCACTTCACGGATTGCCGCCTCTGTAGAAAAGCGCGGGTTCGGGCGGTACGTGTCCGCCGCCATGCGCAACTGCTTTTGATCCCGCGCGGTGAAGGCGCGCAGCGCGTGCTGCACCCGGTTGCCAAGCTGGCCGAGAATGTCCTCGGGGATATCGGCAGGGTTCTGGGTGACGAAATACACCCCCACCCCTTTGGAGCGGATGAGGCGCGCCACCTGTTCGACCTTGTCCACGAGTGCCTTGGGGGCATCTTCGAAGAGCAAATGCGCCTCGTCGAAGAAGAAGACCAGCTTGGGCTTGTCGGGATCGCCCACCTCGGGAAGTTCCTCAAACAGCTCTGAGAGCAGCCAAAGCAGGAAGGTGGCATAGAGACCGGGCGCCTGCATCAGCGTGTCGGCGGCGAGTATGTTGATCACGCCCTTGCGGTCCGCATCCGTGCGCATCAGGTCTTCGAGCGCCAAAGCAGGCTCACCGAAGAGCCCTGCCCCGCCTTGATTTTCCAACACCAGAAGCCGGCGCTGGATCGCGCCGATGGACTGCACCGAGATATTGCCATAGCGCAGCGACAGCGTGGCCCGGTTCTCACCAACCCAGACCAGCAAGGCCTGAAGGTCCTTGAGATCGAGCAGCGGCAGCCCGTCCTCGTCCGCAAGGCGGAAGGCGATGTTGAGAATACCCTCCTGCGGCTCCGTGAGCCCCAGCAGCCGCGCGAGTAGCAACGGGCCCATCTCGGAGACCGTGGTACGCACCGGGTGGCCCTGCTCCCCGAAGAGGTCCCAGAACGTCACCGGAAAGGACCCGTAGTGGTAGTCCTCAAAGCCGATCTTGGCGGCGCGTTCCATGAAGGGGCCGTGCAGCTTGTGCTCGGCGCTACCCGCCATGGCGAGGCCGGACAGATCGCCCTTCACGTCTGACAGAAACACCGGAACGCCTGCCGCACTGAAGCCCTCGGCGAGAATTTGCAGCGTCACGGTCTTTCCGGTGCCGGTCGCCCCGGCGATCAGCCCGTGCCGGTTGGCATAGTTGAGCTTGAGACCCTGCCTGACGCCGTAATCCTCGCCGCCACCCCCGAGAAAGATATGATTGTCCATACTGCCCTCACAGACGTTCCGCGCGACCATACTCTGTTAACCTTTGGAGGCCATAGTAAATGCGTGCCGCTTCGCATGTCCTCGCGAGGCTGCACATTTCCTCCCTGTCAGACTGGCCGCACCTTCGGGTGCGGCCCTTTTTCTCGCGAACCGAAGCCAGTTGGGCGACTGGACCACCGCAAACCGGACCTCATTTGTCGACCGAACAGTCAGAAAAAGCGCCCAATTTCTCGAAAAGAGGGCCCTACACGATTTGTGATCAACAAAGAGACGTTTTCCGGTTGACGCTACAATTTCGCTTTCGTAGCGTACCGCCAATAACACAAGTCGGCCAGTCCGACGGGGAGTAAAATACAGGAAAGGAAGCTTGCGGGCTTCCTTTTCTTTTTGTGAGCCTGTCCCGCATAGACCTGAGCGCGCTGTCACGGCGCACCCGGCACGCCACGACATCACGTCTTCGGCCCCCGCGCGATCAATCCTCAGAACAAGCCTTTCAGCCCCCTCCGATCAAAGCCGCGTGACACGCTCTCTCAAAGCCAAAAAATCGGCCTGACACGCCATCGCATCTATGCTACGCGAGCCGCCAATAACACCAACGGGTATGATTGATGACAAATGGAAACCTGAACCGAATACTGGGGCTCGCCCTGGTTGGCGCCCTGGCCCTGAGCAGTCCCGCCAGCGCGCAAGATACAACAGCGCAAACCGAGGCCGAGCAGCCGGAACAACAGAGCGATATCTCCACGCAGCTCAGCATGGGCACCGACGCTGACACCCCCAGCGATCTGGGGCAAGGCTACACCAAGGAAAAGAACGGCGATTGGGAACTGCGCTGCTTGCGCACCGAAGAGCCGGAGAATGATCCTTGTCAGATGTATCAATTGATGGATGACGGCGAGGGGATTCCAGTTGCGGAATTCTCGCTTTTCCGGCTTCCCGGGGACGGCCCCGCACAGGCGGGCGCAACCGTCATTGTGCCGCTTGAGACGTCCTTGCAGGACCAGCTCACGATCCGGGTGGATGGCGGCAATGCCAAGCGCTACCCGTTTCTGTTCTGCAACCAGCTTGGCTGTTACGCACGGATTGGCCTCACCGAAGCGGATGTGGCCGCCTTCAAGCGTGGGTCGGAAGCCAAGCTCACCATCGTCCCGGCACTTGCACCGGACCAGAATGTCGAGTTGACGCTGTCTCTCAGCGGGTTCACCGCGACCTACGATAAATCTTCCGTACTCGACCAGTAAGCCTCTGCGCGCGGGGCGCTGCGGACACCGCGGCGCTCCCCTCCCCTTCGACCCTGCTACACCTTGCGCAGCGCCAGCACCGCGTTGAACCCGCCAAAGGCGAACGCATTGGAGAGCGCGACGGAAATGTCCGCTTCCCGGGCGACATTCGGCACCACGTCCAGTGCGCATTCCGGGTCCGGGTCCTCATAGCCGATGGTTGGCGCGATCACCCCATCGCGCAACGCCATGATGCAGGCCAGCAGTTCTACCGCCCCTGTCCCACCGATCAGATGCCCGTGCATCGACTTCGTGGAGGAGATCATCAGCGTATCGGCATGAGCGCCGAACACGTCGGCCACCGCTGCGCATTCGGTCTTGTCATTGGCCGCCGTCCCGGTCCCGTGCGCGTTGATATAGCCGACATCCTCCGGGTTGAGCTTGGCATCGCGCAACGCACCCGCCATCGCCCGCGCCGCGCCTTGCTTGGAGGGCATGACGATATCGCTCGCATCGGAGGACATGGCGAACCCCGCGACCTCGGCGAGAATCTCCGCGCCGCGTGCCCGGGCGTGCTCATAGGCCTCGAACACGAAAATCGCGGCGCCCTCGCCCTGCACCATACCGTTGCGGCCCAATGAAAACGGGCGGCAGGCATCCTTGGACATCACCCGCAGCCCTTCCCACGCCTTGATGCCGCCAAAACACAGCATCGATTCCGATCCGCCGGTGATCATCGCTGGCGCAATCCCGCCATGGACCATCTGGAAAGCCTGCGCCATCGCGTGGTTCGATGACGCGCAGGCCGTGGAGACCGTGAAGGACGGGCCGCGCAGGTTATACTGCATCGACACATGCGAGGCGGCGGCATTGTTCATCAGTTTGGGCACGATGAAGGGATGCACGCGGTTCTTGCCCTCCTCGTAGACCACCCGGTAGTTCTCGTCCTGCGTGGTCAGCCCGCCGCCCGAGGTCCCCAGAACGACGCCGCAGCGATCCGCCAGATCGCCCGAAAAGCTCAGCCCCGATTGCGCGATCGCCTCGCGAGCTGCCAGCAGGGTGAATTGTGTGAAGCGGTCGTAAAGGGCGATCTGCTGGCGGTTGAAATGGGCGGTTTCGTCATAGTCCCGCACCTGCCCGCCGATGGTGACAGACAGGCGGTCGAGATCGCGCATCTCAAGTGGGCCGATGCCGCAACGCCCCTCGCGCATCGCTTCCAGCGTGGCCGGCACGGAGGCCCCGAGCGGGTTGATCGTCCCTGCGCCGGTGATCACGACCCGTTGCATTGCCTAATCCTTCTCGGCCAGAAGTGTCTCGATTCCGGCAACGATCGCGCGGACGTTGGATATGTCGAACGTGCTCTCGCCGGGCGCGTTCGCATTGAACGGCACCGAGATGTCGAACGCCTCTTCGATGGCGAAAATACTCTCCACCAGCCCAAGACTGTCGATCCCAAGCTCCTCGAGCGTGCTGTCCAGCGTGACGTCGGAGGGCTCCAGCATGGCCTGTTCGGCAATGATCTCGATAACTTTGTCGGAGATATCCATGGCGCGTCCCTTCAAGGCGATCTGCGCGCACATCTAGTCGCTGCCGCCGTCCTTGAAAACCGCTGATTTCAGCGCTGCGACGTCGCGTGCGAGCCGCGGCAGGCGGCGCTGTGCGCGATGAATTTCAAGCTGGGTTTCCATCTTCACCGCCGGATAGCCCAGCACGACGCGACCGGCAGGCACATTGGAGAGAACCACGGTCGCCCCGCCGGTGATCGCACGGTCCCCGATAAAGACATTGTCCGACACGCCGGTATGCCCG
The DNA here is from genome assembly GCA_965656085.1 of uncultured Aliishimia sp. Taxonomy (GTDB): domain Bacteria; phylum Pseudomonadota; class Alphaproteobacteria; order Rhodobacterales; family Rhodobacteraceae; genus Aliishimia. Next base: position 62,729 of record CBFHJA010000007.1, on the reverse strand, counting down.
CCAAGCACAACGTTGTCGCCAAGGCGCGAGGAGCCGGCGATGCCGGACTGCGCGCAGATCATGCAATCGCGGCCCACCACCACGTTGTGACCGATCTGCACGAGGTTATCTATCTTCACCCCATCACCGATCTGCGTGTCGCGGATCGTGCCGCAATCGATGCAGGAGTTGGCGCCGATCTCCACGTCGTCGCCGATGCAGACCGCGCCCAGCGAATGGATACGGGCCCAAGGCTGCGCGCCGGTCTCGCCCTGATCGCCGAGACTCTCGCGCACCGCTTCCACGGCGCTCTTTTCGGGTGTGACGAAGGAAAAACCATCTCCGCCGATGCGCGCACCGGGCTGCGCGATGAATCGCGCGCCGATCCGCACGCGGGCACCGATGGAAACCTGCTCGCGCAGCAGCCCGTCCGGGCCAAGCTCCGCGTTCTGCCCGACAAAGCATTGCGGGCCGATCACGCAGCCTGCACCGATCTTCGCCCCACCAGCGACGATGCTCAGCGGGCCAATCGAAACCCCCGCGCCGATCTCGGCGGAAGGGTCGATCACGGCAGAAGGATGGATGCCTGCCGCAAAGCCCTGCCCCGGGTCCATCAATGCGCTGAGCCCGGACAGCGCATAGCGCGGCCGCGGTGCGATCAGCGCCGCCTCAAGACCGTAAGCCAGCCAATCTGCACCCGGGTAGAGCATCGCTGCGCGGGCGTGGCCCTCGGGGATTGCCTTGGCATAGTCGGGTTTCATCGCGAGAGCGAGTTCATCCGGGCCGGCATCGGCCGGCTCAGCCACCGCATCGATAGAGATCGACACGTCGCCGAACGCCTCCGCGCCAAGCGCGTCGGCAAGCTCCTTGATCGTGTGTCTCATGGCAGATCCGTCCTGTGTTCCGGAACGGCGCCAGCCTTATCCCTGAACCGCGCGCAGGGCCACCCCTGCATTGCGCAAACCCTCCCAGATCTTCGCATCGCGCCCGTAAATGTCTCTGCGGTACTGGGTGTGCCCCTTCGCCGTGGTGAAGGCGGTGCGGTAGATCAGGTGCACCGGAACCGGATTGACCAGATCGAGTTGGGTCTCCCGGCCGGTGTCCAGCGTGTCGTGGAACAGCGCCTTTGGATCGCTCGACTGTTTGGCCAGCAGCGTGTAGGCAAACTCGAACGGGTCGGCAAGGCGCACGCAGCCATGCGAATAGGCCCGAACTTCGCGCGCAAAGAGGTTCTTGGCGGGCGTGTCATGCAGGTAGATGTTATGTCGGTTGGGGAACATGAACTTCACCAGCCCCAACGCATTGCTCCGGCCCGGCGGCTGGCGCATGGCAAACGGAAAGCTGCGTGCGGAGAATTGCGAGAAGTCGACCGCGCTCCGGTTTACGCGCCGCCCGCGCGAGTCGGTAATCTCGATATGGCCGACCGCGTTGGGATTGTTCTTCAGCTTGGGCAGATACTCCTTGGTGATGATCGAGCGCGGCACGTACCAGCTGGGATTGATCACCATGTGTTCCATCACGTCGGAAAACTCGGGAGTCGGTCGGTCCGAGCGGTTCGCACCGACCACCGAGCGCGTCTCGAAGGTGACCTTCCCGTCGTCGATCACCTTGGCGGTGAAATCGGGAATGTTCACGAGAATGTGGCGCTTGCCGCGCGCGCGGTTGAGCCACCGCTCGCGCTCCATCGCCACGATGACCGATTGCAGGCGTGCTTCAAGAGGCGTGTTGATCTCCTCCATCGTCGCGCGCCCCGCAACACCGTCGGCGGTGAGGCCATGCGCGTCCTGAAACGCCCGCACGGCCTGTTCGATCGCAGCGTCGTAGATTTCCGTATTCGAACGGCGCAGGAAGCCAAGGGCGATCAGTCGGTTGCGCAGAGCGACAACGCTCGCGCCCCTCTCGCCCGGCTCAAGCGCCCTTGCGGGCACTTCGGGGCCATATCCACCGCCGGCCAAACGCCTTTCGAGCCGCAACTTCTCCTTCATCAGCGCCGCATATTCCTTGGTCTGCGGCGGCAGGGCCTTGAAAAAGCCCGCGGGCGAGGATTTGGCGAAATTGACCAGATAACTCAGCCGATCGCGATAGGGCACCTCGCGCACCATCGCCCTGTCGATCCGTGACGGGATCAGCAAACCGGTCTGCACGTCGCGGGCATAGCGCAGAAAGGCCCGGCTGAGAGCGACCTCCAACTGGCCCAGATCCCGCGAGGTGCGCGCAGCCGACATCTGCGCCATGAGAGCCTCGGGGTCATACCGCGTCACCGGCAGCCCGTGATCCCCGGCCTGTCGCAGAACATGGACGAGCCGCGCGCGCCGCACCCGCTCCTGATCGCTCGGTCCCACCCAGATCGTCGCGAAATCGTTGGCCTTGTAGAACGCCGCGATATCACCGTCGCGTGCCGCCTCCTCGGCGATGGCCTGTTTCAGCGCGGTGACCTGCGCAGTCGCCGGAAAGGCCGACAGCACCAGCAGCGCACAAGACAGGCACGTGGCTAGCAGCGTCAGAAATGCCGGCTGACGTCTCGACGAATGTGCAGTGATCATGACCAAACTCCCTTGCGCGCGCTCCGTGCGCCGCTTTCTTGGATCCTAAACGTGCCACGGATCACGCGTGGTCACAAACATCCGTGCTGTCATTTCCCCGTGATCTGCGGCAACAATGCTTCGGATTCGGTAAACAATCCCCAAGCAGACCTCGCTTGATGCAAAAAAGTGCCTGTTCCCAACTGGAAACAATGGTAGAAATATCGGGTCTTGGTTCACGGCGCGTTTTGTGTTTTACTAATGCAACATCTGGGGATGAGACATAGATCGCGGTGTAACATCATCGCACGGCAGGAACAGCGTACGGGACGACGCAACCTATGACTTTTGATGGCTCGAGCATCACTCGCCGCGCCCTTCTTGGCGCATTTGCAGCAACAGCCGTTGCTGCGGCCCCCACCTATCCAAACGCAGCCGGCTTCCTACGCGGCAGTGGTGATATACGCCGCATACGCATGTACTCAGGTCGGACCGGGGAGCGGATCGACATGATATACTGGGTTGATGGCGATTACATCAAAGATGCGGTACGCGAAGTCTACCACTTCATGCGCGACTGGCGCACCAACGACGTCAAGGCGATTGATCTGCGCACGGTCGACATCATGGCCGCTGCGCATAACCTTCTGGATGCCAGTGACCCCTACATGCTGCTGTCCGGCTATCGCAGCCCCAAGACCAACGCCATGCTCCGCGCGCGCTCCTCGGGCGTTGCGAAGAACTCGCTTCATATGAAGGGTCAGGCGGCGGATTTGCGCCTGCAATCGCGTTCGGTCAGTCAAATGGCCCGGGCCGCCGCAGCCTGTCGTGCGGGCGGTGTCGGAAAATACTCCCGCTCCAATTTCGTTCACATGGATTGTGGTCCCGTTAGAAGTTGGGGCGGATGACCTGAGCCTTCATGGCCGGCTTCAGTCGCAGACTGCTCCGACCGGTCGAAAAAGCTGAGCAAGCTTGAAAAGGGGCGACCTGTACTACGAAGAAGACCCTGTTGGTCGTCTTCTGACGGGTGAATAGGTTCAGGCACAAGTGCTCGAAGAACGCGCCAAGCACGCCTAACGACTGCGCAAGGCCGACTGACCGATGGCACTCATATTGCTGACGCTGGTACTTGGCCTGTGGATGGAGAGGAGCGTCCGCCAAACCCCGACTGCAGAACAGGGCAACAGGATGGCCCTTGTCGAACGGCTCCTGTCCGCAAGCTTCATTGCGATCAGCGTCTTGCTCTTTGCGCTGGCTCTTCTAAAACACGTGAAACGCTGATCGCGGCGCAGCTTGAGCGCGGCAGAATAACAAATCCGAGGGATACGACCATGGAAACGACACTCACCGCGCTTCTGGCCCGGCACGATGCCACGTCACCTGCGATTGGCGCACAGGGCCGCCCGTGGCTGACTTATGGGGATCTGCGGGAACTGACCTCGGATGTGGGAGGGGCCCTGCACGCGATGGGCATCTCACGCGCGGACCGGGTGGCGATTGTGCTTCCCAACGGGTCGGAAATGGCGACCGCCTTCGTCACCGTCGCGCAGGCGGCGACCACCGCGCCGCTCAATCCAGCCTACCGAGAAGACGAATACACGTTCTATCTCGACGATTTGCAGGCCAAGGCGCTGCTCGTGGAGGAAGGGTATGACGGACCGGCGCTGGCGGCGGCGACCAAGCTCGGCATGGGCGTTATCCGCCTGTCGGTGCCCGAAGGCGCCGCAGCGGGGCATTTCACGCTGGCCTCCGAGATGTCCGGCACCGCCGAGAGCGCCGCGCCAACTGCCGATGACCTGGCGCTGATCTTGCACACGTCCGGCACCACGTCGCGGCCCAAGATCGTGCCTTTGCTGCAATCCAACGTCGCTGCTTCGGCGCAGAACATTGCCGACTCGCTGGCGCTCACCTCAGCGGATCGCTGCATGAATGTGATGCCGCTCTTTCACATCCACGGGCTGCTCGCCGCGGTCTCCGCCTCGCTGGCCGCAGGCGGGTCGATCTTCTGCACACCGGGCTTTAACGCGTTGAATTTCTTTGCGATGATGGATGAGGCCGCGCCCACGTGGTACACAGCCGTGCCGACCATGCATCAGGCGATCCTGACCCGCGCGGGCCGCAACCGCGAAATCATCGAACGCCATCCCCTGCGCTTCCTGCGCTCGTCCTCGGCTTCGCTGCCCGCACAGGTGATGGAACAGTTGCGCGAGACGTTCGGAGCGCCGGTGATTGAGGCCTATGGAATGACCGAGGCGGCGCACCAGATGTGCTGCAACCGTCTTGATCTGCAAAAACCCGGCTCGGTCGGGGTTGCAGCCGGTCCCGAGGTCCGCATCGCGCATGAAACCGAGGACCACCTGATCGACGGGACCGGCGAGGTCTGCATTTCCGGTCCGAACGTGACACCGGGCTATGAGAGCAACCCCGAGGCCAACGCCAAGAACTTCTTTGACGCGGACGGGGCACGCTGGTTCCGCACAGGCGATCAGGGCGCGTTCGACGCGGATGGCTTCCTGCATCTGACGGGCCGTCTGAAGGAAATCATCAACCGCGGCGGCGAGAAGGTGAGCCCGCTGGAGGTGGATGGCGTGCTGCTCGACCACCCCGAGATCGCGCAGGTGGTGACCTTCGCCCTGCCCCACCCCAAGCTCGGCGAAGAGGTCGCAGCGGCGGTGGTGCTCAAGGACGGCTCCGAGGCGACCGAACGCGACATCCGCGATTTCGCACTTGAACGCATGGCCGACTTCAAGGCCCCGCGCAAGGTGGTGATCCTCGACGAGATCCCGAAGGGCGCGACCGGCAAGATGCAACGTATAGGCATGGCTGAGAAACTCGGCCTCGTCGAATCTGCCTGAAGGACCTGAGACATGAAAATCTGCATTTTCGGCGCCGGCGCCATCGGCGGGTATATGGGTGTGAAGCTGGCGCAGGCGGGGGCGGATGTGAGCCTCGTGGCCCGCGGCCCGCATCTGGCAGCCATGAAGGAGAAGGGCCTGACCCTCATCGAGGATGGCGCGGACCCGGTCACGGTGCCGGTCAACGCCTCCGACGATCCGAACGATCTCGGCCCGCAAGACTACGTCATCGTAACGCTCAAGGCGCATTCGGTGCCGCCCGTCGTGCCGAAGATGCAGCCGCTCATTGGCGATCGCACAACAATCGTCAGCGGCGTGAACGGCGTGCCGTGGTGGTATTTCCACAAGATCGGGGGCGAGCTCGAAGGCACGCGGCTGGACACGGTCGATCCCGGGAATGCGCAATGGGACGGCTTTGGCCCGGACCGTGTGCTCGGCTGCGTGGTCTACCCGGCGGCGGAGGTGTCCGAGCCCGGCACGATCAAGCATATCGAGGGCAACCGCTTTTCGCTCGGCGAACCCGATGGATCGAAATCAGACCGCGCCATGGCCTTGTCGAAGGCCCTCTCGGCGGCGGGCCTCAAGGCACCGGTCCGGCCGCGCCTGCGCGATGAGATCTGGGTCAAGCTGTGGGGGAATTTGTCGTTCAACCCAATCTCGGCGCTGACCCATGCGACGCTGGACGTCCTGTGCACCGATCCCGGCACGCGCGCAGTGGCGCGCGGAATGATGGTCGAGGCGCAACAGATCGCCGAAACGCTCGGTGTGAAATTCCCCATAGATGTCGAGCGCCGGATCGATGGTGGGGCGGCGGTGGGCGCGCATCGCACCTCGATGCTGCAGGATCTCGATGCCGGCAGACCGATGGAGATCGACGCTCTGGTGGGCTCGGTGCAGGAACTCGGCCGGGTCACGGGCACGCCGACCCCGACCATCGACACTGTGCTCGCCCTGATCCAGTTGCGCGGCAAGACCGCAGGGCTTTATGAGTGACGCAGTGACCCGGTGCGGGCAACTGACAGGCCCGCTGCGCTTGCGATCAGAACAGTTCGAGGTCATTGCCCGCCGGCACTGAGCGTTCCGGCGCAGCTGGCGTGGTGATGGCCTCCTGCTCGGCCACAAGACGCATCGTGACGCGCCCTGTCGTAGGCCAGAAGCGGAGCGCGCGCGCGTCGGTCCCACCGACCGACGCGTTGATGCAGGGAATGCCCTCCTGCGCGAGGTAGTCGAAGGCGAAACGCGCGTTCTTCTCACCGATCCGGCCCAGACCCTCGAACATCTTCGAGCCGCCGAAGACCTTGGCCTGCAGGTGGTCGCGGCGTCCGCCGAGCTTGATGATCGCGTTGATCAGATATTCCATCTCCGCCACCCCGGCGAGGTCATACCCCGCGCTGTCTCCACCCAACTCGCCGGCAAGCAGCAAGTGGTTCATCCCGCCAACTCCGGCCTCTTCATCCCACAAACAACAGGCCACGCAACTGCCCAGCAAGGTCCGGATCACCAAATTCGGCCGGTCGGCGACAGCATATTCTCCCTGCGTGATCAGAATCTTGTCGTCTGGCGCCCCGATGACTTGCCGATCGTACATCATACGGACTTCTCCTGCTCTCTCGTTGTTTTTGCCAGGCCAAGGGCCGCGATCTGCCGACCAATCGCCGCAGGGTCGCCCTGAAACTGCGCCGCGCCGTTTTCGACAGCGGCGCGGGGCATTCCATACACCACGGAACTGCTTGCATTCTGAGCATAGGTGACAAATCCCGCCTGCCGAAGCGCAAGCAAACCCGCAGCGCCGTCCCGCCCCATCCCGGTTAGCAGCGCGGCCGCTCCGCTGAGGTCCGTACAGGCGCCTGAGTGGAATAGATCGTCGATATTGGGACGATACACGGCCTGCGCCGAGGGCGCGCGAAACACGCAACGGATACTGCCATCGCGCTGCCGTTCGAGGCATGTGGACCGCTCCTTGCCCAGAGCCAGAACGCCCTGCCCGGGCTCTAGAACCAACCCGTCACGCGCCAGCTGAAACCTGCGGGCATAGTACTCCGACAAACGCCGCCCGAAACTGTGCAAAAAGGCTTCCGGCATGTGCTGTGCGATCACCACCGGCGCGTCGAGCCCGTCGATTTCACCCAGCAGGGACTCAAGAGCCGCCACACCGCCGGTAGAGGCGCCGAGCAAGATGATATCCCCGCTCCAGGCGCGCTGCGGTGTAGGAAAATGCCGCGACACCGCGTTGTTTGGCAGGGCAAACCGGCCTTGCGCCTGAACCTGGACCTGTGCGGCCTCGAAGACGCGCTGGCAGATATCTTCGCCGATTGTCGGTGTGAGCGCGAGGCGCGGCTTCTCGATGCAATCTACCGCGCCAAGTGACAGAGCCTGCACCGCCGCTTCGCTGCCGCGCTCGGTATAGGCCGAGAGCATGACGACAGGCATCGGACGGTGGATCATCAAACGGCGCAGAAACTCGATCCCGGACATGCCGGGCATGTCGACATCGAGCGTCATAACGTCGACCGCCTCGTGTCGCAGCAAGGCGCGGGCTTCGGCACCGCTCCCGGCCTCTCCAACGACTGAAAGACGCGGATCCGCCTGCAACAGATGCCGCAACCACGACCGGATACTGCGCGAATCGTCCACCACGGCGACCCGGATCGGTGCTGTCGCATCATTCATGCGGGTCGGCTTTCCTCGTGGGCTCAGGTCATTCAGCCCAAACAATCGGCTCTAAGTCTCAAGACTTCCTTAAAGCGGGCGGGGTTTTTTCACCGCACCTTGAGGGCGATAGTCCCACTTTGAAGCAAAGCAGCCTACCAAACCGATGGCTGACTGCGCGCGGCTAGGATGGATTGAACCGCTGATCTATCCCGGGAGCCCACGCTGTCACACGACACCCCGTTTCAAGCCGCGGCGCACGCCCTCGCGACCGGAGGCCAGACGGCTTTGCCCTTTGCGGGCTACCACCGAGCGGCAGGCCAGAGTCCACGCGGCTTTGACCTGACGCGACCCGGTCAAGCGCTGCGCGGGATACCGGTTGCTTCTGCGGCACAATAGCTTACATGCGCAGGAGGGCGGCGACGGCGGATTGGCCGCGTTGTGCGGTGCAACCGATGGGCGCAAAGCGGAGTCTTGGGGCGATGAACGTGCAAACCAGTGACATGCCGGACATGCAAATGCCGGACCCGGCCGACACGCGTGCCCTGCGTGATGCGTTCGCGCGTTTCGTGACAGGCGTGACCGTTGTGACCGCCCAAAGCGACGCGGGTCCGGTCGCGATCACCGCCAACAGCTTCACGTCGGTCTCCCTGGACCCGCCGCTTGTGCTGTGGTGTCTGGGCTGCGACTCGAACCGCTACGAGGCCTTCATGGCTGCGCGTCACTACGCCATTCATGTGCTCTCTGCGGACCAGCGTGATCTTTGCGATCTCTTCGCCCGCGATGGCGCCGCGCTGGCACGGATGCCCCATAACCGAAACGCACGCGGCGTGCCGGTTCTCGCGGACTGTCTGGCCCGGTTCGATTGCAGTCTGCGCGATGTGCACCGGGCCGGCGATCACCAGGTGATCATCGGCGAGGTCGAAGCGCTCGGCTTCCGCCCCGGCCCGGCTCTGGGCTTTTTCGAAGGCTCACTCGCCGCATACCCGTCCTGACCGCGCCGCCGGTGTCGCTATTGCGTCGCGCGCTGATCCGGCTGCGGCTGGGGCTGAGATCCTGACAGGGCGGTCCAAGCATCATATTGTGATAGAAAAACCCGCCCGTTCAGGGCCTCGATGAGATGTGAGCGTTTCAGGCGGTCCATCACGGGTCCCTTCACCTCTGACAGATGCAGCCCGACCCCCATATCCTTCAGCCTGTGATTGATCGCCTCAAGACTTTCGAGCGCAGAGAAATCCACCTCGTTCACCGCTGAGAACATCAGGACAACGTCGCGAATGTCGCTGCCCTCGACGACGCGGTTCTGCACCATGTCCTCCAAAAAGCGTGCATTCACGAAATAAAGGCTCTCATCGACCCGTAGAGTGACCAGCGCGGGATCTGTCTCCACAAAATGGCGGTGGATGTTGCGAAAATGCTGAGTGCCCGGCACAAGCCCGACTTCCGCCACATGCGGGGCCGAGGTCTTGTAAAGATGCAGCAGCACCGAGATCGCGACGCCCGAGGCCACGCCAACCTCCACGCCCATCCCCAGCGTGAGCAGGATCGTCGCCGCCACCGCCGTGAAATCGGCGCGCGAATAGGCCCAAGTCTTCTGCAGGATCGTCAGATCCACGAGACTGAGGACAGCCACGATGATCGTTGCTGCGAGTGTGGCATTGGGCAGGAAATAGACCAGAGGCGTCAGCGCCACCGCCGCGATGGCGAGCCCCACTGCGGTATACGCACCGGCGGCGGGGGTTTCGGCACCGGCATCGAAATTCACCACGGAGCGCGCAAACCCGCCTGTGACCGGGTAGCCACCGGTAAAGGCCGCCCCGATATTGGCAGCGCCTAGGCCGATGAGTTCCTGATCCGGATCAATGCGCTGGCGCTTCTTGGCCGCGAGCGTCTGCGCCACCGAGACCGATTCCACGAAGCCGATCACCGAGATCAGGATCGCAGGCACCAGAAGCCCACCTACCAGATCGCCCGACAGGCCCGGCAGGGTCAGCGGCGGCAGGCTTTGCGGGACCTCGCCCACGATCTTCACACCAGCCCCGTCGAGCCCGAACAGCCAGACCGCCACAGTGGTGACGACCACAGCGGCCACCGGCCCAGCCTTGGTGGCCACATCCGCCAGCACCGGGGATGCGCCATAGGCCTTGAGCGTCGGCTTGAGACCCTTGCGGACCCAGAACAGGAACCCGGTCGCCAGCACGCCAATGATCACGGTGATCCAGTTCGTCTGCTCAAGATGCGCAAAGATCGAGCCCAGCATCTCCGGCAGGGTGTGGCCGTGGGCACTGACGCCCAGAATATGCTTGAGCTGGCTCGTGGCAATGAGGATCCCGGACGCGGTGATGAAGCCGGCAATGACCGGATGGCTCAGGAAATTGGCAAGAAAGCCAAGGCGGAACACCCCCATCAGGAGCAAAAAGCCCCCCGACAGGAACGCCAGTGTCAGCGCCGCAACCGCGTAGCCTGCGGTGCCCTGTTCGGCCACCTGCCCGATTGCCGAGGCGGTCAAGAGCGAGACCACCGCCACCGGCCCCACGGCCAGCGCCCGCGAGGTGCCGAAGATCGCATAGAGCAGGATCGGCGCGATAGAGGCATAAATCCCCGCCTCCGGCGGCAACCCGGCCAGCAGCGCATAGGCCAGCGATTGGGGGATCAGCATGATCGTGACGATCACCGCCGCGATCATGTCATTGGACAGCGCGGTGCGGTCATAGGTGCGGCCCCAGTCCAAGATGGGCAGATAGCGGCGCAGATGATCCATTTGGGTGTCTTTCTCAAGGCAGGTCGGCGGACGACCCCGGAGGAGTCGCCCGCCCTTTATCGCGCATTGGAGGAGGAAATGCGCGATGTTCCGGGACCGGTTACTCGGCCGCGACTTTCAGTTTCTCGGGCTTGGCCATCCATTCCTTGCCCTTCAGCATCGCCTTCCAATAGATCGGCGGCAGCATGGTTTCCTTCAGAAACCACGCCGCACGGCTGGGCTTGGTGCCGTCGATCAGGAAGGACGGAAAGCTCGGTTTCAGCACGCCGCCATAGCCGAATTCCGCCAGCACGATCTTGCCGCGCTCCACGGTCAGCGGGCAGGAGCCATAGCCGTCATAGGCCGCAACAGGCGAGCGCCCCGCGATATCGGCGATGATGTTATCGGCCACCGTGGGCGCTTGCTTGCGCGCCGCCGCCGCCGTCTTGGCGTTGGGCGCATTCATCACGTCCCCGAGCGACCAGATATTGTCATAGCGCGTGTGCCGCAACGTGGCCTGATCCACATCGACCCAGCCAGCGGCATCTGCCAGAGGCGAGACGCGGATGAAGTCCGGCGCGGTCTGCGGCGGGCAGACATGCAGCATGTCAAACTCGACCGTGACGTCTTCAGGATCGGTGTCGGGCTTCGAGACCCGGAAGGTCGCGGTCTTGGCCGGCCCGTCCACGGCGATCAGGTTGTGAAAAAAGTTCAGCGTCGCGCCGTATTTCTCCACATAGCTTTCCAGCGCCGGGACGTAATCCTTCACCCCAAAAAGCACGCCGCCCGCATTCATGAACTGAATGTCGATGTTCTTCAGCGCGCCTGCGCGGTGCCACGCATCGCCGGACAGATACATCGCTTTTTGCGGCGCACCCGCGCATTTGATCGGCATCGGTGGCTGCGTGAAGAGCGCCCGGCCACCCTTCATGTTCTGCACGAGCTCCCACGTGTAAGGTGCCAGATCGTAACGGTAATTCGACGTCACGCCATTGCGCCCCAAGGTGTCTTCGAGCCCTTCGACCTGATCCCAGTCGAGCTTGAGGCCCGGGCACACGACCAGCCGGTCGTACTTCACAACCCGGCAGCCATCGAGGATCACCGCGTCGTTGTCCGGCTCGAAGGCCGCGACGGCGGATTTGAGCCAATGCACCCCTTGCGGGATCAGGCTGCCCATCGTCTTGGCGGTGCTTTGCGCATCGAACACACCGCCGCCCACCATCGTCCAGCCCGGCTGGTAATAGTGGATATCCGCCGGGTCGATCACCGCGATGTTCAGTCCCGGCTGGCGCGCCTTGAGGCTCGCGGCGACGGAAATGCCGCCCGCGCCTGCGCCGACGATCACCACGTCGAAATGCGCGTCCCCGGTATCGGTCGGCGTCTTGCCGCCATTGGCGATGCGCCGCGCGACACCGTTCATGTCATAGCCCGCCGCCTGGGTCTTGGCGAGAATCTCCGGCATCGGGCGCTTCTTGCTCTCGTGGAAGGACCAGAGCGTGGCGGAGCGCGTCCCGGTCCGGCAATAGGCCAGAACCGGGCGCTGAACGTCCTTGAGCGCCGCGCCGAACGCCGCCACATCCGCGTCGCGCACCATGCCTGCCGTCACCGGCACATAGCGCGCTTCGATCCCGGCGGCCTTGGCGGCTGCCTCGATCTCCTCGAAGGAGGGCTGGTCCGCCCCCTCCCCGTCCGGACGGTTGCAGATGATCGCGCGGAAGCCATCGGCGGCGATCTTGGCGATGTCCTCGGCGGTGATCTGCGGGCTGACCGAGACCTTGTCCGAAATTTTCCTGATATCCATGTCGCTCTCCTCCGGCAGACGTTTACAGCGTGTTCACCGGCACCTTGAGCATCGGGTTGCCATCCTTGTCGGTCGGCACCCCGCCCGCGCGCATGTTCACCTGCAGCGACGGGATGATCAGCTTCGGCATCGCCAGTTGCGCATCGCGCTCGGTGCGGAACTTCACGAACTCCTCTTTCGACTTGCCGCCGCCCACATGGATGTTGTGCGCCTTCTCCTCCGCGACCGTGGTCTCCCAGCGGATCTCGCGCCCGTTCGGCCCATAATCGTGGCACATGAAGAGCCGCATCTCGTCCGGCAGGGCCAGCACTTTCTGGATGCTGTCATAGAGTGTTTCGGCAGACCCACCCGGGAAATCGGCGCGCGCCGAGCCGCCGTCGGGCATGAACAGCGTGTCGCCCACAAAGGCCGCGTCGCCCATCACATGCACCATGCAGGCCGGCGTGTGGCCGGGCGTATACATCGCGAAACACTCCATTTCGCCAACGCGGTAGGTATCACCCTCCTCGAACAGCGCATCGAATTGCGAGCCGTCCCGCTGGAATTCGGTGCCTTCGTTGAAGACCTTCCCGAACGTGTCCTGCACGACGGTGATCATCGACCCGACCCCGATCTTGCCGCCGAGCCTTTCCTGAATGTAGGGCGCGGCCGACAGGTGATCGGCGTGCACATGGGTTTCGATGATCCATTCGAGCGTGAGCCCGCGGGATTGCACCTCGGCGATCAGCGTGTCGGCGTGATCAAAGGTGATCCGCCCGGCGGCGTAGTCGATGTCCATCACCGAATCGATGATCGCGCAGGCGTTCGACGCGGGGTCCTTCACGATGTAGCTGATCGTGTTGGTGGCCTCGTCAAAAAACGCGGCGACCTCCGGTTTGACGGCGGTGTTGATCGGGTAGTGAGACATATATCCTCCGTGGGCATTGGCATTTGCGCGGCGGACATGGAGATGCCCCGCGCCTTCAGATCGTTATATTCGCTTTTATGCATGTTTTTGACGCTCGTCTCTGTGACATCGTCACCAAGCACAGGAAAAATCCACGCCGCGCCACGGTTGCGACCGCAGCGACAGCCCCCAAACGGTGACAGAGGCTCTTTGCGCTTATTCGGGTATCACGGGCGGGCGGGCGTTTTCTTTCGAGTTCCGCCGCTCGCGATATGCGATGAACAGACCCGACCCAAAGACGATTGCCGCCCCGAACCACGTGTAAATATCTGGTATCTCTGCAAAAACCCAGATGCCGAGCAAGGTTGTCCAAACCAGTTTCAAAAAGTCGAACGGCAAGACAGCCGTGGGATCGCTTTCCTTCAACGCCTGACTGAGGGCGATTTGCGCAATCGACCCACAGAGCCCGATCAGGGCCATCCACCCCAATTGCACCAGTGTCACCGGCTGCCACACCCACAGGGCCGGACCGATAGAAAACACGCAGAGGAAAATCCCCATCCATGCGACGATGGTCACGCTCGACTCGGTGCGCGAGAGAATCTTGATCAGGATCATCGCGATCGCCCAGAGCAGAGCCGAGGCCATCACAAGCACCGGTCCAAGCTCCAGCGGCACGAGGCCGGGGCGCAGGATGACAAGCGTGCCCGCGAAGCCCGCGAAAATCGCCAGCCAGCGATAGAGCCGGAATGTCTCGCCCAGAAACAGAACGCTGAGCACCGCCATGAAGATCGGTGCTGCGAAACTCAGCGCGGTTACCTTCGCCAGAGGCGTCAGGCTGAGCGCGGTGAAAAAGAAGAACATCGCAACCATGTTGATGACGCCGCGCAGCGCATGCAGCCCGATCCGGGGCGTGCGCAGCATGACCAGCCGCGAACGCAGCAGCAATGGCGCCAGCACGAGCAGGCCGAACAGGTTGCGAAAGAACGCCACCTGAAGCGGCGGCAGATCCTGCGAGACGAAGCGGACCAGCGCGTGCATTCCCGAAAACGCGACCGTGGAGACGCACATCAACGCGATGCCCCGGATCGTCGGCGGCAATTGCTCCCACGCCACTGTCACGCCGGACCGTGTCCAGCCGCCATATGCCATCGCCTACGTCCTTTTCCCAGCAAGCCGGGGCGTGGCAAGGGCCTGCTCCGACAGCCTAGCTTAGTCGATCCCCCGCCGTGCGCAAGCGAGCCACCCCCGCCCTTGGGGGCCTGCCTCAGAGCTCCTGCGCTTTCGTCCAATCGCGCTTGAGCTTCTTGGCAAGGCTCCATTTATGCACTTCGGTTGGCCCGTCATAAATGCGGAACGCGCGGATTTCCCGGAACACCTGCTCGACGATCGTGTCGCCCGTCACGCCCTGCCCGCCCATGCACTGCACGCAGCGATCCGCCACGCGCATCAGCGCCTCCGACACCGCCACCTTGGCCATCGAGCTTTCCACCGTCCCGCGCGCCCCGCTGTCGAGCACATCCGCACACCAATAGACCATCAGTTCGGCCTGTTTGAGATCCATCAGGTTCTCGGCCAGCATGAAGCCGACCCCCTCGTGGTCGATGAGTGGCTTGCCGAACGCGTGGCGGCGGTTGGTGTAGTCGGTGGCGATCTCATGGGCGCGGATACAGGCCCCGAGCCAGCGCATACAATGGCTGAGCCGCGCCGGAGCGAGCCGGACTTGCGCATAGCGAAACCCCTCGCCCGCCGCGCCCAGCATCTGGTCTGCCGGCAGGCGCAGGTTGTCGATGGTGACGACCGCGTGCCCACCGGGCATGGAATTGTCGATCGTGTCCATCACCCGCTCGATCCGCACATCCGGATGCGGCAGATCGACGAGGAACATGCAGGCACCTTCCTCGGCCTTCGCCATGATGATCCCCATCCCGGCCCCGTCCGCGCCGGTGATGTAGGTCTTGCGCCCGTTGATCACCCAGTGATTGCCATCGGGGTGGCAGGTGGTCTGCATCATCGACGGATCAGACCCCGCGCCGCCCTCCTCGGCCGGTTCGGTCATGAAAAACGCCGAGCGCATCTCTCCCGAGATCATGCGGCCCAGAAAGCGCTCCTTGAGGTCCGGCGAGGCCACCTTGCCCAGCAGGAACATGTTGCCCTCATCGGGCGCGCAGGTGTGACAGGCCAGCGGGCCGAGCGGGGACAGGCCCGAGCGGATCAGCACGGCAGCGGTTTCGCGCTGGCTGAGATGGTCGCCGTCTTCGAGAATATGCGGCGTCATCAGCCCCGCGTCGCGCGCCAATGCTTTGAGCTCGATAGACAGCTCTTCGGACGGGCCATGCGCGCCGAGGCGCGGGTCGCGCTCGAAATGGACAACCGTCTGGCGCACGAAGGTCTCGACCTTGTCCGCGATCTCCAGCGCCCGGTCCGAAATGCCGCTCCGCTCCAATGTGTAACTCATTTCGGGGCCATCCTGATTGCACCATCAAGGCGGATCGTCTCGCCGTTGAGCATGGGGTTTTCGGCAATCGACTGCACAAGCTGCGCAAACTCGGCAGGATCACCCAGACGGCTCGGGAACGGCACTTGCGCACCGAGCGAGGTGCGAATTTCCTCGGACAGGGTCTCCAGAAGCGGCGTCAGAAACAGGCCCGGCGCAATCGTCATCACCCGGATGCCGTAGCGCGCCAACTCGCGCGCGACGGGCAGCGTCATGCCGACCACCCCGCCTTTCGAGGCCGCGTAAGCCGCTTGCCCGATCTGCCCGTCATAGGCTGCAACCGAGGCGGTGTTGATGATCACCCCGCGCTCCTCGCCAATTGTATCGGCGGTATGCAGAGCGGCGGCGAATTGCGCCAGCACGTTGAAGCTGCCGCTGAGATTGACATTCAGCACGCTGTTGAACTGCTCCAGCGACGCCGCCAGCCCGTCCCGGTCGATGACTTTGGCCGGCGGACCGATGCCGGCACAATTGACCAGAATGCGCGCCTTGCCGTGCAGCCCTTCGGCTTCGGCGATCGCGGCCTCCACCTCGGCCCGGTCGGTGACGTCTACCTTGAAAAACGCCCCGCCAATTGTCTTGGCATGGGCCTCGCCCTTTTCGCTGTTCATGTCGAAGAGCGCCACGCGTGCCCCGCAGGCGGCCAGCCGTTCAGCCGTCGCGCCCCCGAGCCCCGATGCGCCACCCGTGACAATGGCGGCCTGTCCGTCGATCTTCATCTCTGTCTCCCCTGTTGTGCCTCTTCTACATCATTGTGGCGCGGTGCGTGCAACGGCTTCTTCGCTGACGCGTCTTGGCACGCATGCACTCTGCGCCGTTCCGCCCCGCGCGCCTCCCGCTTCCGGTCTCCTGACGTGCCCTTGCGATCTTCCAAGGCGTGCAAGGCCCCCCGAGGGCGGATGCTTGAACCCAGACCCAAGACGGGTTACAACACAGTATATTCAAACGAACGTTTGGTTGCCATAGCTGAGTGAAAGGGAGGTCGCATGAGCGTTGCGCCCACCGCACAGGACATCGTCTACGATCCCTCGGACCCGGCCGTGATGGCCGATCCCTTCCCGGTCTATGCCCGCCTGCGTGAAGACGACCCGGTGCATTGGAGCCCCTCGCTCAAATCGTGGATCATCACGCGCTATGCCGATGTCCGCGATCTGCTGCTCTCCGACGATCTGTCGGTCAAGCGGCTCACCCAGTTCTACAACGCGCTGCCGCCCGCCGATGCCGCCTTGCTCAAGGATATCGTGCATTACCTCAACCTGTGGCTGGCCTTCCGCGACCCGCCCGATCACACCCGGGTGCGCCGCATTCTGCGCCATGCCTTCACGGCACAGGCAATCGAGCAGATGCGCCCCAACATCGTGGAGATCACCGACCTGCTGCTGGACCGTCTGGAAGCCAGCGGCAAGAGCGACGTGGATCTCATCCGCGAGTTTGCCCTGCAACTCCCGGCCTTCGTGATCATGGACCTGCTCGATGTGCCGCGCGACATGCTGGACGCGTTCAAGGAATGGTCCGATGACATGGCCGTGTTCATCGGCGGCGCGCGCAATTCGGGCGACAAATACGCCCGGGCCGCGCGAGGCTGCCAGCATATGTCCTCCTATTTCACCGACCTGATCCGGCAGCGCACCGAAAACCCCAAGCCCGGTTTCCTGATGGACCTGATCAATGCGCGGGACGAGGGCGATGCGCTCAGCGAAGACGAATTGGTGGCGACCTGCATCCTGATCCTGTTTGCCGGCCACGAGACAACGACGAACCTGATCGGCAATGCGACCTTGCTCCTGCTGCGCCATCCTGACCAGTTGGCGCGGCTCAGATCGGATCCTGGCCTGATCAACAGCGCCATCGAAGAGGTTTTGCGCTACGATGGCCCGACAAATGCGCTTGTCCGCGTCGCGTCCCGCGATCATGAGTTGCACGGACGCCAGATCCGCGAAGGCCAGCGGGTCTTCGTGATGGTGAATTCGGCGAACCGCGATCCCCGGATCTTCGAGGACGCGGACCGCTTCGACATCACGCGGGATCAGAACCGGCACCTGACCTTCGGACAGGGCATTCACCTGTGTCTTGGCGCGAAACTCGCGCGCGAAGAAGGCCGCATCGCCATCGAACGGCTCTTTGCCCGCTTCCCCGATCTGGCGCTCAACCCCGCCGCGCCGCCCGAATGGCTCGACGCGATGGTGCCGCGCGGCACCCGCCGCCTGCCTGTCTTGCTGAAAGGCTGACGCGGCATGGCTGGCCGGGCTGCGCGCAGATCCATGGCGGTCAGGCCCGCCGCATGCTCGAACGCTCTGACCACTTGGGAGGCCCTGACATGAAACGCGCGATTTTCCGGGAGCATGGCACCCCGGCTGACGTGATCGAAATCGTCGAGGAGGCCGATCCGGTCCCGGGCCCCGGCGAGGTGCGCGTGCGCACCAAGGTGATGACGATCAACCCCGCCGATCTGCTCTCCATCGAGGGCCGCTACGGGGCCGAGCCGATCTCCCTGCCCGCCACGCCCGGCGTCGGCGCCTATGGCATCGTAGATGCCGTTGGCGAAGGCGTGAGCCGTCTTACGGTCGGCGATGCGGTGCTGCCCGCCGGGGGCGGCTTCTGGGCCGACACGCTCATCGTCCACGAACGCATGGCCCCCAAGGCCCCGGCGGGCGCCGATCCCGAACAGGCCGCGCTCATGCGCGCCAATCCCGGCACGGCCTACCTGATGCTGACCGATATCGTGCCGCTGCACCCCGGCGACTGGGTCGTTCAGAACGCGGCCAATTCGCATGTGGGCCGGATGGTGATCCGCTTTGCCCGCGAAATGGGGCTGCACACGGTCAATATCGTGCGCCGCGCCGATGTGACCGACGCGCTCACCGCCGAGGGCGCGGACGCGGTGATCGTCGATACGGGACAGGAACTGGCCGCCGCGATCTCCTCTGCCGCAGGCGCGGCTCCGAAACTTGCCTTCGATGCGGTCGGCGGCGCCGCCACCCGCGCCCTCGCCACATCCCTCGCGGAGCGCGGCACGGTGATTTCCTACGGCCTGCTCTCCGGCCAGCCGAGCGAGTTGGACGCGCGCGACGTGGTCTTCCGGGACATCAAGCTGCGCGGCTTCTGGCTCTTCGACTGGTACCGCACCAGCGCGCCCGAGAAGATGCGCGACCTGCATGCTTTTCTGGAGACCAAACTCGCCGCAGGCGCCCTGCAAACCGATATCGAAGCGCGCTATCCGCTGGACCGCGTCAAGGAGGCCGTGGCCCATGCCGCGCGGGCGGGCCGCAACGGCAAAATCCTTCTGAAGGGAGATGACAATGCGTGACGTCTACGTGCTCGCCACATCCTGCACCGCCTTTGGCAAACGCCCGGGCGACAGCTTCAAAGACCTGACCCGCGAGGCCTATCTCGACGTTCTGCAAGACGCCGGATGGGACAATGGCGCGCCCATCGAACAGGCCTGGTTCGGCAATTGCGGCATGGGCACGTTCGGCCAGCGCAACATCCGCGGACAGGTTTGCTTCACCCCGCTCGTGCGCGAGGGCCTCTTCCCCGAGCGAGTCCCGATGATCAATGTCGAGGGCGGCTGCGCGACCGCCTCCATGGCCTTCCACGGCGCGTGGAAAGACGTGGCTTCCGGCGACATGGAGGTCTCCCTCGCCATCGGCGTCGAGAAGACCTTCGTACAGGGCGACGCGGCCCGCACGCTGGAGATTTTCGAAGGCGGCATCGACCAGATGGACCCCGGCGAATGGCATGACTACTACGCCAAGCGCGGCGCGGAAGCGGGCAAGCCCTTCGATCCCAACGCGGCGGGCGGCACCGTGTTCATGGACACCTACGCCATGCAGGCCGCATGGCACATGAAGACCTTTGGCACCACGCAGGAA
Source organism: uncultured Aliishimia sp. (assembly GCA_965656085.1). GTDB lineage: Bacteria > Pseudomonadota > Alphaproteobacteria > Rhodobacterales > Rhodobacteraceae > Aliishimia. The sequence continues at coordinate 42,928 of CBFHJA010000007.1, read as the reverse complement.
CAGATCGCCATCGCCGCGTCGAAAAACCACTGGCACGGCTCGATGAACCCCAAGGCGCAGTACCGCTTCGAGGTCCCGGTCGAGGACGCGCTCGCCGACCGCGAGGTCTCCTGGCCGATCACCCGGTCGATGGCCGCGCCCATCGGCGACGGGGCCGCCGCCGCGATCCTCGTCTCCGGCGAAGTGCTGGCGCGCCAACCCAAGGAGATCCGCGACCGCGCCGTCAAAGTGCGGGCCTCGGTCCTCACGGGGGGCAAGTATCGCGACCCGTCCGAGCCGGGCCTGAGCCGCGTCGCGGCACAAAAGGCCTATGCCAAATCAGGGCTCACGCCCGCCGACGTTGACCTCGTCGAACTCCACGACGCGACCTCCTTCTGCGAAATCTTCCAGCTCGAAATGCTGGGCTTCGCCGAGGCCGGGCAAGGTGGCCCGCTGGTCGCCGAAGGCGCCACCAAGCTCGGCGGGCGGCTGCCGGTCAACCTCTCCGGCGGGCTGGTCTCCAAAGGCCATCCGGTCGGCGCGACGGGCCTGTCGATGATCCACGAGTTGGCGCTGCAATTGCGCGGCGCGGCGGGCGACCGGCAAACGGGCAAGGCCCGCATCGCCCTTGCCGAGAACGGCGGCGGGGTGATCGGCTTCGATGAGGCGGCGTGCTCGGTGATCCTGCTCGAAGCCCCGACAGGATGACACGGCTCAGGGCTGGTCAGTGATCCGCCGCGCGCCCGCCGCGCCGTCCTGCAGCAGCCGTTCTGCCTCGGGCTGCACCATCAAATCGCAAAACAGCGTGCGCTCATCGGCCAGATCCCCGGCCCTTGGCGACATCGCCTGACGCACCAATCGCTTGATATGACCCGCCGCCCGCGCTGGCTTGCCCGCCATGCGCTGCGCCAAAGCCAGCGCCTCCGCACGCGCATCCGCCACGCAGGCCGAGGCCAGACCCGCCGCCACCATCTCCTCGGGGCCGAGCGTGTCGCCAGTGAGCGTCATGTGCAGCGCGCGGGCTTGGCCCACAAGCTGCGGCAGGCGCTGCGTGCCCCCGGCGCCGGGCAGGATGCCGAGATTGATCTCGGGCAGGCCGTATTCATGATCGCCCGCCTGCACGATGCGCAGATCGCAGGCCAGTGCCAACTCGAACCCGCCACCCATCGCGGTGCCGGTGAGCGCGGCAATGAAAATCGTATCGCTGGCCTCCATGAGGCGCATGGCGACATGAATAGGCGCTTCGGGCACCGGGCGGTCGGTGGTGAAGACCATCTCCCGGGCACGCATCTTGGCAGATTGCGGGGCCAGAACCTTGAGATCGTAATGCCGGATGAACACGCCCGGCTCCGCGCCCGACAGCACACAGACCCGGATCGCGGGGTCTTGGGTGATCTGCTCGATGGCGCCGTGCAGGTCGGCCTCCATCGCGCGGTCCATGAACCCTTGATCGGGATTGCGGAACACGATCTCGGCGACCGCACCGTCCACCGTCAACACGGCCTGACCTTCCGACATATATCCCTCCCCGGACCTCTGGGCCGAGGCTAGGATTTTCCGGCTCGAAATTCAAACAAACAATCGGTAGGGTGGAGCCCAGTTCAAGTGGCCCGTCTCGCCAGCGGGCCTGTCTAGCAGGGAGCCCGGATCTTGGCACCGCAAGAAAGCCGTGCGCAGGCACAGGACAAGAAAACCGTGTCCCCCTCGGACGCACGCCCCGGGCGCAAGAACAAGCGCGAAGACGTTCTGCGCAAGGCCTCCGTGCTGATCGCCCGGCATGGCTTCGACGGCACCTCCATGCGCGATATCGCCGCCGCCGTCGATATGCTGCCGGGCTCGCTCTATTACCACTTTCCCTCCAAGGAAGACATGCTGCTGGCGATCCACGAGCGCGTGGTGGCCGACATGGTGGCCGATACCGAGGCAGCGATCGCCAAGGGTAAGACCCCGTGGGACCGTCTTGAACGGGCGGCTGTTGCACATCTCAAGGCCCTGCTGGGCAGCGGAAATCTCGTCACGATCGTCTCACCGAATTTTGCGGAGGGGCGCGAGGATCTGAACAGCAAGCTCAAGGCGCACCGGCGCGAATACGAGCAGATCTTCAAGCGGCTCTTCGACGAGATTCCCCTGCCCGCCGCCGTTGACCGCCGCCTTTTGCGCCTGCAATTGCTGGGCGCGCTGAACTGGGTCCCGGTCTGGTACGATCCGGACCGCGAATCCTCGCCCGAGACCATCGCGAAGAGCTTCGTGCAAACGATCCGCCGCGACGTCGAAGGCTGAGCCTACGCGGGGGGGAACGCGCCTGCGGCGCGTGCGAGAGCCTCTGCCCAAGCCTGCCGCGTGCAAGCCTGCCGCGAGGGGCTCGCGCTCTCAGGGATATTTTTAGCCAAAGGAAGACAGGAGGCGCGCCCGGCAGATCGGCGTGGGACTCTGTAGGCCGGGCAATCTGCCCACCACGCCGCGACCACCATGGCGAAAGGTTAACGCGGAGGGACCGTACGGTGCCTTAACCAATCCAAATCACGGAACGAATCAACAACGAGCCATACGCTTGCCATACGCGCAGCCATACGCCGGGCCATACACCTGCCATCCCTTGTTTTTATGGCGTTAACGCCCGTATTCACGTTTTTCGTGATTTTCGCGGCGCGCAACGTTCGCCGCGTTAACCTTTTGCGGCCCTGCCCTGCCCGCTCAGCCGTTGTCAACGCCTTCCCAATAGGGCGCGCGCAAGTCCTTCTTGACCACCTTGCCGAGCGCGTTGCGCGGGAACTCGGTGCGCAACTCCACCGCCACAAGGCGCTGCGTCTTGGCCAGCCGCTCATTCGCCCACGCCATTATCGCCTCGGGATCGGCCTCCGCCCCCGTGGCCGGAATAACCAGCGCCAGACAGCTCTCGCCCCATTTGGGATGCGGCACACCGATCACCGTGACGTCCATCACATCGGGATGTTGCCCTACAATCGCTTCAACATCGGTCGGGAAGACATTGAAACCGCCGGAAATTATCATGTCCTTCTTGCGGTCGACGATCTTCAGGAACCCGTCCTCGTCCAGCACCCCGATATCGCCCGAGCGGATAAACGTGCGCCCCCGCGCGTCGCGCCAGATGAGCTCGGCGGTCTGCTCCGGGCGCTTGTTGTATTCCGCCATGATCCCCGCACCATAGCCCGCGATCTCCCCGGGCGTGCCACGCGGCACTTCGTTGCCTTCCTCGTCGAGAATACGCACCTCGAAGCCCAGAACAGGCGTGCCGACCGTGTCGAATTTCTCCGCATGCTGGTGCGGCTTCAGCATCGAGGCGAAGCCTTCCGAAAACCCGTAAAGCTCGAACAAACCCGGCGAAATCCGCGCGATGATCTCCCGTTTGGTGTCGCGCCGTAGGGGCGAGCCCGCCGAGAGAACAGTGCGCAGCGAGCCCAGATCGGCGCTCTGCAACTCGGGGCGCTCCAGCACCATAAGATACTGAGCAGGAACCATAAAAGTATGGGTAATCTTCTCCCGCTCGACGGTTTCAAGGAACCCCGCCGGATCGAAGGCCGGCATGACGTGAAGCGTGCCGCCCGCGAAGAGGATCGGCAGCATCATCAGCCAGGTGCCGTTGGAATAGAGCGGCGTGGTGGTCAGCGCACGGCTGTCCGACGAAAAGCTCATCTCGACCGCATTGGAGAACGCCCAATGCAAACGCGCGCGGTGGGTCTGCACGATCCCCTTCGGAAGGCCCGTCGTGCCCGAGGAATAGATGATGTTGAACGCATCGGTCAGCGCATGGCGGATATCGGGCACGGTGTCCGGCGTTTTCGCATAGATGTCAGACACTTGCTCCCAGCCCGCCGCGTGGAAGCCATGCGATATCCATGTGCGGATGCCCGGCACACGGGCCGCGAGCGGCGCGGCACGGTCCTCGAACTCAGCCGACACGAAGGCGGCCACCGCGTCGCAATCGCTCAGCAGGCTTTCGAGTTGGTCGGCCGTCAGCAATCCCGAGAGCGGCACCACGCAGCCCCCTGCCCGCACGACGCCGAACAGACATTCCAGCATCTCCACCGAGTTGCCCATCATCACCGCGACCCGGTCCCCCTTTTGCAGACCCGCCGCAATCAGGTGGTTGGCCACACGATTGATATTGCCCACGAAATCGCCCCAACTGCGCCGTTGATCGCCGCAGATCACCGCATCCTTGCCGGGGTAATGGCGGGCATGGGTAGCGAACAGGTCGGGCAAATAGACCTGCGGGTCGTTGAGTGTGTCAGTCATCGGCGATGCATTCCTTCTTGGGGCTGCTTGGCGTCGGCGGGACAAACCGGTGGCGCCGGCGTGCACGCGCCGCAGACGTCCTGCTCTCTCCCGCTGTGAACTTAAACGCATCGGGCGCTGTTGCCAAACAGTTGATTGTTAGTTTTAACGAAGGTGCGGGAGGAATTTTCATGTGGCGACAATCGCGATCCGGTCCCGATCTGCGGGTGTATCTCAGATCGCAGCTGCGCGTGCCGCTCTTCGTGGCCCCGATGTTCCTGATCTCCGGGCCAGAACTGATCATCGCCGCGTCCCGCGCTGGGGCGCTGTCCGCCTTCCCCTCAGTGAATGCCCGCACGCCGGAAGATCTGGACCACTGGCTGGGCCAAATCGCCGAACACACCAGCGGGGCACCATGGGGCGTGAACCTGATCGTGCACCGGTCTAATGCGCGATTGGACTCGGATCTCGCCGCCACCGTTCGGGCGCGCGCACCGCTGGTTGTCGCTTCCGTGGGTGCACCGGACGCCGTGACCGGCCCGGTCCATGATTACGGCGGGTTGGTCTTCTCCGACGTGGCCAGCCTGCGCCACGCCCGCAAGGCGGTCGCGGCGGGCGCCGATGGGCTGGTGCTGCTGACGGCGGGTGCAGGCGGCAATACCGGCTGGCTGAACCCTTTCGCCTTCGTGGAAGAGGTCCGGCGCTTTTTCGATGGCCCCATCGCGGTTGCGGGGGCAATCGGGTCGGGCCGCGCGCTCCACGCCCTCGAAGTGCTGGACGCTGATCTCGGCTATGCCGGTACGCCCTTCATCGCCACCCCGGAAAGCTTCGCGCAGCGCGGTCACAAGGACATGGTGACCGCCACCGATGCGGACGGCGTCGCCTTGTCGGACCTCGTCACGGGCATCCCGGCGAATTTCGCCCGGCAAAGCCTGATCGACGAAGGGATCATCGACGCGGACGGCACTCCGCTGCATCGCGGCGCGCTCGACATGGCCTCATGGAAAACGGTCTGGAGCATGGGCCATGGCGTCGGCGGGGTGACGACGATCCGGCCCGCGTCGGAGTTGATCGACGATCTCGCCGAGCAATATGCTACCGCCCGTCAGATCGCGCGCGCCTGACCTTCCCAGTAAGGCGCGCGGATCTCCCGTTTCAGGACCTTCCCGGTGGCATTGCGCGGCAGTTCTTGACGAAACTCTACCGATTTGGGCGCGCGCAGGCTTCCCAGCCGTGCCTTGCAGAGCGCGATCAACTCGGCCTCGGTCACCGTTGCTCCTGCGCGCCGCTCGATCACCGCTTTCACCGCCTCGCCCCAATCGGGATCGGGCACCCCGATCACGGCAGCTTCCTGCACGTCCGGGTGCGAGAGCAATTCGCGCTCCACCTCGGCGGGGTAGATGTTGAAGCCCCCCGACACGATCATGTCCTTCTTGCGATCCACAAGCGTCACATAGCCCTCGGCATCCGCGACGCCGATATCGCCCGTAAGATACCAACCGTTCTTGAACGCCTCCTGCGTGGCCTCCGGGTTGTTCTCATAGCCTTGCGTGACGCCCCAACTGCGCACCGCCACCTCGCCCCGCGTACCGGGAGGCAGCGGCTGGCCGTCATCATCCACGATGGCCACTTGTCGCAGGATCGACGGTTTGCCGATGGACATCAGCCGGTCCTCCCACACGCCCCCGGCCTCCGGGCGGTGATCTTCGGGACTGAGGAAGCTGATCGGACCGATCCCCTCGGCCTGACCGAAGAAATTGCTCATCACCGGGCCAAAGGCGTCGATGGCCTCGCGCAGCTTTTGCGGGGCCATCGGGGCAGCGGCATAGACGAACCGGTGCAGGCTGGAATAGTCGTGATTGCCGAGCGCCGGGCTCGCCAGCATCCGGTAGATCATCGTCGGCGGCAGGAACAGGATGTGCGCCCGTTCGGCCTCGATGGCGGCAAGGATGGTTTCGGGCTCGGCGTTGTCCAGAAGCACATGCGTGCTCCCTGTCACCGTCAGCGCAAAGAGGAAGCTCCCCGCGAAATGCGTCATCGGGGCCACGACCAGATGGGTCACGGGTCCCCGCACATCCAGCGCGTGAAGCATATCCATACAGGCGACCATGTTGCTCAGATGCGTGTGCCGCACACCCTTCGATTTGCCAGTGGTCCCGGACGTGGAATAAAGCGTCCACAGATCGTCCGGCGCGCGCACGATATGTGACACCTCGGCTCCCTCGGGCGCCATCCAACTCTCCAGACCGGCATCGACGCAGACGCTCAATGCCAGATCAGGACAGCTAGCACGAACTTCGTCCATCTCAGCGGCAAAGCTCGAATGGTAGAAGGCCACCTGAACCCCTGCATCCCGCAGGATCTGGGCATTTTGCGTCACCGCATTGCGCGCATTGACCGGCACCATGACGCAGCCTGCGCGCCAGAGCCCGAACATCGCCTCCAGCCCGCGCCAGTCATTGGGCATGTAGATCCCAACTCGCGTGCCCGGCTCGTAGCCTTCCCGGATCAGCGCAGCCGCGATGCGATGCGTTGCAGCCCGGCTGTCGGCATAGCTGCGACGCACATCGCCTTGTTTTACGAAAATCGCCTCCGGCATCAGGTCCGCGGATCGGTCGAAAAAGTCGATGAGCTGCATGGTCTTATCCCATGGTTTTCGGCAGGAATGTCGTGATCGCTGGAAATGCGATCAAGAGTGCCAGCACCACCATCTCAATTGCCAGAAACGGCAGCACACCTTTGAACAATTGTCCGGTCTGCACCCGTCCATCCGCCGAGGCCAGCACCGCGTAAAGGTTCAGCCCCACCGGCGGCGAGATCGCCGCGATCTCGATCAGCTTTACGATGATCACCGCGAACCAGATCGCATCAATGCCGAGCGTCTGGCTGATGGGGAACAGGAAGGGCACTGCGATAACCAGCAAGGACACCGAATCGAGGAACATGCCAAGCAGCAGGAACAGCACCACAGTCATCGCCAGAAAGCCCGCAACGCCAAGCTCTGACGCGGTGACGAAAGCGCGGATATCGCCGATAAACCCGCTGATCAGCAGGAACCGGCTAAAGATCAGACCGCCCACCACAATCAGGAAAATCATCGCCGTGATCCGTGCCGATTCCAGCAGCGCCTCCCAGATCTGGTTCGCCCCGATACGGCGCATCGAAAGGGCGATGAAGAGCGCGCCCGCTGCGCCCACCGCGCCAGCCGCCGAGGGCGGGAACAGGCCCGAATAGATACCGCCCATCACGAGGACCATCAACAGAACGACGCTCCAGACCTTGCTGAGCGAGCGCAGCTTCATCGACCACGTGATGGTCTCTTTCATATCCGGCGCCCAGTGCGGGCGGAACTGCAGGAAGATACGAATGCCGATCATGTACGCCCCCGCTGTAAGCAGCCCGGGCAAGACGCCGGCGACCAAAAGCTCCCCCACCGGCTCTCCGGTGAGCAGCGCAAAAAGCACCATTGCAATGGAAGGCGGGATGAGCCCGGCCAGCGTTCCGGCGGCGGCGATACAGCCCGCTGAAACCCCCGGATCATACCGGAATTTGAGCATTTCCGGCAGCGCCATCCGGGTAAAGACGCCCGAGGCCACCACGGTCGAGCCCGAGGCCGCCGCAAAGCCCGCCTGAGCCACGATAGTGGCCATGAAGAGACTGCCTCGCAGCCTGTTCAGCATGGCCTGCGCCGCGAAATAGAGGTCCCCGATGATGCCAGCGCGCCCGGCAATCGCGCCCATTAGCACGAACATCGGCACCACGACGAAGGTATAATCACTCGCCAGCGTATAGGGGGTTGTCTTGAAGGTCGTGAGCACGAAGGACGCGCCAACGCTGAGGTAGAGCCCAACCGCCGCCACCCCCGCGAGCGCAAAGCCCACAGGCACGCCCAGTGCCAGCATGAAAAGCAGGCAGACGAAGGCAATCCCACCCTGTTCGAGACCGCTCATCTGTCAGGCGCACCTTCTTTGAGCCCCTTGAGGCTTTGTAGCACCAGAACCACCACGGTCAGCATCGCACCCAAGGCGCAGGCGATCTTCGCTGGCCAGATCGGGTAGCCCAGCGTCGCGGCGGACACCTCCCAGATCTCAACGCTGTCTATCGCCAACTCAACTGCGCCATAGGCGATCAGGCCGAAGACCAGCAGACCGACCGCTTGGCTCAGCCACCAGCCAAAGAGACGCAGGGCCCGAGGCAGGAAGGGCTGGAACAGATCAACACCAATATGGTCCCGGCGGCGCTGCACCAAGGGCCACGCAAGAAAGATCGCGGCGGCCGCAAGCGTGCCGGACATGTCCACCTTGAACGAAAGGAACGTTCCGAAAAGTTCGCCAGAGATGATGTCAGCGGCACCCACAGCCATCACGACAAAGAGGACCGCCGCGCAGATGGAAATCGCGATGCGCTCCGCCAGCGTGGCCCCTGCCCCGAGCGCATTTGGAGAGGCACCGGACTGGCGCCCCTCCCTGTCTGTCTTTTCAGCCTCGGGCATTACTCAAAGCTTTTGGCGGCTTCTCGCTGCATCGGCACGATCGGCGCAATCGCATCGCCCATGCCGTCCGCCGTCATCCGCTCTTCCCAGATCGCGATCATGTCCGGTGACTTGGCGACAAAGGCGTCCATATCGGCCAGTTCGATCACTTGCCCGCCAGCTTCTTCCATGGCTGCATAGGCCTCGGCCTCTGCGCCTTGCAGCCACTCGAGGTCTTTCATCATCGCGTCCTGGGCCACTTCGGTCATCAGGCCCCGCACGCTTTCGGGCCAGCTGTTCCAGCGGTCCGCCGGGGCATAGAGTTGGAAGGTCGTGAAGGTGCCGGTGTTGATGTCTGAGACATAGGGTGCCACCGATTGCAGCGAGAAGAACGGCACCCATTCAATCGGCCCGAAGTTGCAATCGAGCGTGCCGCGCTGCAGGCCCTCACGGATTTCCGGTGCCTGCACGCGCGTCGGGACCATACCATAGGCTTCCATCCAGATTGGTACATAGGCCCCGCCGACGGCCCGCACGCGCAGCCCTTCGAGGTCGGACATCTGGTTGATGGCCTTGTTGCAGGTGAGCCGATAGGGCGAGGTGACCGTCCATTTGATCGGATGCAGGTTGAGTTCGGCAAGTTCGGCCTTGGTCGACTCGGAGGCGTAGACCTCGCCTGCGAGCTTTTGCGCCGTCGCCGGATCGGCGGAGACGCGGTTGAGCAGACCGGCAGCAATCGACGTCATTGGCATTTCAGAGGCATGCACGGCCTGTGCAAAGACCCCAAGGTCCACAGCGCCGGAAGACACAAGATTCTTGATTTCGAGCAGCCCGCCCAACTGTCCGGACCAGAAGATTTCGATCTTGACCTTACCATCCGAACGGCGCGTGACCTCTTCTGCCCACCACTTGTCCCACTGCACGGCGGGCCAGCTTTCTGGGAGCGGATGCGCCATCCGCAGGGTCACATCGGGATAGTCTTTGGCACTGGCCTGCAAGGCGAGCAGCGACAAAACGGCAGCACTTGCCGCGCGAGTCATGAATTTGAACATGGTTTCCTCCCTGAAACTGTCAGCGGGATGCGCCTGCGACACGCCGTTCGCTTCCGGTCTCACCCCTTAACCTAACAATCGTTTGGTTTTCTGGAATGTCAACCATCACAGCGGCCAAACAATGTCATTCTGAGGCAGCAAGCCAGCCTGCCACGACCTGTCCTATGCGGTTCGCACCCTACAGTCAGAAATGCCGCCCCGCTACACACGGACCGGACTGCGCGGAGGGGCGGCACACAGTGTCGCCGCGGCACAGCATCGGGCTGTCCAGTTATTGCAGCCGCATCAGCATTGCTGCAATCAGGCGCGCGCGTTCGGTCAGGCTGCTGGTCTGGATGTGCTCGTTGAGCGTGTGCAACCCAGCCCCCCGCACACCCAGACCGTCAAGTGTCGCTATGCCCATGGCGCCGGTGAAGTTGCCATCGGAGCCACCGCCCGCACTGGCGCAGGTCAGATCGAAACCGATCTCCGCCGCGATGTCCTTGGCGATCTCGTACATGGCCATTGTGCCCGGTTGATCCGGCTTCCACACCGGCCGCGTCACACCCCGCGTCACCTTGAACTCGGCGCCATTGACCTCGCCTTGCAGCGCGAGCATACGCGCCACCCCATCATCGAGGTCTTCCTGCTTCTTGGCCATGCTGAGCGCTTCGGCCTGACAGGACGACGACACGCAGTTCACCCATTGACCGGCATGGATCACGCCCACGGAAAAGGTGCAATCGGGGCCAGTCATCTCTTCGATCTCGATGATCCTGCGCGCCATGGCGTTGATCGCCGAAGTGCCATCGGCCAGCCGGGCGCCTGCATGGCTGGGCTTTCCGACCGTTTCGAGATTGAACCGTGCAATCGCGTAGCGCCCGATGGTGCAGCCGCCATTGGGATGGGCGGGTTCGGGCACCAACACGTATTTGTTCCGCTGTGCTTCCGCTTCGATCAACTCGCGTGTGGACGGCGTGCCGACCTCCTCGTCGGGCGTGAACAGAATGGTTACCGGCAAGGGCGTCTGCGCGCCCGCCCGGATGAGCTGCCGCAGCGCTTCGACGCAGACGTAATTGCCTCCCTTCATGTCCTGAATGCCCGGCCCATAGCACAGATCGCCGTCCACGCGGAACGGGAGCACATCCAGCGTTCCTACGGGGTGCACCGTATCCATATGCCCCGCGATCAGAATGCCCGGCACGCGCCCCTGATCGGGATGCGGAAGCCGAACGCGGAGCGAGCCGCCAAAACCCATCCGACCGGGGATGCGCTCTACCGTACCCATTGCCGACAGATCATAAGCGGCGACGTCCATCATCCGGTTCACCGCTGCGGCGTCCCATGTTGGGCTCTCGCACTCGATCCAAGGCTTGAGACCCGCGAGCATCTCGTCCGTGTCGAACGGAAGGTTCAGCGCATCCATGGCTCAGCCCGCCGCCAGACGTCGCTCGACGATGCGCGCCATCACGGACGCGCCCACCGGCAGGACCTCGGGATCGAGGAAGAACGACGGGTTGTGCAACCCAGTCGTGCCCGAATGACCAATCCGGCAATAGGCCCCCGGCACAACCTTGAGCATGTCGGCGAAATCCTCGGACCCGGTCGCAGGCTCCTCGGTGCCGGAGATATTGTCCGCCCCAACAACATCTGCCGCGGCCTCCATATAGGCGTCCGACAGGTCGTGATCGTTCATCAGCACGTCGAAGACATTGCGCAGATCAAGGCGGATTTCGACGCCGTAGGCCTTCGCAAACCCCTCGCACAGTTCGCGCATCCGCGTCTCGGCGGTCTCGATCACCGAGTCCTTGAAATAGCGGATCGTGCCAGCAAGGGTCGCAGTGTCCGGCACCACGTTATAGGCCGCGCCCGCATGGATCTGCGTGACCGAGAGCACGCAGGCATCCAAGGGTGGGACGTTGCGCGACACGATGGTCTGAAGCTGGCCCACGAGCGCGGAGGCGATCATCAACGGATCGCGCGATTGCTGCGGCATCGCGGCGTGGCTGCCCTTGCCCTGCACTGTGATGTCGAAGAACGAGGCCCCGGCCATCGCCGCGCCCTTGCAGATGCCGACCTTGCCCGGATCGCCAGACGGCGAGTTGTGCATCCCGTAGATCTCGTCACAGGGGAAGCGCTCGAAAAGCCCATCCGCGAGCATGCCGCGCGCGCCACCTAGGCCCTCTTCGGCAGGCTGGAAAATCAGCACGGCCGTGCCTGCGAAATCGCGGGTCTTGGCGAGGTGCTTGGCCGCCCCGAGCAGCATGGTCGTATGCGCATCATGGCCGCAGGCATGCATCACGCCGGGATTTGTTGAGGCGTAGCCGAGGTTGGTCTCCTCGTCGATCGGCAGCGCGTCCATATCCGCGCGCAGGCCCACTCGGCGCGGACCGTCCGCCTTGCCCTTGATGATCCCGACAACGCCGGTGCCCGCGATGCCCTCATGCACCTCGTCCACCCCGTAGTCGCGCAGCTTGGCGGCGACAACGCCTGCCGTGCGCACCTCTTGGAACCCGATCTCGGGATGCGCGTGCAGGTCCTTGAAGATGTCGGTGAGTTCCGCTGTGCTCTCGTCGATGATCGGCAGAATGCCCATGCCTGTTGTCCTTCCGGATGTTGATACGTGATGTATGTGGGTCAGCCACCCATGGCGGGTTGCGTCTCGTCAAAGGGGCGGAAATTGGCAAAATCCCAATGCCGGCCCGGCGCGGCGGCGATCAGCGCCTTGGTATAGTCCTGCTGCGGGGCCGAGAGCACCTGCCCGGCGGGTCCGTATTCGACCACGCGCCCGAACTGCATAACCATGACCTCGTCGCAGATTTGCGCCGCAACCCCGAGATCGTGAGTGATGAACAGAATGCCCAAGCCGAACCGCTCCTGAAGCTCCGCCAGCAGATCGAGCACCTGCGCCTGAACCGACACGTCGAGCGCGGACACGGCCTCGTCGGCGACGAGCACCTCCGGGTCCATGGCGAGCGCGCGGGCGATGGCGATGCGCTGGCGCTGTCCGCCGGAGAACTGGTGCGGGAAGCGGTCCACAGCCGTCGCGGGCAGGCCGACAAGCTCCAGAAGCTCCTTGGCCCGCTCCAGCGCCTGCGCCTTCGGCACCCCGAAATTGAGCGGCCCTTCGATGATCGATTGCCCGATCTCGATCCGGGGGTTGAGCGAGCGCATCGGGTCCTGAAACACGATCTGAAGCTTCTTGCGGCTGGGTTGCAGCGCCTTTTGGGTGATCGATGCGATGTCCTGACCGTCCACGACGATACTGCCCGAGCTTGGATCGATCAGCCGCATGATGCAGCGCGCGACGGTGGATTTGCCGGACCCGCTCTCGCCCACGATCCCGAGCGTGCGGCCCTGCAATAGCTTCAGCGACACGTCCTGCGCCGCCTTCACTTCGCGGGTCTTGGTGAACACACCGCCGCCGCCATAGGTCTTGCACAGATCCACTGTTTCCAGAACGGTCTTGCCCGTGCCGGCCTCGCGCGGCGGGCGCGGCACTTGGCTGGGCACCGCGCGTAAAAGCTGCCGCGTGTAGTCGGTTTTCGGATGTCGCAGGAGCTGATCCACAGGCTGTGTCTCCATAACCTCGCCGAGCTGCAACACGGTTACATCATCGGCGATATCGGCCACGACGCCCATGTCATGGGTGATGAAAAGCACCGCCGAGCCCTGTTGCTCTCTGAGTTCCCGAATGAGGTCGAGGATCTGCGCCTGGGTGGTCACGTCGAGCGCGGTGGTGGGCTCGTCGGCGATCAGCAATTGCGGGCGCATGATCAGCGCCATGGCGATCATGATCCGCTGGCGCTGCCCGCCGGACAGCTGATGCGGGAAGCTGCGATACATCTTTTCGATATCCGGCAGATGCACCGCCTCCATCATCTCCAGCGCCTTCTTGCGGCGCTCGGATTGCGAAATGTCGCTGTGAAACTCCAGCACTTCTTCGATCTGCTGGCCGACCCGCGCGACCGGATTGAGGGCGGTCATCGGCTCCTGAAAGATCATCGACATGGACGTGGCCCGCAGATCGCGCATCCGGTTGGTCGGCACCGTGAGCATGTCTTCGCCCTTGAGCTTGACCTGCCCGGAGATCGGGCTCAGCACCTTCGGAAGCAGCCCCATCGTTGCAAGCGCGGTGAGCGATTTGCCGGACCCGCTTTCCCCCACAAGGCACATGGTCTGACCGGGCTCGATCTTCATGTCGAGCCCCTTGACGACCTGACTGCCCGGATCGCCATTGAGCGCGATCCGCAGGTCGGTGATTTCGAGTAGGTTGCTTGTCATCGGTCAATTCCCCTCTGGGCCATCCGGGGATCGAGCGCGTCGCGGACCGCATCCCCGAGCAGGTTGATCGAAAGGATTGCCACGGACACCACCAGCCCGGGCCAGAGCACGATCCCGGGGTTGATCTGGAAGTAGATCCGGCCCTCGGCCATGATGTTGCCCCAGCTTGGGGTTTCAGGATTGATGCCCGCCCCGAGGAATGAGAGGATCGCCTCGGTCAGGATCGCACTCGCGCAGATATACGTCCCTTGGATGATCAGAGGCGCGATCGTGTTGGGCAAAAGGTGGCGGCGCATGATCAGCCATGTGGATGAACCCGCCGCGATGGCCGCCTCCACATAGGGCTCCTCGCGCACCGAGAGGACCACCGAACGCACGAGCCGCACGACGCGGGGCACCTCGGGGATCGTGATCGCTACCAGCACCGTCCAGAGAGACGCGCCCCAGAGCGACACGATGGCGATGGCCAGAAGGATGTTGGGGATCGCCATGAGCCCGTCAACCATGCGCATCAGCACCGCGTCGAGCCAGCGGATATAGCCCGCAAGAAGCCCGAACACGAGCCCTGCCAGCACCGCCGCGATGGCCGCGCCCACGCCCACGACGAGCGAGATTTGCCCACCTGTGACAATCCGGCTGAAAAGATCGCGCCCGAAGGCATCCGTGCCCAGCCAATAGACCTCGCTCGGAGGCTTGAGGCGCTCGGCGGGGGTCAGGCGCACCGGGTCATGGGGGACGACCCAAGGCGCGAAAAGCGCCGACAGAACGATGATCACGATGAGAAGCGCGGCGATCATCACCACCGGGCTGGAGGTCACGATCTCCCGCACACGGGTGAGTGCCGAGGTCGTGTCGCGCGGCGGCGCGGCGGAAACGGAGGCGTGCGTCTGGTCGGTCATGAGTAACGGATCCTCGGGTCGAGCAGCACATAGCTGATGTCAATGAGCAGGTTGACCACCACGTAGATCAGGGAGGCCAGCAGAATGACGGCCTGAATCACCGGATAGTCCCGGGAGAGCACCGCATCTACGGTCAAACGCCCCAGCCCAGGCAGGTTGAAGACCGACTCCGTCACGACCACCCCGGAGATGATCAGCGCAAAGCCGATCCCGATCACGGTGATGATCGGCACTGAGCAGTTGCGAAGCGCGTGGCGCATGAGCACCCGGATTTCCGGCAGCCCCTTGGCCCGCGCGGTGCGGATATAGTCTTCGCCCAAGATTTCCAGCATCGAGGTCCGCGTGATGCGGGCGATCAGCGCGATATAGAGCAACGTCAGGGTCAGGGTCGGCAAGGCGATGCGGTGGAAGAAGTCTGCCATGCCGTCGCCGATGGGCCTGAAGCCTTGAACAGGGAACCAGTTCAGTTGCATCGAAAAGAGCGAGATCATCAGGTAGCCGATCACGAAGACCGGAATCGAGAAGCCCAGAACCGAGAGCAGCATCACGAACCGGTCAATAAGCGTGCCATGTTTCCATGCGGCGATGACACCGAGGGGCACGGCGATGATCACCGACAGGATGATCGTGGTCAGCGCCAGCGAGATCGTGGGCTCCATACGGTCTGCGATCAGTTTCAGAACCGGCTCGCGGGATTGAATGGAGGTGCCGAAATCGCCCTGCAGAAGTTTGAAAATCCAGTCAAAGAACTGCACGAAAAGCGGATCGTTCAGTCCCAGCGAGTCGCGGATCGCTTCGAGTTGTTCCGGCGTTGCGGTGTCTCCGGCGATGATGGCCGCCGGATCGCCCGGCGTCAGTCGCAAAAGCAGAAACACGAAGAGCGCCACAAAGCCCATCACGGGGACGGAGGCGAGAATTCGTTGCAGGATGTAGCCAACCATGGCGCAGGGCCTTTCGACGATGTGTCAGGCAGCTGGGGCCCGCACACGGGCCCCAGCCAAAGACTGGCCCCGCGCAAGAACGCGGGACCAAATGCATGATTTACTTGGAGATGTTCCAGAAGAGCGGCGCGGGTGCGTCGAGAACACCTTCCAGCTCGGAAGACCATGCGGTCGGCACGAAGTATTGGCCGATCGGCGCATAGACGCCCTCGTCATAGGCGATCTTCTGGATTTCCGCCGCGAGTTCCTTCTGCTTCTCCAGATCGGTCTCGGTTGCATAGGCCGTACGCAGCTCTTCGAGCTGCGGCACATCCGGCCAGCCGAACCAGCCGCCATCGGGGCCTTTGCCGTTGACCATGTTGTTCACCAGCGGGTTGAACACATCCGCGCCCACCCAGTTGGTCATGAACATGTGCCAGCCGCCCTCGTCGATCGGGGCTTGGCTCGCGCGGCGTCCCACGAGGGTCTGCCAGTCCATCGCCTGAAGATCGACCACGAAGCCCGCATCACGCATGGCTTGCGCCACAACAACTGGCTGCGTGCGCAGCGTACCCACATCCGTGGGGTGCATGATCACGATGGGCGTGCCGTCATAGCCTGCCTCGGCAAGCATCGACTTCGCCATCTCCATGCCGTTGCCTTCGACCAGCGTTTCGGAGCCCACATCGGTCGCGAGCGGCGTGCCGCAGACAAACATCGCCCCGCAGAGCGCGTAGTAATCAGGATTGCCCACGAGCGCGTCGAGCACGTCCTTCTGATAGACCGAAGCGATGGCGGCCTTGCGCACCATTGGGTTGTCCATCGGCGCGTTCAGCGTGTTGGGACGCATGATGGTCTGGAAGCCAAGCGCGTTGAGGTTCTTCACCGTTACGTCGGGATTGGCTTCGAGGATCGGCAGCAGATCGGACGGCGGGCTTTCCCAGTAGTCGATCTCCTGCGCTTGCAGCGCGTTCAGCGCGGTCTGATCGTCGGGCATCACGACCCATTCGACCCGGTCCACTTTAACGACTTTACCACCTGCAGCCCAGCTCGCAGGCTCGTCGCGCGGCACGTAGTCTTCGTTTTTGGCATAGACCGCCTTCACGCCGGGCTGGAAGTCCTCGGCAACCCATTTGAACGGACCGGACCCGATTTGCTCGGGGATCGGCTCGGTGGAGGGCGTTTCGGCAAGCCGCGCCGGCATGATGAACGGCACGTTCGAGGAGGGCTTGGCGAGGCTGTCGATGACGAGGCCATAGGGCTCCTTGAGCATCATGACGAACTCGTTCGGGCTGTCGCCCTGCTTCATCTCGGACACGAAGCTCATCAGCACCTGACCCATGCCATCGCGCTCACCCCAACGGGCGATAGAGGCAGCGACGTCGGCCCCGGTGACGGGCACGCCGTCATGGAACATCAGCCCGTCGCGCAGGGTGAACGTATAGGTCAGCCCATCGTCGGACACGGTGTGGCTGTCGACCATCTGAGGCTGCGGCACCAGATCGCTGTCCAGCGCGTAGAGCGTGTCGAAGATCATGTAGCCGTGGTTGCGGCTCATGTAGGCCGTGGTCATGATCGGATCGAGCACGCGCAAGGCGGAGTGCTTGACCGCTGTCAGCGTGGTCTCCGCGCTGAGCGGCGCGGCCATTGCAGCCGCGCTCACGAGCGTCGCGGCAAAGGCGGCGTTTCTGAAACTGAAGTGTTTTGTCATTCTTATCTCCCTGTTTTGGTTGAGAATGCGGCTGTTTCGCCGCGGATATGTGCCTGCAAGATTGTCAGTGGGTCGGCTCTGCCTCCTGCTTGTGTTCTGTCTGAGGTGATGCGGACGGGGCCTCAAAAACGGCCCCGAGCGGCTCCAGCTTCATGCCCGGCGCAAGCCTCGTAAAGGGCAGACTCGCCGGGCTGACCGGCATCGGGCCGGGCGCGACGCAGGTCAGGATGCATTCGGCGATAGGGTCGAAGTCGGCGCGGAAATGCACCGAGCTTTTGTTGACGAGGATCGCCTGCTCGGTGGGTTCGATCCCAACGAAGCGATACATTTCCTGATCGGCCATCTGAGCTTTGTGTGTGGTCACCACGACGCGCACATCACCGATGCGCAGGCAAGCCGAGGGCCCCATATCGAGCGCCGCGCCGCCATAGAATGGCCCCGAGGCGATGAGCTTTCCGTCCGAGAGGGTCTCGACGGTGAAACGCGCCTCGAAGGGCGCATCCCCGGGAACCCCGGAAAAGCCGCCTAGAGCGATGTCGATCTCGCACCCCACCCCGGCGGCATGGGCCGCAGCAGCGGCCTTCGGATCGACCATGTTGCCCAAGGCCGCACGTTTGGCATCCGCCGCCACGAGCGCGCGCAGCATCCCGGTTGTGTTGCTGTCGCCCCCTGCCCCGGGATTGTCCTGCGTGTCGGCGATCACCACGGGCTTGGCCGCAGTCGCCGCGAGCCGCATGGCCTCGGCGACGCCGTCCTCGGGCCCGAATGTTTGCCCGGCAAATTCCGCTTCAGCTTCTTCAACCGCGCGCGCGATGGCGTCTGCCGCTGCGCCTGTTGCGGAGGCCTCGGTGCCGTAGCACACGACGGTCGGCCCGCAGCCGGGGAAATCGGCCGCCGGGAATCCAAAGAAAAACGAGGTGCTGGAGACCGCCCCCGTCTCAAGCGCGGCCACCTCTTCATAGATGCGCTGACCGGGCTGCATGAGCGTGCTCTGCCATGCGATCGGCACGAGAAATGGCAGACGCCGGAACGCCTTGGCAAACGGCGCGCCGCGCGCCATCAGAGACTGCAACTGAGCGGCTGCCCGGTGCCCGGTGTCGTACATATCCACATGCGGATAGGTCCGGAAGCCAACGAGCACATCGGCGGCATCGACCATCTTCTGCGTGATGTTACCATGCAGATCGAGGGAGGCGGCAATCGGCACGTCCGGCCCGACCACGGCCCGAACCCGCGCCAGAAGGGCGCCCTCTCCGTCGTCTTCATGCTCGGCCACCATCGCGCCGTGCAAATCTAGAAAGACCCCGTCGAGCGCCCCTGCGGCCTCGATACCCGCAACGATCTCATCCGTGATGCTGTCATAGGCCTCTTGCGTGACATGGGCCGACGGGATCGCCCCGGCAAACAGCACCGGAACCATCGACCAGCCGGCCTCGGCGGCGAAGTCGAGCGCGCCGCTGATGCCGAGATTGATCTTTTTGCCCTGCACATGCATCGCTGCGCCGCGCACCATGGGCATGTAGCCCCCGCCTTGCACGAAGGCGGCCATGTCCGCGCGGGTGGGCGCGAAGGTGTTGGTCTCATGCACAAAGCCGGCGAGTGCGACGGTTTGGGTCACGGCGTTCCTTTCTGGCACGGACGCGCTGCGGACAGGGCGACCAGATCATGGGGACGGGCATTCTCTCTATTGGTGTATTGCAGTTCGATATCCCCACATCGTAGAGTGAGCGTAGATAATCGTTTTACGCTAAGTCAAGAGACTCGTTGCGAGGGCTGCATGACGAGAAACACGATCCGCGCCGAACCCGGCCTGCGCAGTTTGACCGAAACAGACCGCGCGGACCCGCTCTTTGTGCAGTCGGTCGACCGGGCCCTGCGGGTGCTTTCGGCCTTTCACGAAACCGAAACGCCTCTTAGCCTTTCAGATATAGCGGAGCGGGCAAAAGTCGACCGCAGCGCGGTACAGCGCATGGTGCATACGCTGCGCACACTGGGTTATTTGCAGCGCGACGCACAGGCTCAAGGCTACCGTCCGGGGCTGCGATTGCTTGACCACACGCTCGACACATTGCGCCTCGATCCGCTGGTGCGGCGCGCAACGCCCGTGCTGCAGGACCTGCGTAAATCGGTGCGCGAGCGCGTGGACCTGTCCCTGTTCGACGACCTGCGCGTTATTTATGCAGTTCGCCTCCAAACTAAGCGCCAGACGTTCAACACGACCCTGATCGGCCACAGCGTTCCGAGCTTTTGCAGCTCTGGCGGCTGGGCGATTCTCTCCCGCTTGCCCGAAGACGAGGCCCTGGACATCCTGCACAGATCGGACCGCCGCCCCTTCACCCCGCACACGCTGGAAGACCCCGAAGCGATCATTGCGAAGCTCCGCACCGCCCGCGCCAAGGGCTATGCGCTCGCCTGCAACCAGATCCTCGTGGGCGAAATTGCGGTGGGCTTTCCAGTGATGGGCGCGGATGGGCGCCCAATAGCTGCAATCCATGTGGCGGGGTCGCTGTCAGACTGGACAGAAGAGGCCTTTACGGACTTCGTTGTCCCACTGGGCGAGGCGGCAGCCCGCGCAATCAGCCTTTACTGATCCGCGCGCGGCGCCAGCCCGCACCAATCGCCGATGAAACGTGCCAGCAGCTTGGTCAACTGTCGCACCGACGCAAGGTCGACCCGCTCATCGAAGCCGTGAATATTCTCGGCCCGCGCGCCAATACAGAAGGCCGGAATGCCATAGTAGAGCCCATAGAACCGCGTGTCGGTCAGCGCCGTCATCTTGTTCTCTTCCAAAACCGCGACGTCCCCGAACACGCCCTGGTAGGCCGCTTGCATGACAGCCAGCCCCGGATCGGCCTCCGGTCCGAGCACATAACCCTCGGCCTGAAACCCGTTCCAGATGATCTCCGGCGGGTTGTTCGACAAGAACGGATGATCGCGCGCAGCGGCAGAGATGCAGGCTTCGATCTCGGCCTTGGCTGCCTCAAGATCCTGCCCCGGCAGCACGCCCATCCGGCAATCCACATCGCACCAGGCAGGCACGCTCGACGCCCAGTCGCCGCCTTTGATCTTGCCAGCGTTGAGATTGAGCGGATGCGGCACATCCCCATAGACCGGATGCGCGGCGGCCCGCGTGTTCCACTCCGCCTCCAGTCGCTTAAGGGCGGCGAGCACATCGTAGCTGGCCATAATCGCGTTGGACCCGTCCCCGGCAACCGCCACATGCACCGGGCGTCCCCGCACTCGCAGTTTGAACCACAAAACACCGATTTGCGCCCGGTTAATCCGGAAGCCCGAGGGCTCCGGCAGCACAGCAAGATCGGCACGGTAGCCGCGTTGCAGGGTTGAGAGCGCGCCGAGCCCGGTGCTTTCCTCCTCGATCACCGATTGCAGATGCACCCGCGCGGCGGGCTCGAACCCGGCGGCCCGGATCGCATCAAGCGCAAAGAGCGCAGCCACGGTGCCCGATTTCATATCCCCTGCCCCGCGCCCATACATCCAGCCGTCGCGCACGAGGCCGGAAAAAGGCGGATCGCTCCACATATCGTGCGGGCCTTCGGGCACCACATCGAGATGCCCTTGCAGGATCAGCGACCGCCCCGTGGTTCGGGACGGGTAGTGCGTGCCGACGACACTGCGCGCGTTGGAAAAATTTCCCTCGATGGGCCCGAACCCCGGCAGGTGTTCCAAATCTTCCAGCCGGATGTGCCATTCATCCACGCCATAGCCCCGCTCCCGCAGCGCATCGGCAATGAAGTCCTGAGCGGGGCCTTCACAAAACCGCACGGAAGGGATCTGGACGAACTTCGCCAGAAAGGCGACTTGCGCGTCGAAGGCGGCATCGACTGCTCTGTCCAGCGCCTGTTGTAACTTCGGTGAGACTGACATCTGCGCCCCGCATTAATTCTTTGGATTTTCCGCGCCTACCATACTGGCATTTTGGCAATCGCCTAGGGGCAACTCCGCGGACGCAGTACGGGAACAACGAGACCTTGTTTTCGTCAATTCCTTCCCTTCGCCGACGGATCGGGAGATGAACAGGCGAAGAATAGCAGGTTTGCTTGAGTGCAGGAGTTTTGAGACCTCGCTTCCCCGGCTCAAGTCAATCTTGTCCGCCGGTGCTCCGTTTTACACTCGTACCTTTTTAGTATTGTTGACAGTCAGAAGATATTCATTCCACTCTTAGCCGGAGAGCGGAGACGTGTAATGCGAAAGATCGCGATTATTGGCGGAGGCTTTACCGGGACAGCCGTCGCAATTCGACTGTGCGCGAGCATGCCAGCCCCCTTGCAGATCAAGGTCATTGAACCCCGTGAGATGCTGGGTGGAGGGCTGGCCTATGGTGGCGATGACCCAGACCATCGCGTCAATGGCACGCATGAACTTCTGGTTCTCTTTCCGAAGGATATCGGACATTTCGCCCGGTGGTATGTGGCTTCCGGCGCTGCTGACAGAGACCCGCAGGCGCAGGCCGAGACGGGGGTGTGTTATGTTCGCCGCTCCGATGTGCGCCTGTATCTGAACCAAACCCTGCAAGAGACTGTTGCCCGCAATTGTCACGGATCCACTGTTCATCACCTCCGGGACTGTGCCGTTAGTGCAAAACGGGTGAAGGAAGGGCTGCAGATCGAATTGGCATCGGGCGCCATGGTCTCCTCCGACCTGACCGTGCTTGCATTCGGCGGACAAAAGCCCGCGCCGCCGAGGGCGGTCTCCGCCGGCGCAAAGCGCCATCCCGGATATATTGGCGATCCGTTCGATGCGAAGGCGTTGGCGGCGATCGCGCCGGATGACAGAGTCCTTCTTGTTGGGACGGGGTTGACTGCGGCGGATGTCGTGGCGAGCCTGTCGCGCCATAGGCACAAAGGCGCGATCACCGCGATTTCGCGTCGGGGCCTGTTGCCTCAAGCTCAAGGCGAGGCGCCGGATGTGTCCGCGCTTATGCAGCGGTTGTCCCGCCCGGTCCCAAGGTTCATAGAGCGCCATGGCGAGCGGTTGTCACTGCGCGCCGCTGTTCGCGCACTGCGCGGCGATATGGCCGCGGCGATCTCCGACGGACGCGACCTGAAGGCTCCCTTCGATGAAGTACGCGATGCTGCGGGATGGCTTTGGCCCAATTTCACGGAAATCGAAAAGAGCCGGTTCCTGCGCCACTTGAAACCTTGGTATGACGTGAACCGCTATCGGATGGTCCCGCAAACGGGCGACATAGTAGCGGCGATGCAAGCGTCTGGCCAATTGGAGTTCCGCGTCGCCCGCCTTGCCCGGCTCCAGGCCCAGGGCACGCGTCTCGAGGCGCATCTGGCCGGGCGCGATGGCGCGGTGAGCGCCGAAGCTTTTGACATTGTCATCAATTGCACCGGCCCCAAGACCCTCACCGATGCACCCTTGGTTGACGCCCTTTGCGATCTCGGATTGGTCAGGCGCGATAGACTGAGCCTCGGCTTTGAGGTTGATGAGACCTGCCGTCTCCTCGATGCGAATGGGCATGCGCAGGATACGCTCTGGGCCTTCGGTCTGCTGACACGCGGACGGTTCGGCGACATGACAGCGATCCCACAGATTGCCTTCCGGATCGAGCGCAGCCTTCCGGCTCTCTTGCGGGCTGTACTGCGGGAGAAAAACCTGCCCACGCGAGAAGTCACATGATGCAACAGACCTGTGCAGGATCGACGACACCACAGTCCTCGACCCCGGCAGGATTGGCCTGCGCGGCTGTTCAGGAAGGCGCGCATGACTGAGCAACCGCGCAGGAACGCCGCACTCGGGATAGGCTTCGTGCTGATCTATCAAACCGCTGTGGTCGCCGCAGTGCAAACCGCCCCCGTGCTCGCCCCGTTCGCGGCGGTCAGCCTCGGCCTCGATGCCGATCTGATCGGGCTTTTCACCGCGATCATCTTTGCCACAGCGCTGGTTTCATCGACCGGCACTGCGGGGATCGTTGCCAGATTGGGATCGTTCAACGGCGCCTCAGTATCGTTGGTCGTGGTCGCGCTCGGGGCTCTCTCGCTGGCCCTCGCGCAGGGACCAGGACTTGTCGTTCTCGGTGCTGTGCTGATCGGAATTGGGTATGGGCCGGTCAACCCGATTGGGTCAAGGCTGCTCAATCGGATCGCTGTTGGACGGCACAGGAACCTCGTTTTCTCTTTCAAGCAGTCCAGTGTGGCAATTGGCGGCGCGGCGGCTGGTTTCATTTTGCCGCTCATCGTTCTGATGTCGGACTGGCGCGTCGCCGCAGGCGCCACCATGGCATTGACACTCTTGGTCGCCCTCATATCGCAGCAGATCGCCAGAAGGTTGGGTCACGATGGGCTCGCAGGCGTGTCGATCCGGTTCAAGCTGCCTTTCGCAGCAGCGCGTGCTGTGCTTGCAGATCCACGGCAACGTGGACTTGCAATCGGGGTCTTTGCCTTCTCGATGGCGCAGTTCGGATTCATGTCGATCTATATCGCAATGATCTGGCGCGAAACCGATCTGCCACCCGAAGGCGCTGCTGCAATGCTCTCGCTGGCGATGACGGCCAGCATCTTTGGCCGGCTCTATTGGGGCTGGCGCGCGGATAAAGGGCGTCCGCGGCATGTCTTGTCATG
Organism: uncultured Aliishimia sp.; assembly: GCA_965656085.1. Lineage (GTDB taxonomy): Bacteria > Pseudomonadota > Alphaproteobacteria > Rhodobacterales > Rhodobacteraceae > Aliishimia. The sequence continues at coordinate 18,810 of CBFHJA010000007.1, read as the reverse complement.
GCTTGCGTGGTCGGGGGTAGTCTTGCTTGGGATACTGCTCTTCATTGGACCGTCATGGCCATGGATTGCCATCGCGTTGGTGAGTGCCGCGCTCGGCTTTGTGCCAATGGGATGGAGCGGGGTTTTGCTCGCCGAGGTTGCACGGGCCGGCGAGGCGAGCGGTGGCCCGGGCGGTGTTCTCACCGCGACCGCAGGCTCGATGGTCTTTGCATATCTGGGCGGGCTGTGCGGCCCTGCGTTGCTGAGCGCCTCGGTGCTGGTGGCTGGGAGCTACACGCCGGGTATAGCCTGCCTGATCATTGCCTTTGCGGTGTGCGCAATCGTCGTAGTGCGGGGCACCGAGGCTCACCAGACCGAGACACCCAGAAAGGACATCGCATCATGAGTGAGAAGACCCTCCTCGTAACCGGTGCAGCCGGCGGCATTGGCGCCGCGACCGCACTGCTCGCCGCCTCGCACGGCTGGGCGGTCGCAGTTCACTATCGATCTGGCCATGCAGGGGCCGAAAAGATCGTATCGCAGATCCGTGCCGCAGGCGGGGTGGCAGAGGCATTTCTGGCTGACGTTGGCGAAGAGCGCGACGTGACCGAGATGTTTGACGCTATAGACGCGGCCTTGCCTCCGCTCGGCGGCCTTGTGAACAACGCTGCCCGTGTCGCGCCTCGCGCCATGCGTCTCGAGGAGATGGATAGCGACGAGATCAATGGGCTGTTGCGCGTCAACGTTACCGGCGCCATGATCGTGGCCCGCGAAGCGACCGCGCGGCTTTCAACAGCGAAGGGCGGGCCGGGTGGCACAATCATTAATGTCTCATCCCTTGCGGCGGTTCACGGCGCGCCGAAACTCTATGTCCACTACGCTGCGTCAAAAGCGGCGCTCGATGCGTTCACCCATGGCTTCGCGCTCGAAGTCGCTCGGGTCGGTATCCGGGTCATGTCGGTCCGCCCCGGCCTGATCGACACCCCGATCCATGCCCGCGCGGGGATGGCGAACCGGATCGAAAAGGTAGGCCCCCGGATGCCGATGGGACGCGCGGGCAGCGCCGACGAGGTCGCTCAGGCAATTGTCTGGCTGCTGTCGGACAAGGCCTCCTATGTCACCGGAACGACGCTCGATGTTGGCGGGGGTGCCTGAGCCCCACTCTGCGCTTGTGATCCTTATTCGCGCGCGAAGATTCTCGGCCCGAATCCCTGCTGATGAGGCATCAGTTCCAGTTCGGTGACATCGACATGCGCCGGCATCGCCGCAGTGAAGAAGACCGCCTCGGCGATATCCTCGGCTGTCAGGGGCTGATAGCCTTTATAGGCCTGGGCAGCCCGTTCCGTATCTCCCTCCCAGCGGACGAGCGAGAATTCGGTTTCGGCCGCCCCCGGTGCGACGTAACTGACGCGGACTGGCGTGCCGATCAAATCGCTCTTGAGAGCCTTGGAGAATTGCAGAACGAAGGACTTGGTGGCGCTGTACACCGCATTTGTGGGCGCCGCGGCCCTGCCGGCGACAGAACCGATATTGATGATCTGCCCGCGTCCGCGCGCCAGCATGCCGGGCAAAGCATGATGGGTTAGGTGCAATAGGCCCCGGATATTGACGTTCACCATATCGTCCCAGTCAGACAGAGCAGCATTCTGGGCAGCCCCGCGATCGGTGCCGAAACCGGCATTGTTCACCAGCAATGTGAGATCGCGGAAACCCTCGGGTAGGTCTGCCATGGCCCCAGCGATGGCAGTCACATCGCCTACATCGAGCGCAAGCGGCAAGAAGCGCGCGCCAAGCTCTGTATGAAGGGCCTCAAGCCGCTCGCGCCGGCGTCCAACGGCAACAACCCGCGCGCCGGCAGCATGGAACTTGCGCGCTATCGCGAGACCGAAGCCCGCCGTTGCACCCGTGACCATTACGGTATCGGTTTGAAAATCGGTACGCAGCATTGCCTCGACTCCTGTTTGGACAAAGAAGAGTTGACGCAACGGAATTAACAATGTCAACATTCATCATTAAGTCGATTCTGCGCCGACGGCATAAGAGTCGACACTAGTCAGTCCAATGACGGACGTAGGGAGGAAACATGTCAGGGAATTTCATCAACTCACTGCGGCACATGCGTGTCGCCACCACCTTGGGGCTAGGTCTGATGGCCGGCGCCCTGCTGGCGCCCACCATGACGGCCGCCGAAATCGTCGCGCGGCTCAGCTATCACTGGGCCCCCAAACACCACAGCGCAATTTACAGCCAGGAATTCGCCGACCGGGTGAATGCGCGTGGCGAAGGCAAAATCCGGATCGAAACCTTTCCGTCCGGCCAGCTTTTCGGGATTCGGGAGATTATGGGCGCGCTGACCGCAGGCTCTGTGCAACTCGGTGGTGTGGTCGGAACGGTCAGCTTTCCGCCGGTCAACCGCAACTATAATGTCGAAGCGCTTCCGGGCGTCTTCAACGACTTCGAACACCTTCGCACGTTCTTTCGCGAAACCGAAACGGGTCAGGCCATCTGGGAGGACGTGCTGAACCGCACACGCACCAAGTTCCTCGCCTACAACCCCACCGGACCTTTCATGTCATTCACGGCCGAGCGCCCGCTGACATCACCCGAGGCTTACAACGGGCTCAAGGCACGGTATCTGAGCGGCGTCGAACGTCCCCGCTGGACAGCTCTCGGTGCGGATGCGGTCTCGATGCCGACCGGTGAAGTCTACACTGCGCTCCAGAACGGAATGATCGACACCTTCTCCACGGTGCCAGCGGCGATCAAGGCCTATAGCTGGTGGGATCACATCAAATATGCGGAGCTTCCCCACCAGTTCTATGCGGATTCATTCATTCTCGCCAACCAAGCATGGTTCGACGGTCTCCCCGAGGATGTGCAGCAATTGCTCATTGAGGTCGGCGAAGAAATCTCGGTCGAATCCACGGCATCGATCATGGCGTTCTCCGACGAGGTTCTTGATGAATTTGTAGCCCGCGGCGGACAGGTCGACACTCTGAGCGAAGAGGCGCAGGCCGAGTTTCAGCGCATCATCAGCGAAGAAGTCTTTCCCGGCCTGAGCGAAATGATCGACGACGACGTGCTCGAAGCCGTCATGGAGTTCTCTCGCCAATAGGCAGGAAAGCTTGAGGCTGTTCCGCCTAGCGCGGAGCAGTCTTCAGACGTGAATGCTTTTTTGGGGGGAGACACATGAGATCAGTGCTGCGCGCTCTTCACGGGGTGAACAATGTTCTTGAAACGGGTATAAAAATTCTCGCCGGGCTCCTCGTCGCATTCATGGTGCTGACAGTCTTTGGCGGAGCCGTCACCCGATATATCACCGGAATTGGCTACAATGTGGTGATGGAACTGCCGCCGATGCTCATGCCTTGGCTGGTGTTTCCCGTTGCCGGTGTCCTGATGCGCAGCGGATCTCACATCGCGGTCGATTTCCTGCCCGAACGTCTGTCCCCGAGCCCGGCCCGCTGGCTGCGCGCGCTGGTATCCACCATCGCTGTGCTTGCCGGTATCACCTTCTGCTACGCAGGCTACGAAGCTACAGCACTGTTCAAGCTCGTTGGCCAGAAGACCGAGATGGAATGGGCCTTCCCGATTTGGTGGTTGTATCTGTCCTTTCCTGTCGGTTTTGCCATCCTCACCAGCTTTGCGCTCGAAAACCTTCTGACCGCCTTGATCGGCGATCCGGGGCCAGAGGCGCCCGACGAAGACTACAAGCAGGCAGGAGCGTAATCCATGGTACCGGTCGTAGTCGGAATTTCGCTTGTTCTGCTGTTTCTGTCGCTCCCGATTTTTCTCGTCTTCGGTATCGGCTCCAGCGCGGTCGCCACGCAGGGGCTGAACCTGCCTTGGTCGACCCTGATCCAAGTGGCGTTTGGCGCGGTGACCAAGCAGGTCCTGCTGGCCATTCCCCTATTCGTCTTTGCTGGGCTTGTGATGCTGCGCTCGGGTGTGGCCCGGCGACTGGTCGATTTCGCGATGGCTTTGGTTGGCCACTGGCCCGGAGGGCTGGGGGTGGCGATGGTTCTGACGATGGGCTTCTTCGCTGCGTTCTGCGGCTCCATTCTCGCGGCGATCACGGCGGTCGGGTCGATCATGATGCCGCAAATGCTGCGGAAGGGCTATTCAGCACCCTTCACCGTGGCGCTTGCAGCAGCGGCTGGCCTGCTCGAAGCGCTGATCCCGCCGTCAAACGCCGCGATTATCTACTCGGCGCTGACTGGCGTTCCGGTCTCCGACACATTTGCCGCGGGCGTGTTTCCCGGTCTGACGCTGCTTTTGATCCTCGTGATTGTAGTGATTGTACGCTGCCGCAACATGGAGCGCGAACAACGCGCCTCCTTATCGCAGCGGCTAAAGGCGTTTCGCTCGGCCTTTCCCGGCCTGCTGACGCCCGTCATAATCCTAGGCGGAATCTATAGCGGGTTGCTGACCCCGTCCGAGACCGCCGCTGTCGCTTCGGTTTGGGCGATTTTCCTCGGCTTCTTCATCCACCGGGAGCTCACATTCGCCGGCCTCTGGCAGTCTTTTCAGGGAACTGCAGTCACAACTGCGGTGATTTTCTCGATTATCGCAATGGCGACCTTCCTGTCGGTTGTCTTGACCTATACGCAGGCTCCGCAGAAGCTCACGACCTTCTTCATCGAATACGGTGTCACTCCGGTTGTCTTCCTTTTCGTGGTCGGAGCGATTTGCCTGATCCTTGGCACCTTTATCGAGATCGTTCCGGTGTTCTACCTGACGGTTCCAGTGTTCATGGCCGTCGCCATGAGCCTCGATATTCCGCTGACACATCTCTACATCGTGTTCACGGCCTTTGCCGGTCTGGGGCTATTAACCCCACCGGTCTGCGTGGGTCTCTACACGGCTGCGGGTGTGATTAACCTCTCCGCTGACCGAGCCTTCGGCAATGCGCTTATGTTCGTCGGAGTGGGAATTGTCTACGCCATCCTGATGATCTTCGCGCCGGGACTGGCTACCTGGCTGCCTGAGGCGCTACGATGACGGGCAGGTTTCGGCTCTCGGAGCCGGGGGATGGCGTTGTCATCGTCACCATAAATCGCCCGGAGGCGATGAATGCCTTCGATACGGCGATGGCCGAAGAGATGCTTGCGCTGTTCGGGGCCACGCTGAAACGTCGTGACGATGTCCGCGCTGTTGTGCTCACGGGCGCAGGTGAGCGCGCGTTCAGCGTGGGGGCCGACCTCAAGGAGCGCGCTGGAATGTCGAATGACGATTGGCGGAGGCAGCATGCGCTGTTTCGCGATGCGTTCGAAAGCCTGTGGAGTTTTCCGTGGCCGGTGATTGCCGCCGTGCGTGGCTATGCGCTCGGCGGCGGGTGCGAGTTGGCGCTGGCGGCCGATTTCATCCATGCCGCCGACAGCGCCGTGTTCGGGTTGCCCGAAATCACGCTTGGCATCATGCCCGGCGCGGGCGGCACGCAACTCTTGCCCCGCGCACTCGGGCTCCGACGCGCCAAGGAATTGATCCTCACCGGTGCGCGGTTCTCGGCCCGTGAGGCCTACGAATGGGGGCTGGTCAATGCGCTGCACCCTTCAGGTGACGAACTGACCGCCGCGTGCGCGGTGGCGCAGCGAATTGCGGCGAATGCCCCGCTTGCGGTTCAGGGCGCGAAACGGGCGATGGATGGTGGGCTAGATGCACCGCTCAAGGTCGGTCTGACCCTCGAGGTTTCCGTGCATCAACGCCTGTCGGCGAGTGAAGACAGGGCTGAGGGGATGCGCGCATTCAACGAAAAAAGGACACCTGAATGGACGTTTCGCTGACCGAAATCGCCACACGCGCAGCGACCGCCGCGCGCGACACCGGTGCAAGCGCGATTGCGGAACTGGACGCAAAGGTGCTTTTGCGGGCGGCTGGGATCACCGCGCCGCAGGGACTGCGCCTCGCGAACCCCGACGAGGCAACCGAGGCCACGCTTGCGAGATTGCATCCGCCCTTTGTGGCCAAGGTGCTGACCCGCGATGGTGCGCATAAATCCGATTTCGGCGGCGTCAGACTAGGCCTTCGCACCAGTACAGAGGCCCGTGACGCGCTCAACGAGATTGCCGCTGCAGCCACTGCCGCCGGCTGCGCCATGGACGGGTTTCTCGTGGAGGAACAAAGCAGCCCGGGTCTGGAGATGGTGCTTGGCGGGTTTTGGGATACCCGGCTTGGCCCGTGCGTGATGCTCGGTCTTGGCGGTGTGTATGTCGAGGTGTTCGAGGACGTGGCGTTCCGCGCCTGCCCGATCACCGAAGCCGACGCCCGCAGCATGATCGACGGGTTGCGCTCAGCGCCGCTGTTGCGCGGCGCGCGCGGAACGGCGCCCTGCGATGAAGACGCGATCGTCGCGGCCCTGCTCGCACTCGGAGGACGCGATGGATTGATGTCTGCGCTCGACGGGCAGATCAGCGCCATTGAGATCAACCCTCTGATCGTGGATGAAGGTGGCGCCACTGCTGTCGATGCACGCATTCTACTCGCGTCCTCACCGTGCGATCCGATCTGCGAACCGGCTCCGCTTGATCCTGTCGCGGTGCAAGAAATGTTCCGACCGCTGTTCATGCCGAACTCCGTCGCGGTGCTGGGCGCCTCTGCGACCGGCACAAGTTTCGGCAACGAGGTGATCCGTCATAGTCTGGCTTTCGGGTACAAAGGGGGCATCCAGCCGGTCCACCCCAAGGCCGCGCAGGTTGAGGGCTTCCCGGCGGTTCCCACGCTCGCGGATCTGACTGAGCCCGCAGATTTCGCCTATATCGCCGTCGCTGCCGAAGCGGCAATTGCGGCAATCGCGTCAGCTCCTGGATGCGCGCGCTTCGTTCAGGTCATGTCGTCGGGCTTTGGCGAAGCCGAAGACGGAGAGACCCGGCAGAACCGGCTGCTGGAGGTCGCGCGCGCCTCGGGCATGCGCCTGATCGGGCCGAACTGCCTTGGCATACATAGCCCGAGGGGCGGGCTCACCTTTATCGGAGGCTCCACCTCCGAACCCGGAGGCGTCGCTGTCATTTCGCAATCGGGCGGGCTCGCGGTTGATGTGATCCTACGCGGCGAGCAACGTGGCCTGCGATACGCAGCCGTGACAACGCTTGGTAACAGCGCCGATCTCGGCCCCGCAGACCTTCTCGAATACCATCTGTGCAATCCCGATACCAAGGTCATAGGTCTTTATATAGAAGACGTGCGCGACGGCCGCCGGTTCGTGGCGCGCCTCCGGCAGGCGGGTGCGCGCAAGCCGGTCGTTCTGCTGCTGGGCGGGCGCACAGCGGAAGGCCGCCGCGCTGCCGCCTCACATACGGGCGCCCTTGCAGCGGAGGCCCGTCTGTGGGACGGCATCGCGCTGCAAACTGGCATGATGGTCGTGGAGACCCTCGATGAGTTCCTCGACGCCCTGCTGATCTGCCAGACAGAGGCGGAGCAACCGGGGCAGCGTCTCCTGCGGAACGTCGCATTGTTCGGCAATGGCGGAGGCACCAGCGTCCTCGCCGCCGATGCGTTTTCCCGGGCCGGGCTGAAGACCCCTCACGTACCGGCCCGCGCCTTTCACCAACTCGAGCAGCTTGGCCTGCCGCCGGGCACCGGGCTTGCCAATCCCGTGGACACCCCAGCGGGAACCCTGCGCCACCGGGAGGGCGCGGTGGCCGGGGAAATCCTCGATATCCTCGCGGGCGCGGCAGCCTATGACGCTGTCGTCGTCCATGTGAACCTGCCGGTCTTTACCAAGTCGAGCAACCAGTCGGTGGATGTGATCGGCGGTCTGGTGCGCGAGGCTGTGCGCGTGAGCACCCTCCCCGATGCGCCACGGATCGTTCTGGTGTTGCGCTCGGATGGCTCTGAGGCGACCGATGCGCGCCAACGCCACGACGCCGCCCGCGCCCGGCAGGCCGGGCTTGCGGTCTTCAGCGAATTGCCGCAAGCGGCCCGCGCCCTTGGGACGATGTCATGTTGGCTGGAATTCAGGAACCGCGATCGAGAGACGGGCCGCGACTGAATGTCGAAAGCGTTCTGCCCGGCCTCACGGGTCAGGTGTCGCGGCTCTGCTCGCTACGCAGCATTTTGATCGCCATAGCGCGTGAGTTGTCCACCAGTTCACGTGCCGTCATTTCTGCACCGGTCTGATTTCCGGTACGAATATGCTCCAGCAATTGTGCCCAGCTCCGGGCCGACTCCTGCCGCCGCTCAGGCGTGGATAGCCCGATCCGGGTGTACCGAATGGTCTGGTGGAACAGCGAATAGACGATAGACGTGAGCCGTTCACTTCCGGTGCCGGCGCAGATAAGAAAGCTCAGCTCCTGAGTTATCGTGACATATCGCGCTGCCGCATCCTGATCGGCCCGCGTGGTCAGGTCTTGAAGCTCAGCGATCCGCTCTTCGAGCTGGGCGATGTTGTCGGGCGGAAAGTCACGCGCCAGGCGGCGCGCAGCAAGTCCGACGAGAACGGCACGGATTTCAAAGATGTCGTCGACTTCCGCCACCGACAAATTGGTCACGATTGCGCCGCGTCTGGCCTGAATTGAAACCAGTCCCGCGTTCTCTAGAATGCGCAACGCTTCGCGGACCGGACCTCGGCTTACCTGAAACTGTTCCGAAACGGCGATTTCGTGAATGCGAGTCCCGGGCGCATATTCTTCATTGATGATCGCTTCAGCAAGTTGCGTGGCGATCTGCTCCGCAAGAGACAGAGCTTGAGTCCCAGAAGAAAGGCTGGGGCGAATTGGTCCCAGACTGTGCTCCAGTCGACTTACACTTCCCAAGGTCAATTTTAATTCCAGTTACAAACGCAAAGTTGCTGTCTGGACACGACCCATAGAATCAGGCGTCTAAAATAGCAATGACTTGCCCTTCCGCAATCGCGACGCCTTCATCGACTAGGATCTGCTGAAGCTTGCCCGCACAAGGAGCGAGCACAGGTATCTCCATTTTCATCGATTCTAGGATCATGATGACATCGTCCTCTTCGACCGTGTCGCCAATCCCCATTTCTATCTTCCAAACGGTTCCAGTAATTTCCGAGGTGATTTTCTCTTCAGCCATGATTTCTCTTCCTGTCCCTTTGCCTTGTCTTCAAAGTATTCGTGTTGGTCAGAACGTTGTTGGCCAGCTTGCCAGCGCCCGGCGCGAGAAGCCCTTGTCGCGACCGCGCGAATGCACCCGCAGCATCGACAGGAGCCATCTGCGCGTCTCGCGCGGATCCAGCACCTCTTGGGCCGAGTATATCGCCGCGAGATCATAGGCCGAGGTTTCGCGGGATACTTCGGCCTTCAACTCCTCGAATTTCTGCGGATCACTTTCCGCGGTCACCCCATAAATGACGTTAACTCCGATATTGGGATCCATGAAGCCCACATCGGCCGTCGTCCAAGCCGCCATCTCGTCCGAGTTCCGCGACCCGCCCATGTTCAGATAGGCCTGACCATAGGATTTGCGGGTGACAATCGAGAGTTTCGGCACACTGCACATCTGCAGCGCCGACATGAAATTCATGATTTTCCCAGGCGCCTTGCGCCTTTCTCCCTCGACCCCGATCAGGAAGCCAGGCGTGTCGGTAAGCAGAACTATCGGGATGTGGAAACTGTCGCACAGGATCAGGAAACTGGTGATCTTGTCACATCCATCGGGATCGAGCGCACCGCCTTTAAACATCGGGTTCGTCGCAACGACGCCCACCACCTTGCCCCCCATCCGCGTCAGCGCCGTGGTCGCGACCCGCCCGAAGCGCGGCTTGAGCTCGAAGACTGAGCCCGGATCGACAATGGCGGCAATCAGCTTGCGCACGTCATAGACCTTCTGGCGCTCGGCCGGAACGATATCCAGAATGGACGCGCCGTCGCAGGCGCTTTCATCGGGTGGCTCGGCGGCGGGTGGAAGCTCCCCGGAATGCGAGGGCATGTAGGACAGGAAGCGCTTGACCAGATCGAGCGCCTCCTCGTCACTGTCCACGGCGTAGTCGACAAGGCCGGTCTTTTCAGTGTGCAGTTTCCAGCCGCCCAACTCTTCTAGTTGCACCTCTTCGCCGATTGCCAGCGAGGTCACCCGCGGCGAAGAGACCGCAAGACAGGCTCCTTTGCGCATCACCACGAAATCGGACAGCATCGTGTACCAGGTTCCAGTGCCATAGCTCGGACCCAGACAGGCCGACACGTAGGGAATTTCACGCCCCCGGATGAATTGCTCCGGGTCCTGACCCAACGCCCCGGTTCCTTGCGCGCCCATCGTATCGGGAATCCGCGCGCCTGATGTTTCGTTTAGAAATATCAACGGCATACCGTTGCGGATCGCGGTACGTCGAAGATGTCCCATCTTCCGGACATTGGTCAGGCTTGACGACGCACCCAAGGTGGTCAGATCGCATGACACGATGGCGGCGGGCCGGTCCTCGATGCGTCCGTAGCCGCAGATCTTGCCATCCGCCGGCGATGCGTCACGCTTCTCGGGCAGATGTGAGATGGCGAGCATCCCGGTTTCGGCGAAACTTCCCGCATCGAACAGATGATCGATCCGCGCGCGTGCATCGAGCACATTTGCGGCTTTGCGCTTGGCGAGTTTTTCGCTGCCGCCCATGCCAAGAGCGCGCGCCCGACGTGCCTCCAGATCCTGTATCAGTTCATCGTGTCTGGACATGCGACCTCCTTCGTTCGGTATCCCGTGTCGATTGATGATGAAATCATTCACAATGTCAACAATGCTTGCTAGGCTCGCGCTGCGCCGGCAGACCCGGCGACGGAGATGCAAAGAGGGAATCCAGAATGAGCTGGCAAAAAGAAGTCGACGAAATCGCACGGCGCAGGAAGTTCGCCGAAGAGCTTGGCGGTACTGAAGCGGTGGCCCGTCAACATTCTGCCGGGCGGATGACGGTCCGCGAACGCATCGCGCAGATCGGCGATCCCGGGAGTTTCCGTGAAATCGGCGCCATGGCGGGCAAAGCCACCTATGACAAGGATCACAACCTCGTTTCCGTCAGACCGTCCAACGCGGTGATCGGCACGATAAAGATCGACGGGCGCAAAGTCTCCATCGACGGCGATGACTGGACCATCCGGGGCGGCTCCTCCGAGGCGACAGTCTCCGAGAAATGGATCTATTCGGAGAACTACGCCTTAGAGATGCGCCTGCCATTGATTCGCCTCGTCGAAAGCGCCGGCGGCAGCGTGCGCCTGCTCGAACAGCAGGCCTCGACCAAGATCCCCGGCTATCCGACATGGCTGATGGCCTCGATGCTGGGCTATATTCCGGTCGTCGGTCTCGCGCTTGGACCCTGCGCGGGTCTGGGCGCACTGAAGGCGGCCTGCGCGCATTACTCCGTGATGGTCAAGGGCACCTCGCAGGTCTTCGCGGGCGGCCCTCCCGTGGTCGAGCGCGGCATGGGCGTCAAGGTCGACAAGGAGGACCTCGGCGGATCGAAGGTCCATGTCCGGGGCAGTGGCGTGATCGGCAACGAAGCGGAAACCGAGGAAGAAGCCTTCGAGATGGTCCGCAAATTCCTCTCCTACCTGCCCTCTAGCGTCTTCGAAGCACCGCCCGTTACCCAATGCGACGACCCGCGCGACCGGCGCGAGGAAGAACTGCTCTCGATCATCCCGCGCGAGCGGCGGCGGATCTACAAGCCCCGGCGCCTGATAGAACTGGTCATGGACACCGGATCGGTCTTCGAGCTGACCAAACATTTCGGACGGTCTGTCGTGACCTGTTTTGCCCGGCTGGACGGGCGGCCCGTGGGTGTGATCACCAATGATCCGATGCATTATGGCGGCGGCCTGACACGCGGCGCCGCCGAGAAGATGGAGAGCTTTATCGACCTATGCGACACGTTTCATCTGCCGGTGGTGAACTTTGTCGACCAGCCGGGCACCGTCGTTGGCCCCGAGGCCGAGTTGCAAGGCACCGTCAAGGGCTCGGTGCGCGTCGTGTCGGCCATCGAACAAAGTCGGGTGCCATGGTGCGCGATCATCGTGCGGCGCCTCTACGGGCTTGCGGGCACCACCTATGGACGGCTTCAGGGGCTCAATCTGCATTATGCCTGGCCGTCGGCGCGCTGGGGTTCGATTCCGGTCAGTGGCGGTGTCGAGGCGGCCTATCGCAAGGAACTCGAAGCGCTGCCGCCGGAGCAGAGCGCCGCGCGCCTCGCCGAGTTGGAACAGATGTATGACCACCTCGAATCCCCGTTCCTCACCGCTGAGCGCTTCAAGGTGCCCGACATCATCGACCCCCGCGACACCCGGCTTTTGCTGAACGAATGGCTCGATGATGCGTGGCGCCTGTTGCCCGAGCAACTGGGCGTGAAAAGCCGGACGATCCGGATTTGAGACGGAGTAGGACATGAAACGCATACTTGTCGCCAATCGAGGCGAAATCGCCTGCCGCGTGGTGCGTGCAGCGCAAGATCTCGGGCTTGAGGCTGTCGCGGTGTATTCCGACGCAGATGCCGAGGCCCTGCATGTGGAGATGGCGGATGCGGCGGTGCGGATCGGCCCGCCGCCCGCTGCCGAAAGCTACCTCAGGCAGGAGGCGATACTGGCCGCCGCGCAGGAAACCGGCGCCCATGCGATCCATCCCGGCTATGGCTTCATGGCCGAGAACGCGGATTTCGCCCGGGCGGTTGAGGCGGCTGGGCTGATCTGGATCGGTCCGCGCCCGGGCACAATCGAGGCGATGGGCGATAAGCAACGCGCCCGGCGCCTTGCCGAAGAGGCTGGCGTGCCTGTCGCGCGCGGGTCGGACCGGATCTTGCCGGGGGCCACGGAGGGGCTCGAAGCGCTGGCGCAAACCGTGGGCTACCCGCTGCTGGTCAAGGCGGCGGCGGGCGGCGGTGGGATCGGCATGCGGCGCGTGGACGGCCCCGAGACCTTGCGAAAAACCGTCGAGGCCACGCAATCCATGGCCGAGCGCAGTTTCGGCGATGGCGCGGTCTATCTCGAACGGTTCATCCCCCGCGCCCGGCATATCGAAATCCAGGTCTTCGGCTTCGGCGACGGGCGGGCGGTGCATCTGTTCGAGCGCGACTGCTCATTGCAAAGGCGTTTCCAGAAGATCGTCGAGGAGAGCCCCACGCCGGGATTTTCGCCGCAGGCGGTGGCGGCGATGGCCGACGCGGCGCGCGCGCTGGCCGAACAGCAGCGCTATTCGGGGGCCGGAACGGTCGAATTCGTTGCCGATGCCGACACCGGCGAGTTCTTCTTTCTGGAGATGAACACCCGGATTCAGGTCGAACACCCGGTCACGGAAATGGTTACAGGCTGTGATCTGGTGGGCTTGCAATTGCGCTTTGCCGCCGGTGAGGATCTGCATGACCTGCTGAGCGATGTCGCCCGGAGCGGCGCGGCGATGGAATGCCGGCTCTATGCGGAGAACCCCGCAAAGAATTTCCTTCCCTCGCCGGGCACGCTTGAGGTGTTCGACCTGCCCGCCGAACTGCCCGGCCTGCGGATCGACGCCGGTGTCAGGGCCGGAGATGCGATAACGCCCTATTATGACCCGATGATCGCGAAGTTCATCGCGTGGGGCGAGAATCGGACAACTACAATGGACCGCTTGCGCACCGCGCTTGAGGCGACGCGGGTCGAGGGTCTAGCGACGAACCGCGACTTTCTCATCGCGGTTCTGAGCGATCCCGATTTCAGGGCCGGTGCGGTCTGGACGGGTTTTGTCGAGGAACGCCGCAAATCCCTGATGCCGTGATCGGCGCGCCCTAGCACAGAGTCCAGCTCAAGGCCGGACCCCGACCTGCGCACGCGGCCCGCGATCTGTGCGCAGCCTCTCCTGTACCGCCTCAATGTGACGGCACAGGTGAAACCGCGTGTCACGCGGGTCGATAATGTCCTCAACGGCAAAGGCTTCGGCGGTGCGGAACGGATTGGCATAGGCGCGGAATTCCGCTTCAAGCTCGGCTTCGCGCGCGGCCGGGTCGGGGGCGGATGCAATCTCGCGCCGGAAGGCCACGGCCACCCCGCCCTCGACCGGCAGCGAGCCCCATTCGCCCGAGGGCCATGCGAGTTTGAGGTTCAGCCCCTTCTGGTTAACCATCGCCATGCCCGCCATGCCATAGCATTTGCGAATGATCACGGTCATGCAGGGCACATTGGCCTGAAGCCCGGCATGTACCGCGCGCACCCCGGCCCGCAACACGCCCGAGCGCTCTGCGGCGGAGCCGATCATGAACCCCGGCACATCGGCGAGATAGACAATCGGGATGCCGAACAGATTGCACAGGTCGATGAAATGGGTCATCTTTTGCGCACCCGCCGCGTCGAGCGCCCCACCGTAGTGCATCGGATTGCTGGCGATCATGCCCGCGACATGGCCCCCGAACCGCGCGAATTGCGTGATGACGGACTTGCCGAAGCTTGGCTGGATCTCGAAGGTCGAGCCCTCATCGGCGATGATCGCCATCAGCTTGCGCATATTGTAGGGCTGGCGGCGGTTCCGGGGCACCATGGACAGCAGCCGTTCGTCGCGCCGGTCCACCGGATCGCCGCTCTCCACCACGGGCGGCGCGGACCACACGTTCTGCGGCATGTAGCTCAGGAACCGGCGAATGGCCGCAAAGCTCTCCGCCTCGGACGTGTAGGAATTGTCGATCGCCCCGGCCACATCGACCGCGACAGAAGCCCCGCCCAACTCTTCGGCGCTCAGAACTTCCCCGAGCGCGCGCTCGACCACGGCGGGACCGGCGGCAAAGACCTGCGATGTGCCCTGCACCATCATGGAAAAGTGTGCGAGCATTGCGCGCGCCGCCGGACCGCCGGCCGCGGTGCCCATCACCGAAGTGATCACCGGCACCTCGCCCAGAAGCTCCACCGAGCGCCCGAAATCATCGGTCCCCGGCATCGGCGCGTAGCCGCGTTTTTTCAGCGAGGTGACCGAGCCGCCTGCCCCGTCGATCAGGTTGATCAGTGGGATTCGGTACTCATGCGCGAGGTCCTCGACATAGCCGCCCTGCCCGCCTTTCCGGCGTGCCGTCGATCCCGTGCCGCCGCGCACGGTGAAGTCTTCCCCGCCAAGCGCCACATCGCGTCCGTCGATCTTCGCCAGCCCCATGACATAGGATCCCGGCGTGACGGCGACGGGCTTGCCGTCCACATAGGTTCCCGCTCCGGCGAGCTTGCCGACCTCGCGAAAACTGCCCGGATCGACAAGCGCGTCGATTCGCGCGCGGATGGTCTGCCGGTTTCGGGCGGCCTGCCGGGCAACGCCTTCTGTACCGCCCATCTGCTCCGCCCACGCATGTCGCTGAGCGATTTCATCCACTTCGGGCTGCCATGACATCTGCATTCTCCTTAGCGCGTGCTTTTAGTTTGACATTGTGTTTGTTAACATTCTTTAGTGTCGTCGCCACGAATGTCCATCCTGAACCCCGAGCGCGGGATGGACGCGCCAAATAATCGCGGGGAGATTGCATGAAACTCACTGAAGATATTGCAAAAAGCCTCATGCTGCGCTTCGGGCTCCCGGTGCCCGAGGGCGCGGCAGCGGACACGGCTGCCGAGGTGGGAGAGTTGGCGAGCAGCTTCGGCGGTACGGTCGCATTGAAGGCCCTGCTGCCGACAGGGCGGCGCGGCAAGAGCGGGCTGGTGCGTCTGGTAGGCGCCTCCGAAGCGCAGGCGGTTGCAACCGAGATGCTGGGCCGGAAAACCGAACTGGGCACCGTCGCGCGTGTCTACGTCGAGCAGGGCGCAGAGATCACGCAAGAGCTATATCTCGCCTTCAGCTTTGCGGATCGCTCGCCGATGCTGACCATATCGACAGCGGGCGGCGTGGAAATCGAGACCGTCCATGCCGCGACGCCGGAGAAGATCGTCACCTTTCCGGTCGATCCGCTGCAGGGGCTGCGCCCATGGGAGGCGATTGAGCTGTGGTCGCGTGCCGGCCTAACAGGACGGTCGCTGGCCGATGTTGGTCGTCTCACCGCCCGGCTTTGGCGGGCTTTCGTCGCGCTTGATGCGGAGATGATGGAGATCAACCCGCTGGCGCTAGATGCCCAAGGCCACCTGTCAATGGTGGGAACCATGCTTGAAATCGACGATTGCGCGCTCGATCGCCAGCCCGAACTGGCCCGTCTGCCCGCCCGTGCGTCGGGCAATCCGCGCGAACGCAAGGTGAACGAGATCAACCGCGCCAATCCGGGCGGCGATTCGCGCTATGTGGAGCTGGACGGAGATATCGGCCTGCTGGTCGCCGGGGGCGGCGCCGGGCTGCTTCAACATGACATGATCGTTGATCTGGGTGGGCGCCCGGCCAACCATTCCGACATCAGCCCGTCTCCCGGCACGGTCAAGATCGAAGCGGTACTGGATGCGATCTTCGCCAATCCGCGCGCGCGTTGCCTTCTCGTGGGCTATAATCACCTGCAAATGGCGCCGGTGGACAAGGTCGCCCAGGCGTTGGTCAATGCCGTCAGACGCAACAGGGTCGACACCGCCGCGTTCCCGATCATCCTCCGGCTCTTCGGGCCTCGCGAGACCGAGGCACGGGAGCTTGTTGCCGAACTGGGGGGCGTCACTTACCTGCCGCCCGGCACCTCGCTGGCCGAGGGCGCCCGCGCAATCGTCGAAGCGAACCGCCGGGTTGCTACCGAAGAGGGCGAAGGGGCTACGGCATGAGCATTCTGATCGACGAACAGACCCGCGTTCTGGTGCAGGGCATCACCGGTAATCAGGGCCGCTACGATACGCGCCTTGCGCTGGACTACGGCGTCAAGATCGTGGCCGGCGTCACCCCGGGCCGCGGCGGCGAACAGGTCGAGGACATCCCCGTCTTCGACACGGTGGCGTCAGCCGTTGCCCGAACCGGCGCCAATGCCGCTGTGCTCTATGTGCCCGTCGCAGGTATTCGCGACGCCGTGACCGAAGCGGCAGAGGCGGGGATCAGCGTGATCCTCGCAACCACCGAGAACGTGCCCAAACACGACGCAATCTGCGCGGTTGCGGCGGCGCGCAAGGCCGGCGCCTGGCTCATCGGCTTCAATACGAATGGCGTGATTTCCCCTGGCAAATGCAAGCTCGGCGGGATCGGCGGAGACAAGCCCGAAATCCTTTATCCGGCGGGCAGGATCGGCGTGGTGTCGCGTTCGGGCGGCATGTCAGCGGAGATCGCGCTGGCGATCAAGGCGGCAGGTCGCGGTGTCTCGACCGCCGTGTCGATGGGCGGAGACCGGACGACCGGGCGGTCCATGTATGAATATCTCGACCTGTTCGAGGCGGATGACGAGACCGACGCGATGGTCATTTATGGCGAGCCAGGCACCGGGAACGAGGCCGAGGTCGCAGCGGCCCTCCGCGCGGGCCACCTGCGCAAACCGCTCATTGCCATTGTCGCGGGACGGTTTCAAGAAAACCATCCGCGCGGTGTGAGCTTCGGCCATGTCGCGGCGATGATCGGCGATGACGCCGATAGTGCCAGTGCCAAGATCCGCCTGTTACGGGAGTCGGGTGCCGAAATCGCGCACAGTCTCGATGAAATCGGCGCCGCGCTTGACCGTCGGCTGGGCGCTGACCCGCCGCCGGGCCGGCAGACTGGGTAGGAAAAGGTGATGAAGTCCGTGCGGGCGGCTGCTCAGCACCCGGACGTCCGCCCTGCGCTACGTACCTGTTCCTCAGGCCACGTACACGGCGCACAGACCCCGACGGACCACTTAAGACCTTTGCGGTCCTGTTTTTCGAGGCGCGGGCCTTTGCGCTGGTTTTGTGCATGCGGGTTTGCAACAGGTGTCCACTGTGGTTACGCAAGGTCGAAGGCCTGCACCGGCAACACGCAGGAGGGACATTATGACACGCCAGTAATCTGGTTGCACGAATCGTATGCAGGTGTGTACCGTGTGGAATGAAACTCGTGTCGCGGAGCTAGCTGTACCTTGTTCGACGCAGACATCTTCTCACGCACAGCGTCGCTTTTCGCCACCAAGCGTGACGCGTTCGGCCCCGATATGGTCGAAGTGCTCGCCGGCGATATCATGCTAAGGTTGGCCTCGGCGCGCTCGCGCGATCAGTCGTTCGATACGCCCGAGATCAGCGACGACAGCATCTCCGCCTTCTGCGACGCTCTGGTAGAATCAGACCCGGAAGCTGCCTTGCGCTTCATCGAGGATCGGCGCAACGAGGGCGTGACGCGGCAGGGTGTTTATCTTGGATACATCATCGCTGCGGCTCGCGCTTTGGGCAAAGGCTGGGACGAGAACAGGTTTTCCTTTGTTGAGGTGACCTTCGGCACCGGGCATCTTTATGCTCTGATGCGCGCATTACGCGCCGAAACGACCAGCCTGCGCCCTGCTTTCGATGGCCGTCGCTGCGCACTCTTCGCGACGGTGCCCGGCGAGGAGCACGGGATTGGCATCACGGTCGCTGCGGATTTGTTCCGCGAGGCGGGCTGGGAGATCGACCTGCGCACAAGCACCGATCACGACACGCTCTTGGACCATGTCGAGGACACGCAACCTCATATCATTGGCATTTCGCTCAGCACGGAAAAGCGGCTCGATGCACTGATACGTCTAGTGGTCGCGATGCGCATAACGATGCCTTATGCGATCATCGGTGTCGCACCCGCAGCCAATGTCGATGCCAATCGTCTGCAGAACCTCGTAGACATCGATCTGATCTTCGATGACGCGCCGTCCGCGTGCCGTGACCTTGAGCGCCTGATCCAGCTTCGCGCCTGAGCGGCATCGCTCTCCGAAAACACTTTCCGCAAACAATCCGCGAAGGTTAGAGCGTGTTGCGCCCTTTCCGATTCAGGCTTCCCACGAAGCTTGATCTGTGATTCCTTGTCCGCATGGCAGATATGGGGGTTTGAGATGGGGAAGCCACATCCCATGGCGCTTCGGGAGCGCGTTGTCGCGTTTGT
>CBFHJA010000006.1:0-124691 GCA_965656085.1 uncultured Aliishimia sp. | reverse complement strand
TCTCTTCACTGACGAGGAGTGCTACAATTTCTTCAAGGCCGCTGGCTATGAAGCCAATTAAACGCAACACGCTCTAACCTGTCTCCGCCGCCAACAGCGCCCGCAGCCCGCTGCGGTAATCGGGATAGAGCAGCCGGACCCCAAGTTCTTCCTTGATCCGGTCATTCCGCACCCGCTTGCTTTCAGCATAAAAGCTCCGCGCCATCGGCGTCATCTCCGCCTCTTCAAACGGGATCGCCTCAGGCACCGGCACACCCAGAAGCTCTGCCGCATAGGCGATCACGTCTTGCGGCGGGGCCGGGTCGTCATCGCATAGGTTATAGGCTCTGACAGGGTTCGGACGCGCAATCGAGGCCGCGAGGACCTGCGCGATATCCTCCACATGGATGCGGCTAAACACCTGACCTTCTTTGATAATCCGCCGTGCGGTGCCTGCCCGCACCTTCGCGAACGGCCCCCGGCCCGGCCCGTAAATCCCCGCCAGCCGGAAGATATGCAGCGGCAGGTCCGGCACCGCGCGCCACGCGGTTTCCGCCGCGACCCGCCACTGCCCACGCTGTGTCGAGGGGGCGAGGGCTGTGTCCTCATCGACCCAGCCGCCCTGATGGTCGCCATAGACCCCGGTCGTGGACAGATACCCGGCCCAAGCAAGTTGCCCCGCCCGCGCCCGGATCGCCTCGCCCGCCGCCATGAGCAGCGGATCACCCGCCTCGCTCGGCCCGGCGGAGACCAGCAGATGCGTCGCGTCATCCAGCGCCGCCCGCAGATCGCTACCCGGAAAGACAATTGGCTCAACCCCTTGCTTTTCAAGCCTTTCCGCCTTCTCCGCACTGCGCGTCGTCGCAAGGATTCGCCAGCCTTTCGGGAGCAAAATGCGCGCCAGCGCTTGCGCCGAATACCCGTGGCCAAAGGACAAAAGCGTAGACATACCGCCACAATCGCAGCCCTGCTCCGCGTTCACAAGACTTGCCATGCGCCCGCGTTCGCCGTTTCATAGGGCCATGACCGATGAAGACGATCTGCACCGCGCCTATGCCCTGAAAACCCCCGATGACTCGCGGCGGCTCTACGCCGATTGGGCCGCGAGTTATGACAGCGATTTCGTCGCCGAGCGCGCCTATATCCTGCATGTCGCCGTGGCCGATGCCTTCGTGCAGGCGGGCGGGTCAGGACCGGTTCTGGACCTTGGTGCGGGCACCGGAATTTGCGGGCAGGTGCTCGCGCAGCGGGGCATCACAGAGCTTCATGCCACTGATATCGCGCCGGAAATGCTTGCGCAGGCCGAGGCGAAACAAGTCTATGAAAGCTGCTTCGAGGGCGACGTCGTGGCCGGGCTCATCACGCCCGACGGCACCTATAACGGCATTGTCAGCTCTGGCACTTTCACCTGCGGTCATGTCGGCCCGGACGGTCTGGACGAGGTCGCCCGGCTGCTCACGCCGGGCGGTTTGGCAGTGATCTCGGTGCGCGACATTCACTATGATTCCGCCAGATTTGCCACCAAGATCGCCGCATTAGAGCCCGCTTTGACCTTGGAGCGGCGCCCTGTGACCCGCATCTATGCGAGCGGCGCGACAGGCGAGAACGCGGACGATCTCGCCCTGCTTCTGCACCTGCGCAAAGGCTAACGCCCCTTCCAGACCGGATCGCGTTTCTCTGCAAAAGCCCGTGCGCCCTCCAACTGGTCCTCGGACGCATAAAGCCTGTCCACAGTCGGCAATTGCCGCTTGGTGATCCGGTTCATCGTGTCCTGAAACGTAGAGTCTTCGGCATCCCGCACGATCTCCTTGATCGCCGCATAAACCAGCGGCGGCCCCGAGGCGAGAAGCTGCGCCATCGCCCAAGTCTGCCCGCGCAGATCGGACGCCGGCACCACCTTGTTCACAAGCCCCCAGCGATGCGCCTCATGCACATCAAACCATCGCCCGGTGAGCAAAAGCTCCATCGCGATATGATAAGGCAGGCGTTTGGGCAGTTTCACACTGGCAGCATCAGCCACGGTCCCGGAGCGAATTTCCGGCAGGGCAAAGGTGGCATGATCTGCGGCCAGAATGATGTCGGCACTGAGCGCCAGCTCCAGCCCCCCGCCACAGCAAATTCCGTTCACCGCTGCGATGACCGGCTTGTTCATATCCCGCATTTCCTGCAGGCCGCCAAAACCGCCCACGCCATAATCGCCGTCCACCGCGTCCCCGTCAGCCGCGGCCTTCAGATCCCAGCCAGGGCAAAAGAACTTCTCCCCGGCCCCGGTGATGATCGCCACGCGCAAATCGGGATCGTCCCGGAAGCGGCGAAACACCCGGCCCATCATCCGACTGGTCTTGAGGTCAATGGCATTGGCCTTGGGCCGGTCCAGAACCACTTCCAAAATCGCGCCGTCACGCCGGGTCTTTATCACATCATCCATTGTCACACCTTTCGGATCAGAGCATCTACAGCCACCGCACGGGTAGGCGTACACATCAAGGGGTTAATTTCAACTTCACCGAGGACGGCATGGTGATCCATGACATAGTCCTGAACCGCCATAACGGCGGCCACGATTGCGGGCCGGCTGGCCGGCGGCTTTCCCCGGAAACCGTCCAGAAGCTGAGCGATTTTGAGCCTGTTTAGAGCCTGTTCGACATCGTCAGCGCGCACCGGCAGGATCAGACTCGTACTGTCCTGCAAGATTTCGGTCAGAACGCCGCCCGCAGCCAGTGTGAGGACCATCCCATGCGCAGGATCGCGCGTGACACCGACAAGAAGTTCGGCCACGGCATCAGTGACCATTTCCTCCACGAGAAAGCGGTCTGCCTGCATCGCGCGCGCTGCAGGCGTGAGCTCGTGCGACGCGAGCCCAAGCGCAACGGCCCCGGCCTCCGACTTATGGGCAAGCCCCAGCCCTTTCAGCGCTAAAGGAGGTTGTAGGGCGCGCGCAGCAGTCTCTAACGCGGCCAAATCAGCGGTTGCACGGCGCGGCAGGTCGAGATCATAGGCTGACAGCGCGTATTTCGCGTGGGCCTCTGTGAGAACCTGCTCCGTCTCAACAACACCGCTCGGAAGCGGCGGACCGAGGTTGAGTGACAAAGACCGGCTTGCTGCTTCCGCCGCACACAGAGCTTCACGCATCCCCTGAAGCGGCACCACGCCCCCGGCGATCAACTGCTTGGCGATGTCACGCGGCATCAGTTCCGGCAAACTGGCCACCACAGCGACAGGCCGCCCGGTCTGCGCACGTACCGCCAACGCGGCCTCTGTGGCGCAAACCCAGTCGCTGGCATCGGTAAGAGGGTAGTCGACGATGATCAGGGTGAGCCCGATATGCGGTGCCGCCATCGGACGCCATGCCGCTGTCATTGCTGCCGCATCGCGCCAAATATAGGTGTGGTAGTCGAGCGGATTGGCGAGGGCAACCATCGGCCCTAAAGCATCCTTTAGCGCCTGTTTCTGCTCTTGTGTCAGCGGCGGCACAACCAGATCGCGATGCCCCGCGAGGTCGGCGATCAGGCTGGCCTCGCCGCCCGAGCAGCTGATCGAACTGATCGTGTTGCTGGGCAAGCGCCCCGCGACGTGCAGGAGCTTGAGCGTTTCGAGAAATGTCGGCAGGTCGTCCACGCGGGCAATCCCAAGCCGCGATAGAAGCGCCTCCGCACCGGCATCGCTGCCCGCCAGCGACGCCGTATGTGAGACGGTCGCGTGCTGCGCCTGCTCCGACCGCCCCACCTTGATCGCAACCAAGGGCACGCCCCGCTTGGCTGCCTTCACCGCGAGCCTGTGCCACAAAGCCGTATCGCCGAAGCCTTCGATATGCAGCCCGATCACCGTCACCCGTGGATCGTCCAACAGATCAAGGGCGATCTGCGCTTGCGTGGTCTGAGCCATGTTTCCGCACGTCACCATATAGGCGATGGGAAGCGCGCGGGTTTGCATGGTCAGGTTGATCGCGATGTTGGAGCTTTGCGTCAAGATCGCGACACCGCGCTCGACGGGCTCCATCCCGTGCTGGTCCGGCCAGATCGCGACCCGGTCCAGCGCATTGATGAACCCGTAGCAATTGGGCCCTAATATGGGCATATGGCCCGCCCGCGCGACGAGATCGGCCTGCAAATCGGTGCTGCCGCCATCCTCCGCCGCCGCTTCCGAAAAGCCTGAGGCAAAGCAGATCGCACCGCCCGCGCCAAGATCGCGCAGTTCGGAGACAATACCGAGCGTCGCGTGCCGGTTCACACCGATGAACGCGCCATCGATCTGCCCAGGCCAGTCGCGCAGAGATTTGACCGCAGAGAGCCCGGCGATTTCTTTGCCGCTCGGGTGCACGGGAAAGATGTCCCCAGTGTAGCCGATCCGGCGGGCGGCCCCGATGATCGACGCGCACCATGCGCCACCGCCAACGACCGCGATAGACCGGGCCTTGAACAGGCGCATCAGGTCCCGCATCGCGCGTCCTTGGTTTTCTTTGGGTTAAAAATACCTCGGGAGCGCGAGGGCAGAGCCCTCGCATCCACCCTATTGGCGCAGCCCATTCGAACTCCGTTCATGCACCAAGGGTCCGCAAGAGATCCCGACTGATGATGTGACGCTGAATCTCCGACGTCCCGTCCCAGATCCGCTCCACCCGCGCATCGCGCCAGAACCGCTCCAGCGGATAGTCGTCCATCAGCCCCATCCCGCCATGGATCTGGATCGCCGCATCCGTAACTCGCGCGAGCATCTCGCTGGCATAGAGCTTGGCCGAGGCGATCTCGCGATTGGCGGGCAGCCCCTTGTCGAGCCGATCGGCCGCCGCGAGGGTCAGCAGGTCACCCGCGTCGATCTCCGTGATCATGTCCGCAAGCTGGAAGCTCACGCCCTGAAACTTGCCGATGGGCTGGCCGAATTGCTCCCGGCTGGCGGCATAGTCCAGCGCATAGTCGAACACACGCCGAGCCCGCCCCACGCTCATGGTCGCCACGGTGATCCGCGTGGCATAGAGCCATGTGTTCATCACCTCGAACCCGCCATCGACCTCGCCGAGCACGGCACTGTCTGGAAGGCGGCAATCGTCGAATTCGAGGATCATGTTCTTGTAGCCCCGGTGGCTGACGGATTTGTACCCGTCGCGGATCGTGAAACCGGGATGGCCGCGATCAACGAGAAAACAGGTAATCCGCTTCTTTGGTCCTTTCAGTGTCTGGTCCTCTCCTGTGGCCACGAAGACGATCAGGAAATCCGCGTGATCGGCCCCGGAGATGAAATGCTTCGTCCCGTTCACAACCCAGTCACCGCCATCGCGCACCGCCGCGCATTTCATGCCGCGCACGTCCGACCCGGCCCCGGGTTCCGTCATGGCGAGCGCGTCCATCCGCTCGCCGCGCACGGCGGGCATCAGGTAGCGCTCGATTTGCTCGCCTTCGCAGGCCATCAGGATGTTCTGGGGCCGTCCGAAGAAGTGGTTGAGCGCCATCGACCCCCGCCCCAGCTCGCGCTCCACCAGCGCAAACTCCACATGGTTGAGCCCTGCCGCCCCAACACTTTCGGGGAAGTTACAGGCATAGAACCCAAGCTCGATGGTCTTGCGCTTGATCTCCTCGGCGATCTCCTGCGGCACCTCACTGGTGCGCTCCACAAGCTCCTCATGCGGGTAGATTTCCTTCTCGACAAAGCTCCGCACGGTGCTTGCGATCATCTCCTGCTCTTCTGTCAGGCCGTATTGCATGGGATTATCCTTCTGCCCCTTCCGCCGGGGTGTAGTTCCATTGGTCCATATCGAGGATCGCATCGCGGCCCCCGAGAGCGTCGATTTTGGCCGATTGATCCGCATGCGCTTGTGCATTCACAGCGTTCGGGTCCATGACTGCGGTCAGGCGCGCCATGCCCTCAGCCAGCACATCCGGGTCCGATTGATGCAGATCGGTGCGCTCCTCGGGATCGGCGTCCATATCAAATAGTTGCGGCGGCTGTCCTTCGGCGTAGTGCACCAGTTTCCAGCGATCCCAACGCAGCATTGTGATCCCGACAGGCGCGCCGCCATCGTGATACTCCGACAGCACCGCCCGGTCCGGCAGCGGCGCCATCAGATCCACACCGGACGCGCCCTCGCATGTCACCCCCAAGGCCCCGCAGATCGTCGGCGCAAAGTCGATCAGGCTCACCGGCGCCTCCCACGCGCCCGGCCCAATGCCCGGCCCCGCCATGATCAGCGGCACCCGCGCGGAGCTGTCATACATCACCGATTTCACCCAGAACCCGTGCTGGCCCATCATGTCGCCATGATCGGAGGTGAAGAGCACCAGCGTGTCCTCCGCCTGCCCGCTTTGCTCCAGCGCGTCCAACACCCGGCCTACTTCACGATCCACGAAGGTGCAAAGAGCGCGGTAGCTGGCATGGGCCACGCCGCGCCTTTCGGGCGTGAAGTACCGGTCGTGGTCCCAGAACTCCCACATTTGCTGCAAGACGGGATGATCCGGCACGGTCTCGGCTTCCGCTTCATAATCTGTCGCACGATAGCGCGCCAAATCCTCCGGCGGCGCAATCAGCGGATAATGCGGCGACAGAAAGGACACGAAGGCGCACCATGGTGCATCCTTGCGCGCAGGCTCCGCAAGCCAGCTGCACGCCGCCGCCGCAACCCGGCGGTCAAACTCGTGATAGGCGGTCGAGCCCGGCCCGATATGTTCCGCAAGCTCGGGCGTCGGGGCATAGTCGCAGAGCGGTTTGCGCAAGAGCCCACGCGTCCAGCCCACGCCACCGGGAATGTGCAGCGCCTCCACCTGCCGGGAAAATCCGGTATCGACCTCGCTATTGAGGTAATGCAACTTGCCAAAGGACACGCAGTCCATTCCCGCATCCCGCACCGCATGGGCCCAGCCGCGCACTGTGCCGTCATAGGCCTCGGCGCTGGACCAGCAGCCCGTTTCACGCACCTCGCGCCCTGTCGCAATCGCCGCCCGCGCAGGCACGCAAATCGGCAACGGGGTATAGGCCTGCGTGAAGCGCTGACCGCGCGCCGCGAGCCGGTCGATATTGGGCGTGTGGATGTCCGGACTCACATGGCCGAGCGCCCACCATGCCATCTCGTCGACCATCAGAAAAAGAACGTTCATGCGCGTTTGTGCTCCTTGAGCCGTTCGCGCATCGCCGCCTTGGCCTCAGGCGTGCCATCATGGAACGTGCCGAAAAGCGTGTCCCATGGCACTTCGAGCGTGCCGTAATTGCACTCGAAATAGCGGTGATGCATCTGGTGATGGAAATTGCCCAAATGCAGCCGTTTCCGCCCACCGGCCCAAACACCCTCGAAGCCCGTATGCGTGGTGATCGCGTAGAGCCCATAGAACATCAGATGCGCAATCACATGCAGCGGATGCGTCGGCACCACGAAATGGATCAGCGCCGTGCCGAAATAGAACAGATGCTCCACGGGATGCATCGACAGGCCCGACCACGGCCCGATATCGGTGTTGCGGTGGTGCAGGGCGTGAAAGCGGTAAAAGATCGGCAGGTGCAGGAGCCGGTGAATCCAGTAGAAATAGAAGCTCTCCCAGATCGGGATCAAGAAGAACACCGCCACGAACCACACAGGATGCGTGGCAAAACTGGTCGGTGTCACCCAGCCATGAGCGAGTCCCATCCAGATCAGGATTTCATAGGCCGACCAGATCGGCACCGCCGAGCACATCGTCCAGAACACATTGTCCTTGAGCTGATCGCCCATCGTGAACGCACGCCCCACGCGCGGAAAAGGGCGCTTGTCGTATTTGTGATCCAGCCCCTGCGCCTTGGCGCCGTGAAAGACGTAGTGCAACGTGCCAGCAAGCAGCGCCACGATCACGGCATTCCGAAGCAGGATCTCCACCATCCAAAGCCCCGGCACGGCGGCCTCCGCGAGGGAGGGGCTGAAGGTCAGATATGACAGCACCGCGAGCAGCACGATGGCCCCGTTTGCCGTGAGCGGCAGCCAGGCCCCGACATACCACATCACCACGTCCCTCCAGATGAGCGGGCGTTCGAAAAGCGGGTTCACCCGCAGCGGTAAATCCGGTGTGTGGTTCCACTCGCTCATCGCGTGGCCTCTCTCAACAGCCAAACCATCCCGAAAAACAGGTTTCAGGAAGCGTAGTCGCTGCCGTCATCATCGAGAATCGCCTTGAGTTCCGACAAATGCTTATCTGCCTGCCCGGGATAGCCTTCCTGCTCCTGCGCGGCCTTTTCGGCGATCTCGTCCGAGAGCACGCGGAGCTTTTGGCCGGTTTGCAGCGCGCGGATATAGGTCTCGGCCGCACGCTCAAAATAGTACATCCTGTTGAAGGTCTCCGCCACACTGTCGCCAATCACCATCACCCCATGATTGCCCATGATCAGCACCTTCTTCTTCGGATCGGCGAGCAATTCGGCGCAGCGTTTGCCCTCTTCCTCGAAAGCGAGGCCCCCATATTGCTCGTCAATCGCATAGCGGTTGAAGAAGATCGCGGTATTCTGATCGATGGGCAAAAGGCGGCTGTCGGCGAGGCTGGCGAGCACGGTGGCGTGGATCGAATGGACATGCATGGCACAGCGCGCGTGCGGGCAGAGGCGGTGCAGCGAGCCGTGCAGCCCCCACGCGGTCGGGTCGGGCGCGTCGGGGCCTTCCATCGTCTCGGGATCGTTTGCGTCGAGCAAGAGCAAGTCGCTCGCCTTGATGCGCGAGAAATGCTTCTGGTTCGGGTTCATCAGGAATTGCGTGCCGTCCTCGTTGACCGAGAGCGAGAAGTGGTTCGCCACTGCCTCATGCATGTTCAAACGGGCGGTCCAGCGGAAGGCGGCGGCCATGTCGACGCGCTCCTGCCAGTAATCCATATTCGGGCGCAGGTTGGTGACGGTCATGTGACGGACTCCCCTTGGTTTCATGTCACGCGCGATGGTGCCTCGCAGGTCGCGCCGTGACCAACGAATAATTTTGCCTCTGGGCAGTAGCTCAGCTTATAGATTGATTATGAAAAGTGATCTGCCGCCGCTGAACTGGCTCCGCGCCTTCGAAGCCTCCGCCCGCAACCTGTCCTTTACCGGCGCGGCG
Source organism: uncultured Aliishimia sp. (assembly GCA_965656085.1). Taxonomy (GTDB): domain Bacteria; phylum Pseudomonadota; class Alphaproteobacteria; order Rhodobacterales; family Rhodobacteraceae; genus Aliishimia. The sequence continues at coordinate 115,681 of CBFHJA010000006.1, read as the reverse complement.
CGCGATCTCAACATGACCCAAAGCGCGGTCTCTCAGCAGATCAAGTCCCTCGAAGCGTTCATGGGCGCACCGCTGTTCCACCGCCGGGCGCGCGCGCTCGAACTGACGCAGACCGGTCTGTCCTATCTGCCAGTGGTGCGCGACGCCTTCCGCACTCTTGCGCAAGGCACCCGCGCGGTCACGCAGCCACATGGAGATGTGTTGCGGGTCCAGTGCAACCTGACCTTCGCGATCCATTGGCTCGCCCCGCGTCTCGGCAAGCTGGCGCAGGCGCATCCGGACCTGCGGTTGCAAATCACGACGGAGCTTTGGGAACCGCGCGATATGGCACAAGGTGCGGATGTGGAGATCCGCTTTTCGCTGCGGCCTTCAGACATGGTCCATGCCGAGCTGATCGCGCGCGACGTGTATTACCCGGTCCGCGCCCCGGGCCACGCGGTGACGCTCGATACGCTCGCCGAGCAGCCTCTGTTCGACTGCATGAACATGATGGGCACATGGGCAGTCTGGGCCGAAGAACAGGGTCTAAACTGGCCAAACCCACCTGTCACCTATGCCTCGACGTATTCGGTGGCCCTCGCTGCCGCGATGGCGGGAAACGGGCTGTGCCTTGCCCACGACGCCATTGCGCGGCGCCTGATCACCCAAGGCCTGCTTATTGCCCCCTTTGCGCACCGCGCCCCGATGCAAGAGGCCTATTACCTGATCCAAACGCCGCAAGCCCAAGCGATGCCACAGGCCCAAGCCTTCACAGGATGGTTGCGTCGCGAACTTGCGGCGTTCTATGGCGCTGCCGGCTTCGGAACGGACGGGACCCAAGCATAGCCGTTCTCGCACAGAATATAGGCCTCGCGCAGCCCGTGCGGCTTGTTCGTCGCGGCGTCGAGCACGGTTGCCCCTGCGGCCTCGGCCCGCGCGGCAGCACTGTCCGGATCGGTGCCGTAGAGCCTGATTTCGATCCCGGCCCCACGCGGCGGCCCTTCCGGCAGGAGACCAAGCAGCGGGTGCGAATGATAGGTTCCGTCGCTGTGCAACTGAAACACCGCCGCTCCGTGGGTGATGATCGCAAAATCCTTGGTGGCTTGATGCGCCTTCATCCCGAAAACTGCCTCTAAAAAGGCACATTCGGCCAAAACATCCCGCACCAGTAGGTTGAGCCCGATCCCCTGCAAACTGGCGCCGAAACTCTCGGCATCGACCGTTTCGTAGTCCATCTGAACGCCCTCCCTCTCAAAACAAGGTCAGACTTGCTGATATATTTGCCTGAGTCTAGCTTTAACCGCTTGCGCCCTTTCGCAATTCGCGAAACACTTCTGCCATGACTCACAAAACAGTCCCCGCCTGGCAAGACGTTGCGGCCGATCTGATCACCGTCGCAGCCGGTCGCGCGCCTGCCGAAACCGTGATCAAAGGCGGCACATGGGTGAACGTCCACACACGTGAAATCCTGCCCGGCCATGACATCGCCATCGCCAAGGGCCGGATCGCCTGCGTGGTGCCCGATGCATCCTATTGCACTGGCCCGCAGACCGAGATCATCGACGCGGACGGGCGCTACATGATCCCCGGCCTCTGCGACGGGCACATGCATATCGAAAGCGGCATGCTCACGCCTGCCGAATTCGCCCGTGCGGTGATCCCCCATGGCACCACGACCATGTTCACAGACCCCCACGAGATCGCCAATGTCCTTGGCCTTGCGGGCGTGCGCATGATGCATGACGAGGCCCTGCTGCAACCGATCAACATCTTCACGCAAATGCCCTCCTGCGCGCCCTCTGCGCCGGGGCTGGAGACCACTGGCTACGAGATCACCCCCGAAGACGTGGCCGAGGCGATGACATGGCCCGGCATTATCGGCCTCGGTGAGATGATGAATTTCCCCGGCGTCGCCCATGCCGATCCCAAGATGCTCGCGGAGATCGCCGCCACGCAAGCGGCGGGCAAGACCGTGGGTGGACACTACGCTTCCCCAAATTTAGGGCCTGATTTCGCAGCCTATGTGGCTGGCGGCCCAGCAGACGACCATGAGGGCACCTGCGAGGCAGACGCGATTGCGCGCACCCGTCAAGGGATGCGCGCCATGCTGCGGCTGGGCTCTGCATGGTACGATGTGGAGAGCCAGATCACCGCGATCACCGAGAAGGGTCTCGATCCGCGCAACTTCATCCTCTGCACCGATGATTGCCACTCTGGCACGCTGGTGAACGAAGGCCACATGAACCGCGTGGTGCGCCACGCCATCGACTGCGGCTGCGACCCGCTGGTGGCACTGCAAATGGCCACGGTGAACACAGCAATCCATTTCGGGCTGGAACGCGAACTTGGCTCGCTCACGCCGGGCCGCCGCGCAGATGTGATCCTGACCTCCGATTTGCGGACGCTGCCAATCGAACAGGTCATCGCGCGCGGAAAAACAGTCTCTATCAAAGGCGAATTGGCCACCGAGTGCCCGCATTACGACTGGCCGGACACCGCGCGGCAGACCGTGCATCTCGGCCATGCCCTCACCGCACAGGATTTCGAGATCAAGGCCCCGGAAGGCGCCAACGCGGTGCGCGCCAATGTGATCGGCGTGGTGGAAAATCAGGCGCCGACAAAGGCTCTACAAAGAGATTTGCGGGTGCAAGACGGCCTTGTGGAACCTGACGGCGACACCTGCCAGATCGCGCTTGTCGAGCGCCACCGCGCCACCGGGGGCGTCACCAATGCCTTCGTGTCGGGCTTCGGCTATCAGGGCAAGATGGCGCTGGCCTCTACCGTGGCCCATGACAGTCACCACATGATCGTCGTCGGCACGGACCGCACGGAAATGGCGCTGGCGGCGAACCGATTGGCCGAAGTGGGCGGCGGCATGTGCCTCTACAAGGACGGCACAGAGCAGGCGCTGGTTGCCTTGCCGATCGCCGGGTTGATGTCCGACAGCCCCGCAACCGAGGTCGCCGCCAAGGCCGACGCGTTGATCGCGGCGATGCGCGATTGCGGCTGCACACTGAACAACGCCAACATGCAGCACTCGCTTCTGGCCCTCGTCGTGATCCCGGAATTGCGACTGTCCGATCTGGGCCTGGTCGATGTGCGCAGCTTCGACTTCATACCCGTTTTCGAGCCCCTCGCATGAGCGGTGTAGAAACCCCGAGCGCCCCGCTTGCCGATCTCTTTGACGATGCGACCGCCGCTGTGGACCAATTGATCGCGCTCTACGCCGAGGCAACGGAGTTCCTGCGGGATCACTTCAGCCGCGCGATACGAGACGGCGCACCCCCTGTCCGCATCCGCGCTTTCTACCCGGAGGTGCGATTTCGCACCCTGACCCATGCCCAGGTGGACACAAGGCTGTCGTTCGGCCATGTCTCCATGCCCGGCAGCTATGCGAGCACGATCACGCGGCCGGACCTGTTCCGCAATTACCTGATCCAGCAGATCGGACTGCTGATCGAGAACCACGACCAGCCGGTCGAGATCGGCCCCTCGACAACGCCGATCCCGCTGCATTTCGCCTTGGGCAGCGACATGTCTGTGCCACAGGAAGGCGCAGGCAATTTCATCCTGCGCGATGTGTTCGATGTGCCGGACCTGTCCACCACGAATGACGACATCGTCAACGGCACGCTGCCCGGCGGTGCAGGGCCCGGCCCGCTCGCGCCGTTCACCGCGCAGCGTGTCGACTACTCGCTGGCACGGCTGGAACATTACACCGCCACCGCCCCGGAGCATTTCCAAAACTACGTTCTGTTCACCAACTACCAGTTCTACGTGCAGGAATTCGAAGCGTTCGCCCGAGCGCAACTGGCAGACCCCGCAAGCGGCTACACGGCGTTCGTCTCCACCGGCAACCAGATCATCACCGAAGGCGGCGCACCGCTTACACAGCCGGCCAAGCTGCCACAGATGCCGACCTATCACCTCAAACGTCCGGGCGGCTCTGGCATCACGCTGGTGAATATCGGCGTCGGCCCGTCCAACGCGAAGACCGCAACCGACCATATCGCGGTCCTGCGCCCCCATGCGTGGCTCATGGTCGGCCACTGCGCCGGGCTGCGGAACTCTCAGGCCCTTGGCGATTTCGTGCTGGCCCATGCCTATCTGCGCGAAGATCACGTGCTCGACGATGATTTGCCGGTCTGGGTTCCGATCCCGGCGCTGGCAGAGATCCAGATCGCCCTTGAAGAAGCGGTGGCCGAAGTGACGGCGCTCAAGGGCTATGAGCTCAAGCGCGTAATGCGCACCGGCACGGTGGCGACGATCGACAATCGCAATTGGGAGCTGCGCGAGCATCAGGGCCCGGTGCAGCGCCTCAGCCAGTCCCGCGCGATTGCGCTCGACATGGAAAGCGCCACGATTGCCGCCAATGGCTACCGCTTCCGGGTCCCCTATGGCACGCTGCTCTGCGTGTCCGACAAGCCGCTGCACGGGGAGTTGAAACTGCCCGGCATGGCCTCGGATTTCTACAAGACACAGGTCGCCCGGCACCTGAAAATCGGCATCCGTGCCATGGAGCGGCTGCGCGACATGCCCCTCGAACGAATTCACAGCCGCAAGCTGCGCTCGTTTGACGAGACAGCGTTTTTGTAGCAAAACGCCCACACCCCTTGGCAAACACCCTAAAAACAGCGGAAAACGGCACTTTTCCCCGGTTTTCGATGCCACTATTTGTTGTGCGCACCCACCATATGACGTTATTGTCTCGAAATGAGGCCCTAGAGTTCGGGCACACAAAGGAGACAACAATGGCCAAACCCATGACCAAGACCCAACTCGTCGCCGCTCTGGCGGAAGAAATGGGCACTGACAAGAAATCCGCCGGCGCAGCCCTCGACGCGATCACCGGCATCATCACCAAGGAAGTCAGCGGCGGCGGTGCCGTGACCCTTCCCGGTGTTGGCAAGATCTACTGCCGCGAGCGTCCCGAGCGCATGGTCCGCAACCCCGCGACCGGCGAGCAGTTCAAGAAGGAAGCCGACAAGGTGGTCAAGATGACCATCGCCAAGGCCCTCAAGGACAGCGTCAACGGCTGAGCTTGCGCTCACCGACAAGTTTCGAAAAGGTCGCCCCGAACGGGCGGCCTTTTTTGATGACTTCTGACATGACACTCGACTTGCGCGCCATCGGCATGGGGCTCGCCTTCGCCCTGATCTGGTCGTCGGCCTTCTCCTCCGCCCGGATCATCGTGGCCGATGCCCCACCCTTGGCCTCGCTCGCCCTGCGCTTTTTCCTGTCGGGCCTGATCGGCGTCGCCATCGCCCGCGCATTGGGCCAGTCATGGCGCCTGACACCGGGCCAGTGGCGCGCCACCATCATCTTCGGGGTCTGCCAGAACGCGATGTATCTCGGCCTCAATTTCGTTGCGATGCAGACCATCGAGGCGGGGCTGGCCTCGATCATCGCCTCCACCATGCCGCTCATGGTCGCCTTCGCCACATGGCTGATCCTGCGCGAACGCCTGCCTGCCCTCGGTCTCGCCGGGCTGGTGCTGGGCTTTGCCGGGGTCGCGCTGATCATGACGGCCCGCATCGGCGGCGGCGCGGACCTCTACGGCCTTGCCCTCTGCGTGATCGGCGCGGTGGCCCTCACGGTCGCGACCCTGATGATGCGCGGCGCGTCCTCGGGGGGCAACCTGATGATGATCGTCGGCTTGCAGATGTTCGTCGGTGCGATTGTGCTCGCAATCGCCTCCACGCTCACCGAAACCATCGAAGTCAACCCGACCCCCGAACTGGCGATTGCCTTTCTCTACACGACCTTCTTCCCCGGCCTTCTTGCGACATGGATCTGGTTCAAACTGGTCGAACGCATCGGCGCCGTGAAGGCGGCCACGTTCCACTTCCTCAACCCGTTCTTCGGCGTTGCCGTGGCCGCCGTGGTGCTGGGCGAGACCCTCACGGGCCGCGATATGCTGGGCGTGGCGATCATCACGGTCGGAATTCTCGCCGTGCAACTGGCAAAGCAGCAAAAGGCCTGATTTTCTCCTTGAGATGGCCGGGTTCCGCAATATCCTGCGGTTTGCATTATCCGGAGACCGATTGATGAACCGCCGCACCTTTCTGATGGCCCTGCCAGCCGCACTCTCGGCCAAACCTAGTCTCGCCTATTCACCGCTGACCTACGCGCCGCAGACATGGCGGGACATCCGCGACACACGCGAGCGCGTGGTCCTCAATTTCCGCGCCTCATGGTCGCTCACCTGCCAGATGAAACGCGAGATCTTGGAGAAATTGCTCGCCGAGGAGCCGCGCTATAGCGCGCTGACCTTCATCGACGTGGATTGGGACACGTTCGCCCGCGCGCAATGGACAGAAAGCCTGAAAGTCGAACGCCGCTCCACGCTGGTCGCGATGCGCGGTGGCGAAGAAGTGGCCCGGATTGTGAACGAGCCCTCCGAACATGCCATGCGGCGCTTTCTTCACACGGCCTTGGCCTAAACTCGGTCCCCATCAATCCCGGTTCGGCGCGAGGTACACGAACCAATAGACCAGCGCCACCAGCGCCCCGCCCCCAAGAATGTTTCCGAAGGTCACGGGGATGAGCACGCGCAGAAACTCCGAACTCGACACGATCAACGGCACAGCCTCCGGCACCTGCCAGAACGCAGGCTCTGCAAAAAGTGTGATGAAGGTGGCGCAGGGCAGGTAGAACATAACCGCAATCGCGTGTTCGAGCCCCAGAACGTAGAACGCCGCGACCGGCGGTGTCAGCGCCAGAATCCGGTCCACCGTCGAGCGTGCGCTATAGGTCAGCCAGACCCCGAGGCAGAGCAGACTGTTACCGAGCACCCCCAGTAGGAACGCGTGGGTGAGGCTCAGATCATTGATGATATGCGCTGATTTGAGCAACTCCGCACCAAGCGCCCCGCCGGTTTCCATGTGCCGCCCCGAAAAGACCAGCAGCGCCGCCATGCTCGCCGCGCCCGCCAGATTGCCCAGAAAGACGATGCCCCAAGCCCGGAACAGACGCCGCAGCGGCAACCGACCATGCGCCCATGCCATGACCATCAGATTGTTGGTGGTAAATAGCTCCGCGCCGCCGACGATCGCCAGCACGTAGGCCAGCGTGAACGCGAACCCGCCAGCGAGTTTCACCAGACCGGGTGGTGCATCGCCGCCCCCGGCGGTGACCGCGGCGGCAAAACTGGCTCCGAACGCGACAAAGGCCCCGGCCAGCGCACTGAGCGCCAGCAGCCGGTGCCAGTCCTGCTCAGCCTTCTTGACCCCGGTGCTTTCGGCAAGTCGCGCCATGTCTTGCGGCAGCAGCGCATCGACCTGCGTGAGCGGGATTTGCGTGTTGTCTTTGGGAGTCATGCGGGCACCCTTGCTTTTCTGACGGTATTTATCAGAAAAGAGCGCACGGCGCCATCATGATGCGGCTCCCGGGCTTACCTGCGCAGCGAGGCCTCCACCGCCGACCGGATCGACCGGCTCATCGGGCGCGTCCGACTGCCCCATGTCTCGGCCACAGTGCCATCGGGCGCGATGAGCACCTTGTTGAAATTCCAGCGCGGCTCGAAACCCGTCGCGTCCCGCACCTCGCGGTAGAACGGATGCGCGGCGGGCCCGATCACCGGAGTGATATCGGCCATCGGCATGTCGATCCCATAGGTCAACTCGCAGAACTCTTTGACCGCGTCGGCACTGTCCAACTCCTGCCGGAAATCATCCGATGGAACGGCCAGCACAACCAGCCCGCGGTCACGATACGTGTCGTAGAGTTTCTGAAGCCCCTCGTACTGATCCGTGAACCCGCAGCGCGAGGCGGTGTTGACGACGAGCACCGGCTGCCCGGCCCAGTCGGACAGGTCCAGAACACCGCCATCAATATTGTTGAAGCTCTGGCTCATCGGCGCGGCCATGACGGTAGTACCGAGCAACATGCCCATCACGCAAGCGATCAAGCGGATCATGTGAAACCTCCTCAAGTTATGAAAGATACGCATGGCTCGCGGTGTCGGATCACGTGTCGGATCACCCTTTGCAATTCCGCGCCACGGCCCCAAATATGGGACAACAGCACATGGAGTATTGCATGGCCGCCTATACAAAAGACCCCGACGCATTGGCAAACCTCACACCGGAAGAATTCTGGGTCACCCAAGAGAGCGGGACCGAACGTCCCGGCACCGGCAAGTACCTGAACAACAAGGAGCCGGGTATCTACGTGGATATCGTCTCCGGCGAGCCGCTCTTCGCCTCCTCCGACAAATACGAGAGCGGCTGCGGCTGGCCGAGCTTTACCAAACCCATCGACAACGTGACCGAACATCGCGACCTGACCCATGGCATGATCCGCACCGAGGTGCGCTCGAAACATGCCGACAGCCATCTCGGCCACGTCTTTCCCGATGGCCCGCCCGACCGCGGCGGGCTGCGCTACTGCATCAACTCGGCCTCCCTCCGCTTCGTGCATCGCGATGACATGGAAGCGGAAGGCTATGGCCAATATCTCGACCAAGTGGAGGATATCGCATGAGCACGACTGAACGCGCCGTTCTGGCAGGGGGCTGTTTCTGGGGCATGCAGGACCTGATCCGCAAACTCCCCGGTGTGACCGACACCCGCGTGGGCTACACCGGCGGGGATGTTCCCAACGCCACCTACCGCAACCATGGCACCCATGCCGAAGGGATCGAGATTCTGTTCGATCCCGCGCAGATCACCTATCGCCAGCTTCTGGAGTTTTTCTTTCAGATCCATGACCCGACCACGCTCAACCGCCAAGGCAACGATATCGGCCTGAGCTACCGCTCGGCGATTTACCACACGTCCGAGGCGCAGAAACAGACCGCGCTCGACACGATTGCGGATGTGGAGGCGTCGGGCATCTGGCCGGGCAAGGTGGTCACCGAAGTCGAGCCCGTGGGCGATTTCTGGGAGGCCGAGCCTGAACATCAAGATTACCTCGAACGCGTCCCCAACGGCTACACCTGCCACTTCCCGCGCGCAGGTTGGGTCTTGCCGAAACGCGCCGCAGAATAGGCGCTACGCGCCGATATGCGCCTCCAATGTGTCAGGGCTCCGTACGGGGGGTCCTGCAGGGCGGGCGGGCTAGGACCGTGCTGCTTGCACGCTTTTGCGAAAGCCCTGCACGCCGCTTGTTTCTGAGCATGAATAGAAGACTGGGGGGGATCACGTGGGCACAGGCGCAACGAGCTGCAAACAGTCATCCCTGCGGCGAGATTAGACGGTCTGATCTAGAACTGCGCCCGTCCGGATAGTTTCCGGATCAAACAGGGTCTGGCACCCTGTTAGCGTCTATGCACTGAACTGTGCGCCAACCTCGACAGTGTGCGGCATAGTCGCTGACCACAACGCAAAGGCCAAGGTACGGTATATACTACTTGTTGTGGTCGCTGACCGCCTGTACCTTGATATCACTATACTTCTTCCGACACTACAGTCAGACTAGCTTTTTTAGCGCGCACCCTTGGAGCAGAAGCTCAAGGACGTGACAGGAATAGTTTCTCTAAATTTCTGGCGTTCATTGCAACCCTCATAAGGAACTATCCTGTGACCCACGTCCTACGCGCCAAAGCTGGCGCCCTCCGTCTTGCCTTCGTGACCGCTGTCGCTGCACTTTTTCTAACCGCCTGCACAGTGCCCCTTGAGCCTGTCTCCTCGCGGAGCGGATATGCTGTTGTTGGCGTGTCGGGCGCCTCCCCAAATGCACCGGGCTGGAGCCGCATGAGCCTGACGAGTACTAGAGCTAAATTTGGATTAGCGGGGCCAAGTGATGTTGAAGAAACGATATTTTCTACCAGCATCGACCAAATCGCGAGCAATTCCGGACAGCTTTCGGATCGGGAAATATCGAATGTTGGCTTTGACAATGCAGGTGCCATACAGCGTGCCTCAGGGCAAGTCGTCATTTCGGAGAAACGCTCGTCGACCCGCGTCAATGGAGAAGCCTGCAACATGCTGCGGACAGTCGCCATGGACCCGAGCTCTTCTTCTGGTGCTGGTGGTGAAGTGCCGTTCTTTAAAACACAATTGATTATTTGCCGCCACCCAAAAGACGACACGAAGGTGGTAATAACGTATTTTACGAACCGGTCGCTCTCAAGGACGGTCCCGGCGGCGATCCAAGCCCTGGCAAACCAGTACTTTGCAGATATCCGGTTCACCGAACAGGGTCTCTGACCGATATTGCGGGCTTTTGCCTCGTGAGTTCGCCCGTTTCGGCGCACGATAGTTAGAGCTGAAACACGCTAAGGCGGCACACTCCATAACTGGGCTCAGGATCCATTAGTCCTGAGCCTTATTGCTACGAATGGTGGCTTGTTCCCGCGCAGTCGACTGCCTGCGCAGCCACAGTAAAGGGCCGCTCCTGCCCGTCACATCAGGCACTGCGCTCGAAATAGCCCCCTCAGAGCACCTGTGCAATCAGCGCAACGCCGCCCGCATAGGGCACCAGCGCGAGCAAAGCCACCAGCCCGTCGCGGGTCAGCATGCCCAGTGTCAGGAACACCACGCCAATCCCCACAACGCTCGACGAGAACGGGATAAACTCCAACAGCGGCATCATCGCACCGGACAGGAAGCATAGTCCCTGCGTGACGATGTTAAACGGTGCGTTTATGAGCGCCGTGAACCGCTGCCGGGTGCGCGCTTCGATCCATTCCATCGTCGGGCGCAGCGTCTCGAAGGCGCGACGCACCCGGTGCGCCCGCACCTCGCGCCGCGTTACCCAACCCGGCAACCACACATGCCGCCGCCGCAGGAGCATCTGCGCCGCCACGAGCGCGATCACCGTCCCCATCAGGGACGACATGAACGGGATGCCGCTCAGCGGTGTGGCCACCGCCACCGCTGGCACGAGCAGCAAGGCCGCAAAACCGCCCCGGCCAACAGAGGTCACGATCTCGCCAATCGTGACGATCTCGCCTTCGCAGGCGTCCAGAACCCGGTCGATGATATCCGGCAGAGGGGCTGGGGTGTGATCGGTCATGGGCGCGCTATACACCAATGCTAGCCAAGCGCCACCCGGGGCCGCCCGGCGGCTTCCACCGTAATGGTGGCTTCCACGAAAACCTCCCGCGCCTCTGCGCGCGCCCTGCGGATATCCCGGTCGACAGTCACCTGAATTTCTCCCGCCCCGGCAGCCCGCGCCCGGGCCTCCGTGTCTTCACGCAAAACAGTCTCTAACAAGCACAAAGCCGCCGCTTCTTCGGCAAAATCCCGCGGCCCTGTGTCGAGATGGACCCGGTAAAGCCCCTCGCTCGGCGCGGTCACGGTGCCGCTCCGCCGCATGGTGACACGCCCGACGACGGCGCCGATCGCATTGGCGACCCCGGCATGTTCCGGCAGGATCATCTCGCTGCCCATCAGGGCCCCGACCGCCGGATAATACGAGGGCGCAGAGGCCCCGAGCCCGATCACCGGCACCGCGAGCCCGGTGTCGATCCGCACCACGTCCCGGTGTCCGCGCAGCCCCGCCTGCATCAACGCCGCACGCGCCAGATCGGCGGGGGCGGCACCGAACTCTCCACTGTCTTCGGCAAATGCAGTCTCTAACAAGGCCAATCCTGTCTGATACGCCAACCTGTCCACGATGATCCGCGCCATCGCCGCAGGGTCCGGCGCGAGTTTCTCCCCGGCGCCCGTGCGCCGCCGGCCCAGCAAGGCCATCGCCTTCTCCGCCGCCGCAGCGTCCCACGCATCAAGCTGACCCAGCACGTGACTGGCATCCGACGGGGTCGCCCCGGCGATCTGCACGATCCCGCGCTCCACGAGACGCCGCAAGGCGGGGTGATCCATCCGCGTCACAAGCACGTGCCCGAGCGGGTGAATATCGTCGCCAATCCGCTCGAACAGAGCCTGTTCGCGCGCCCCGAGCCCTTCGATCTGCATCCCCTGCACGGCACGCACGAACCGACCATCGTGTTCAGTCGGCGCGGGCGCGCGCAGCTGCGCATCGAGCGTGTCATGCACCAGACCCGGCGCATCCATCGCGATCAGCGAGACCGGCACCACCCGGCGCGGCCCGAGCGTCACACCGCCCTTGAGCCCTTCGCTGAGGAAATGCACCTCGCTATCGCCGCCGAGCCCCGTGGTCCGCATCGCCACCGCCTCAACCATCGTGCGATACGCCCCGACCTGCGCGCCATCAGGGTCTAACTTGGGCTTTCCGCCCCTCAGAAGCGCCACATCCGTGGTCGTCCCACCAATGTCGCTGACCAGCGCGGTCTCCGCCCCGGTCATCCAGCACGCCCCCACAATGGACGCGGCCGGTCCACTCAGAATGGTCTCGATGGGCTTTTCCCGCGCCTGATCGGCACTCACCAACGCCCCATCGCCGCGCACGACCATCATCGGCGCGGGAATGCCCATATCCTGCAATTGCGTCTCCGCACGGGTAATCAGCCGGTCGATCATGCCGATCAGCCGCGCGTTCAGAAGCGCCGTCATCGCGCGCTTCGGCCCGCCGAGCTTGGCCGAAAGCTGATGCGACGCGCTCACAGGCCGCCCGGTGATCTCCCGCACCAGCGCCATGGCGCGCAGCTCATGGGCCGGGTTGCGCACTGCGAATTGGCTGGCCACCGCAAAGCCGCTCACATCGCGTTTATGTGTCTCTAAAAAGGCGATCAGAGCCTCTTCATCCAGCACCACCGCCTCCGTGCCCGCATGGGTATGCCCCCCCGCAAGCACCAGCGCCGGGTCGCCCTTCAAAGCCTCCGTGAGCCCGTGCTTGTCCAGATCCTGCGCCCGGAACCCGATGAAGATCAGCGCCACGCGCCCGCCCTGCCCCTCAACCAGCGCATTGGTCGCGAGCGTCGTCGAGAGCGACACCATCGCGATGCGCTCCGGCGCAATGCCGCTCGCCTCCAGCACCGCGCCCACCGCCTGCCCCACGCCGATGGCCAGATCGTGCCGCGTGGTGAGCGCCTTCGCCGAGGCGATGACCCGCGCCTCGTCCTCTATCAGAACCGCATCCGTGTACGTGCCACCGGTATCGACTCCCAAAGCAATGGCCATCCGTGCCCCTTTCCTTTGTCTCGCAGGCAAATAGCGCGCTAACGCGGCGCAGGCAGGTCCAAACGCGACGCGGCCCATGTCGCGGCATCGGCAACGGTGGGGTCCGGATCGCTCACCAGCGCCAGCGCCACAGCCCGCAAGGACGGATCGCCCGAGTTGCCGATGGCATAGAGCACATTGCGCACGAACCGATCCCGCCCGATCCGCTTGATCGGCGAGCCGGAGAACCGCGCCCGAAAACTAGAATCGTCAAGCATGGCAAGCTCCGCAAGCGCTGGGGCCTTCAGATCGTCGCGCGCCGCGTAGCGCAGATCGGACGCCGCCACCGCGAACTTGTTCCAAGGGCAGACCGCCAGACAATCGTCGCAGCCATAGATCCGGTTGCCCATCTTTTCGCGCAACTCCGGCGCCACCGGCCCCTTGTGCTCAATCGTCAGATAAGAAATGCAGCGCCGCGCATCAAGCTGGTAGGGCGCCGGGAACGCATCCGTCGGACAGATATCCAAGCAAGCCCGGCACGAGCCGCAATGATCTTCCTCTGGCGCGTCAGGCTCCAGCTCCAGCGTCGTGAAAACAGACCCTAAAAAGGCCCAATTCCCCCATTGTCGGCTCAGCAGATTGGTATGCTTTCCCTGCCAGCCCAGCCCCGCCGCCTGCCCGAGCGCCTTTTCCGGCACCGGCGCGGTGTCGACGAAGACCTTCACCTGACACCCGGTCTCCGCCACCATCCAGCGCGCCAACCGCTTTAGGCGCTTCTTGACAAGATCATGATAATCCTTGTTCTGCGCATAGACCGAAATCGCCCCCCGGTCCGGATGCCGCAAAATCTCCAGCGGGTCATGCTCCGGCGCATAACTCTCCGCCAGCATGAGCACCGAGCGGGCCTCGGGCCAGAGCGCCGCCGGATCACCGCGCCAATGAACACGCTCCGCCATCCAGACCATCTGCCCGTGAAAACCAGCCTCTAAAAAGGCCTTCAAGCGCCCCATCACCTCCGGCACCGCATCGGGACGACACACCCGCGCCGAGACAAACCCTTCCTCCAAGGCGCGCGCAACAAGGGCCCGTTTGTCCAGCGCCCCTGCTTTCCTTTGGCCGGAAATATCCCGGGGGTCTGGGGGCTGGCCCCCAGCCTTACCCATCAGAAATCCAGATCGGCATAATGCGCCGGCGGCGCCTGCCCGGGGATCTGATCGGCCAGAATCGACCGGAAGGCAGGCCGCGATTTGATCTTCGCATACCAGTCCTTCACGACCTCCGACCGGTGCCAATCCACGTCCGACGTATAATCCAGCGCCGACAGATGCGCGGCAGCGGCGAAATCGGCAAGCGTCATCACATCGCCCGCCAGCCAGCGCCGATGATCGAGCAGCCACGCCATATAGTCGAGATGATACTTGATCGCCTTGGCCCCGGCCTTCACGTTCGTCGAATCTGGGTAGCCTTGCTTCATCACCTTCTTGTTCACCCGCTCATAGAGCAGTTTCGACGTGACCTCGTGGTGGAACTTGTCGTCGAACCAACTCACGATCCGCCGCACTTCATAGCGCCCCACCGGGTCCTTGGGCATCAGCGGCGGCTCGGGCCGGGTGTCTTCGATGTATTCGCAAATCGGAGTGCTCTCGGCCATCATCAGCCCATCAAGCCGCAGCACGGGCACCTTGCCCGCCGGATTGCGCTTCATGAAATCGGGCGTTTGCTCCCAATACCGCTCCTCGACGAGCTCCACTTCGATCTTCTTCTCCGCCAAGACGAGCCGCACCTTGCGGCAGAAGGGGGAGAGCGGAACATGGAACAGTCGGGCCATCGGGGTCTCGCGCGTGGGGGGTGCCCGTTCTCCTTACAAGGCGGTGCGGGCGTTGATCAATCCTCGAAACAGGCCGCGCGCCCATCGGCGGCAATCGTGGCAGCGCCATCACGGATTGCCGCCGCACGGCGCTGCACGAAGGACGAGGGCTCGGAGGCGGACCGCGATTTCGGCGCAGGCAGGAGCGCGGCGAGCCGGGCGGCTTGCGCGGCGCTCAGATCGGCAGGCGCAACGCGGAAATAATGCCAAGCGGCGGCCTCGATTCCGAACACGCCCTCATCGAACTCGGCGATGTTGAGATAGACCTCCACGATCCGCCGCTTGCTCCAGACCGCCTCGACAGCGGGCGTGATCAGCGCCTCCAGCAGCTTGCGCACATAAGACCGCCCGTGCCACAGGTAGACGTTCTTCACGACTTGCTGGCTGATGGTCGAGCCGCCCCGCGTGCCGCCCTCTTCGATGGCGGTTTGGATCGCGTCGAGATCGAGCCCCCAATGCAGGCAGAAATTGGCGTCCTCGGCAGCCACGACAGACCGCGCCATGACAGGCGCAATCGCCTCCATCGGCACCCAGTGATGATCAATGTCGCCCAGCCGCCGCGTCTCACTGAGCATGTAGAAGGTGGTCGGCGGATTCACCACGGACCAGAGCGCAATCAGCAGCCCCAGCAGGACAACCGCGACCAGCGCCATCCGGACAGTCCAGCGCATGAGCCAGCGCAGAGGCCGGAACCGCCGCACCGGCTCCTCCTTGGCTTTGCGCTTACATTCGCGCGGGGCCTTGCGGCCAACCGAAGGTTTCTTGGTCTCTGCCATACACCAGCTATAGGCCAAGCGTGGGGGAAAAAGGTAGGGCGGGGACATGCCCCGCCCTGAACTGTGGCTTGTTTGCGTGCGCGGCACTTACTCCGCCGGCACCGCCAGATCATCCCAGCCCAGCGGCTCGGCCAGCTTGCCGAGCATCTCCTTGGGGCAGACCTGCACGAAATTGCCTTGCTCCAGATCCCAGTGCTGCAGGAGATCGGCCACCTTGCGCGAGCCGGTCTCCTCCAGATGCCGCTTCAGCAGCCCTTCGAGCTGCGCCTGCCAATGCGGATGCACGACCGGCCCGGTCACCAGCGTTTCCATGTTCATCAGCGCCTGCGAGGTGCCCTCGGGATCGTAGAGATAGGCCATACCGCCAGTCATTCCGGCCCCGAAATTGGCCCCGATCGGGCCGACGATCACCGCGACACCGCCGGTCATGTACTCGCACCCGTTCGATCCGCAGCCCTCGATCACGACCTGCGCGCCGGAGTTGCGCACGGCGAAGCGCTCGCCTGCCCGGCCTGCCGCGAAGAGATACCCACCGGTCGCGCCATAGAGCACGGTGTTGCCGATGATCGTGTTCTCCGAGGCGTTGATCGGCGAGGCCATGGGCGGACGCACGACGATGGTCGCCCCCGAGAGCCCCTTGCCCACATAGTCATTGGCATCGCCGCTGACTTCGATCTTGAGCCCCGGCGCCCCGAACGCGCCCAGCGATTGTCCGGCAGAGCCGGTGAGCTTGACGGTCAGGTGATCGGGTTGCAGATCGTTGCGCATCCCGAAGCGCTTGACGATATGGCTCGATGTGCGCGTGCCCACGGTCCGGTGCGTGTTCTGCACCGCGTAGCTGAGCTGCATCTTTTCGCCATCTTCGAGGAAACGGTGCGCGTCCTTGACGATTTCCGAATCCAGCGTGTCCGGCACCGGGTTGCGCGGCTTGTAGCGGTCATAGACGATTTCCTGCGCCCCATCGACCGTGATCAGCAGCGGGTTGAGGTCCAGATCGTCGAGATGCGCGGAGCCGCGCGAGACCTGCCGCAGCAGATCGGCCCGCCCGATCACCTCGTCGAGCGAGCGCGCGCCCAGCGAGGCGAGAATCTCGCGCACTTCGGTGGCATAGAAGGTGATCAGGTTGACCACCTTGTCCGCGTTCCCGGTGAACTTCTCGCGCAGCCGCTCATCCTGCGTACACACGCCCACCGGGCAGGTGTTGGACTGGCACTGGCGCACCATGATGCAGCCCATCGCGATCAGCGCCGCTGTCCCGATGCCGTACTCTTCCGCGCCCATCATCGCCGCCATGACAATATCGCGCCCGGTCCGCAGCCCGCCATCGGTGCGCAGCGTCACCCGGTCCCGAAGCTTGTTCATCGCAAGCACCTGATGGGCCTCGGTGAGACCCATTTCCCATGGCAGACCCGCGTATTTGATCGAGGTCGCCGGAGAAGCCCCGGTGCCGCCGTTGTGCCCCGAGATCAGGATCACATCCGCCTTCGCCTTCGCCACACCGGCCGCAATCGTGCCAACGCCCGAGGACGCCACCAGTTTCACGGTGACTTTGCAGCGCGGGTTGATCTGCTTGAGATCGTAGATCAGCTGCGCGAGGTCTTCGATTGAATAGATGTCATGGTGCGGCGGCGGCGAGATCAGGGTCACGCCTTTTGTGGAGTGCCGCAGCCGCGCGATCAGATCGGTGACTTTCATCCCCGGAAGCTGACCACCCTCGCCGGGCTTCGCGCCCTGCGCGACCTTGATCTCCAACTCCTCGCATTGGTTGAGGTACTCGGCGGTCACACCAAAGCGCCCCGAGGCCACCTGCTTGATCTTCGCGGACGGGTTGTCCCCATTGGGCTCCGGCACGAAATGCGCCGGATCTTCTCCGCCTTCCCCGCTGTCCGACTTCGCCCCGATCCGGTTCATCGCCACGTTCAGCGTCTTGTGGGCCTCGGGCGACAGCGCGCCCAGCGACATCCCCGGCGTCACGAAGCGCTTGCGGATCGAGGTGATGCTTTCCACCTCCTCAAGCGGCACCGGCGCACCGATGGGCTTCATGTCCAAGAGGTCCCGCAGATGGATCGGCGGGTTTGACTGCATCTTCTTGGAGTATTGCTGCCACATCGCATAGGAGGCCTTGTTGCAGGCCATCTGCATCATGTGCATCGACGTGGCTTCCCACGCATGGGTCTCGCCGGACTTCCGCGCCTTGTAGAACCCGCCAATGGGCAGCACATCGAGCCCGCTCTCCCAGCCCTTGGCGTGCACTTCCTCGGCCTTGCCTTGCAGACCGTTGATCCCGATCCCGGAAATCCGCGAGGTCATGCCGGGGAAATACTCGGCGCACATGGCGCGGCTCAGCCCCACGGCCTCGAAATTCAGCCCGCCGCGATAGGACGACACGACCGAAATCCCCATCTTCGCCATGATCTTCAGCAGACCCTGATCAATGGCGTTACGATACCGCGCCATCACCTCGGTCAGCGAGCCGTCCAGCAGCCCCCGCCCGATCCGGTCGGCGAGCGTGTCCTCCGCCAGATAGGCGTTCACAATCGTGGCCCCGCAGCCGATCAGCACGGCAAAATAATGCGGGTCGATACACTCGGCAGAGCGCACGTTCAGCGAGCAGAAGGTCCGCAGGCCCTGCCGCGTCAGATGCGAATGCACGGCGGACGTCGCCAGAATCATCGGCATCGCCACCTTGCCCGGCCCGCTCTCCTGATCGGTGAGCACGATATGCCCGGCCCCCGAGCGCACCGCGTCCTCGGCCTCTTCCCGAATGCGCTTCAGCCCGGCATCGAGCGCGCCTTGCCCTGCCGCGAAAGTACAGTCGATGACCTTCACCGGCGCATTGAAACTCCGCACCACCTCGTCGAACTGCGCATTGCCGACAAAGGGGCTGTCGAGCACGTGGATCTCGGTTTGCGAGCTGTCCTCGTCGAGCACGTTCTTGAGGTTCCCGAACCGCGTCTTCAGGCTCATCACCCGGTACTCGCGCAAGCTGTCAATCGGCGGGTTCGTCACCTGAGAAAAGTTCTGCCGGAAATAATGGCTCAACGGCCGGTATTGCTTCGACAGAACGGCGGAGGGCGTGTCGTCGCCCATCGAGGCCAGCGATTCCTTGGCGTCCTCAGCCATCGGCACGAGGATTTGTTCGACCTCTTCAATCGAGTACCCCGCCGCGATCTGCCGCTTCCTGAGTTCCCCGCCCTCGAACATCGGCGCCTCGGTCACACCGGCGAGCTTCTCGTCAAGCTCGGTGATCCGCTCCACCCAGTCCCCGAAGGGCTGACTGGCGGCGAGCGTGTCCTTGATCTCCTCATCGTGGAAGAGCTTGCCCTCCGCCATGTCCACCGCGAGCATCTGCCCCGGCCCGAGCGCGCCTTTCTCGACGATCCCGGCCTCATCCAGCGGCACCATCCCGGCCTCGGACCCGGCGATCACCATCCCGTCACTGGTCACGACATAGCGCATGGGCCGCAGCCCGTTGCGGTCGAGCCCGGCGCAGACCCAGCGCCCATCGGTCATCGCGAGCGCGGCGGGGCCGTCCCATGGCTCCATCACCGAGTTGCAATAGGAATACATGTCCCGCCACGCTTGCGGCAGTTCCACCGCTTGCTTGGACCACGATTCGGGCACGAGCATCGTCTTGGCCATAGGCGCATTGCGCCCGGCCCGCACGAGCACCTCGAACACCGCATCGAGCGCCGCGCTATCGGACGAGCCGCCCGGCACGATCGGCTTGATGTCCTCGGCCATCTCGCCAAAGGTGCCGGAGGCCATGCGGATTTCGTGGCTCTTCATCCAGTTGATGTTGCCCTTCAGCGTATTGATCTCGCCGTTATGCGCGAGCATCCGGAAGGGCTGCGCGAGCCACCATTGCGGGAAGGTGTTGGTCGAATAGCGCTGGTGATAGATCGCAAAGGCGCTCTCGAAGCGCTCATCCAGAAGGTCGGGGTAGAACTCCGCCACCTGCTCGGCGAGCATCATGCCCTTGTAGATGATCGACCGGCAGGACAGCGACGCGATGTAAAGCTCGCCCACCCCGGCGGCGGCGGCGGCTTTCTCGATCCGGCGGCGGATCACGTAAAGCTCACGCTCGAATTCTTCCTCATCGAGCCCGGCCTTGTTGGCGATTATGATCTGCTCGATCTCCGGGCGCGTGGCGTTGGCCTTTTCCCCTAGACATTCGATGTTCACGGGCACGTGCCGCCAGCCATAGATGCGATGCCCCATCCGCAGGATTTCGCTCTCGACGATGGTCCGGCAGGTTTCCTGCGCGCCGAAATCGGTGCGCGGCAGGAAGACCTGACCGACGGCGATGAGATGCGTCTTGTCCGGCTGGTGCCCGGTACGCTCGATCTGGTCATAGAAAAACGGCACCGGGATTTGCACGTGAATGCCCGCGCCGTCCCCGGTCATCCCGTCGGCATCGACCGCGCCCCGGTGCCAGATCGCTTTCAGCGCCTTGATCCCGTTCTCGACCACCGCCCGCGTCGCGGTGCCGTCCACATTGACCACGAGGCCCACCCCGCAGGAGGAGTGCTCTTCGCTCTCATCCCAGAGCCCGTGCTCGGCCATATAGGCCCGCTTGGCTGTTTCCGACTTCACCCATGCGTCATCATATTTGGTCATTGGTGTGTCTCCTTGTGAGCGCCGTGGCGCGGGTTGTTTCTGTTGGTGGGTCAGCTTCTCTGACCTTAACAATTCGTTTTGGCGGCGTGCGTATGTACAGGTGCCATACGCCTTGCCATACGCGGTGCCATACGCCTGCCAGACGTTTACTCGGCAGCGAGGACGCCCGTCCCGGCACCCATTTCGGTCAGGATGGCTGACGCACAATCGCGCCCGTCGCGGATCGCCCAGACCACCAGCGAGGCCCCCCGGACGATGTCGCCCACCGCATAGACCTTGTCCATCGCGGTCTTGCCGGTGGTGAATTCCGCCTTCACAGTGCCCCAGCGCGTCACTTCCAGATCAGGCTGGCCGAACATCGTCGGCAGGTCCTCGGGCTCGAAGCCCAGCGCCTTGATGACGATATCCGCGTCTTCCACGTAATCCGCGCCCTCGATGACCTCCGGCGCTTGCCGCCCGGTGGCGTCCGGCGCACCGAGACGCATCTTCTGCACCATGACGCCGCTGACCTTGCCGTCCGCTGCGGCAAAGCCCTTGGGCGCGCTGAGCCACTCGAACACGACGCCCTCTTCTTCGGCGTTCTGCACCTCGCGCTGCGAGCCCGGCATGTTGGCCCGGTCGCGGCGGTAGAGGCACTTCACCGATGTGGCCCCTTCGCGGATCGACGTGCGCACACAGTCCATCGCGGTGTCGCCCCCGCCGATCACCACGACCCGCTTGCCGCTGGCATTCAGCCGCCCGTCGTCGTATTCTGGCACCGCATCGCCAAAGCTCTTGCGGTTCGAGGCGGTCAGGAAGTCGATGGCCTTCACGATCCCGTCCACATCCCCGTTAGGCATATGTAGTTCCCGGGATTTATAGACGCCGGTCGCGATGATCACCGCATCATGCTTGCCGTGAATCTCCGCGAATTTTGCGGCATCCACGTCACAATTCAGCTCGAACGTGACCCCGCCCTCGGCAAGCTGGTCGTTGCGGCGCATCACCACGTCCTTTTCGAGCTTGAAGCCGGGAATCCCGTAGGTGAGCAGCCCGCCCGCGCGGTCATAGCGGTCATAGATCGTCACCTGCACCCCGGCCCGGCGCAGCACGTCCGCGGCGGCCAGCCCGCCGGGCCCCGCGCCGATGATGCCGACGCTCTCGCTGCGCTCCTGCACCGGCGTGATCGGCTTGACCCAGCCTTTTTCCCACGCGGTGTCGGTGATGTATTTTTCGACCGCGCCGATGGTGACGGTGCCGTGGCCGGATTGCTCGATCACGCAATTGCCTTCGCAGAGCCGGTCCTGCGGGCAGATGCGGCCACAGATTTCGGGGAAAGTATTGGTGGCTTGGCTGAGCTCATAGGCTTCCTGCAAGCGGCCCTCGGCGGTCAGCATGAGCCAGTCGGGGATGTTGTTGTGCAGCGGGCAATGGGTCTGGCAATAGGGCACGCCACATTGCGAACAGCGCGCGGCCTGCTCTTTGGCCTTGGTGTCGGCGTATTCGGCATAAATCTCATGGAAATCGGTGCGCCGCTCCGTGGCGTCACGCTTTGTTGGCATGTCGCGTGGTACGGTGACGAACTTGAGCATCGGATTCTCAGCCATGACTATCCTCTCCACTGGAAACGCCCTGCTAATCCAGATTGAAATGGATTAAAAGTCAGACATACTGACCTAATTAGAGGAATTTTTTGCTGCACCGCAGCAGATTGCGATCTTGGCACCTGAAAACACGTCCGATCCGGACCTAAATCACGGTTTCCATCTCCCGCATCACTCGTCTACATGAACCAAGACCCCGGAGCCCGCCCCACCAGATGACCCTCTTTCACCTGTTCCTCCTCGCCATGATCCAAGGCGTGACCGAGTTCCTCCCGGTCTCCTCATCAGGCCACCTGATCTTGCTCCCGGGCCTGACAGGCATGGACGATCAGGGCCTCGCGCTCGACGTGGCCGTGCATGTGGGCACCCTCATAGCCGTGGTCGCCTATTTCTGGAGCGATGTCCGGGCCGCCCTCTTCGGAACCTTCCGCCTCGCATCAGGGCGAATCGATACCCCCGGCGCGTTTCTCGCCCTCTGCCTGCTGATCGCCACGATCCCCGTTGTCCTCGCCGGCCTCTTTTTGCACCTCACGGGCCTCACCGACCTGATGCGCAACGTCGCCGTAATCGGCTGGACCATGCTGTTCTTCGGTCTGGTCCTCTACTGGGCCGACAAGTCAGGCCTTGCGCACCGCACCGCAGAGACATGGACGATGAAACACGCCGCGCTGATGGGGCTGGCGCAAATGCTGGCCCTGATCCCGGGCACCTCGCGCTCCGGCATCACCATCACCGCCGCCCGCGCGCTCGGCTATGACCGCGAGGGCAGCGCCCGTCTGGCCATGCTGATGTCGATTCCGACGATCCTCGCCTCCGGTGTTTTGCTCGCCGGGGACGCCATTGCCGGGGCAGACGCGCAGGTGTTCCGCGACGCCGCCATCGCCGCGCTCTTCGCCTTCGTCGCAGCGTTTCTCGCGTTGGCACTGATGATGCGCCTGCTGAAATCGGTGAGCTTCACGCCCTATGTGATCTACCGGATCATCCTCGGCGCCGTCCTGCTGGTCTACGCCTACGCCTGACGCACTGGCCGGTCGCCGGTTCAGGCCTTCAGATTGCCCGCGCTTTGCTTGATATCGCTATACTGCCCGGAGGGGCGGAACCGCCACAGGTACTCGGGCAGCACCGCTTCGAGCGCAGTCGGAGTGATGCCGAGATCGGCAAAGCCGGTCGCACCCTCGGACACCACATTGTCCTTCGCCAGATTGCGCACCTGATCGCGCGTGATCTGCGCCGGGATCAGCCCGCCCGAGAGCGTCGAGAGCATATCAAAGGCAAACCCCATCACCCGCGCCACGGGGAACGGAATGTTGACGATCAGCTTGCGGCGCCGGATGATCTGCAGCATCTGCTCCATCAACTCGCGGAAGCTGTCCACATCGGGCCCGCCCAGCTCGTAAACCCCACCCGGCGCCTTGCCCGTGACCCCAAGCACGGCCGCCTGCGCGACATCATCCACATAGACCGGCTGGAACTTCGTCTCGGCCCCGACGACAGGCAGGATCGGACCCAAGCGCGACAGGCTCGCAAACCGGTTGAAGAACTGATCTTCGGGACCGAACACGATCGAGGGCCGCAGGATCATCGCCCCCGGCATGTATCTCAGCACCGCCTCTTCCCCGGCGGCCTTGGTCTGCGCATAGACGCTTTCACTCCCGGCATCCGCGCCGATGGCGGAGACATGCACCATCCGCGCGACACCATGCTCGGCGGCCAGACGCGCCACGCGCGCGGCGCCTTCCGACTGCACCGCATCGAAGGTGTTCTTGCCCGAGGGCGCCAGAATACCCACGCAGTTCACCACCGCATCGGCCCCGGACATCACCGAGGCCACCGACGCGTCATCGCGAATGTTGCACAGCACCGGCTCGACCTGCCCGACCACCCCGTAGGGCTTGACGAACATCGCCTCATTGGGCCGCCGCACAGCCACCCGCACCCGCCAGCCTTCCTTGGCCAGCCGCCACGCGATATACCGCCCCACAAAGCCCGATCCGCCAAAAATTGTGACCAGTTTCATGCTGTGCGCTCCTTCATGGCTGCTTTGGTGCATTTAATCGGCGGCCTTTGCGCGGGCAAGTCGCCAAATCGCCGCGAAGCGTACAAGTTTTCGTTTGACACCCCCCAAAGCTGGGCTTAAACGCCGCTGGCACGACGACACCTGCCCAGGTGGCGGAATTGGTAGACGCGCTAGCTTCAGGTGCTAGTGTCTGTATGGACGTGGAGGTTCGAGTCCTCTCCTGGGCACCATTTAAGTGCGATAAGTGTCATTGGCCTGAGATTTCCTGCATTAATCCCGTGCCATATCCACCCAAACGCCCTCCTCCAGATCGTTGCGTCAACCTCCGCCGATTCACGCCAACCACCGGGTCTTTCCCGCGTATGGGCCGCGCTGCTATTGGCCAAGCCCAGCCTTCGGCGCCGTCAACAAGCATTACCGGCGTGACTGCACCGCGATAATTGTTACGCTCGGCAGTGACGGTACCGCAGATGAATCCGTGTTGACATCACAGGACGCGGGGGCTGGATTGGCGTCAACCACAGTCTGTCCGACACGTTGGAGATATCGGCCATGCTTCAGATCAAACGCCTCACTGGCTTCATCGGCGCAGAGATTTCTGGCGCGGACCTGCGCGCGCTCGACGACCCTGATCTACAGGCCGCCCTGCGCAATGCTCTGGCTACCCACCATGTGCTGGTGTTTCGCAGCCAGCCCCTAAGCCTCTCTGAGCAGAAGCGTCTGACCGAGGTGTTCGGCCAACTGATGCACCTGCCTTACGTCGCAGCAACACCAGAGGATCCTGCCGTCATCGCAGTGCTGAAAGAGGCTCACGAAACGAGTGGCGGGGTCTTCGGAGGCGAATGGCACAGTGATTTCAGCTTTCTGGAAAATCCTCCGGCAGGTTCGGTGCTTGCAGCGGTCGAAATCCCTGCCGTTGGCGGCGACACAGTCTGGTCTAGCCAGGTTGCGGCCTATGAAAGCCTGCCAGCACATTTGACCACCTTCCTCGAGTCGAGTCTGGCCGTCCATGTCGGCAAGCCCTATGGAGTCAAGCATGCGCCGCCGAAAAAGGAACAGGCCGGGGGGTCGATCAAGATGTCCCGTGGCGACCCAAACGCAGACCGCGAAATCCTGCATCCGGCGGTGGTGACCGACCCCGAAACCGGCAAACGGGCGCTCTTCGTCAATCCGATTTACACGACGCGGTTTGACGGCATGACAGAAGAGGAAAGCCGCCCGTTTCTCGAACAGATATACAGGCATGCAACGCGCCCCGACTTCTCCATGCGCCACAAGTGGTGTGAGGGTGATGTCGTAGTCTGGGACAACAGAATGACCCTCCATTATGCAACGAATGATTATGCAGGGTCGCGCAGGCTTCTTCATCGCACGACTTTCCAATGCGACCCGCCCGTCGGGCGAGGATAATTTCAGCCCCTCAGACGCGTATTGCTGTGGATTGCAGGGAATGCGATCCGCTCTGATATCGGGCAAGTCGCGCCTAAGCTTTGAAGCGCTTGGGCGAAAAGCCCAGTTCAAACGGCCACGGAACCATTCAATCCGCAGGTTCTCGGCGCCTCATTCGTTACACATCACCGCACCAACTCCTCAGGGCGTAACATTTTGTTGCGGGGAATCACTGTCTCTGTTAGCTAGGTCCTGCGAATGGGAGGAACGAGATGCAGGCTTTTATCTGTGATGCGCAACGGACACCGATTGGCCGCTATGGGGGGGCACTGTCCCGCGTGCGGCCCGACGATCTCGCCGCGCACTGCATGACCGCGCTGCAGGAGCGGAACCCGGGTCTGGACTGGTCGCAGATTGACGACGTCGTGCTGGGCTGCGCCAATCAGGCCGGTGAGGACAACCGCAACGTGGCCCGCATGGCCGCGCTGCTTTCGGGTCTGCCGGACACGGTGCCCGGCCTCACGGTCAACCGGCTCTGCGCCTCGGGCATGGATGCCGTTGGCGTGGCAGCGCGCGGCATCAAGGCGGGCGATTTGGACCTCGCGATTGCTGGCGGCGTGGAGAGCATGTCCCGCGCCCCCTTCGTGATGCCCAAGGCGGACACGGCGTTTTCCCGCGCCAACGCCGTCTACGACACGACCATCGGCTGGCGCTTCATCAACAAGAAGCTGGAAGCCGACTATGGCACCGACTCGATGCCGGAGACCGCTGACAATGTCGCAGAGGACTGGCAGGTGAGCCGGGAAGATCAGGATGCCTTCGCCCTGCGCAGCCAGCACCGCTGGGCCGCCGCCCATGAAGCGGGTGCCTTCGCGGACGAAATCGCGCCGGTGAGCATCCCGCAGCGCAAGGGCGATCCCATCGTTGTGTCAGAAGACGAACACCCGCGCCCCAACACCACCGCCGAGCAACTCGCCAAGCTGCGTGCGATCAACGGCCCGGACCTCACCGTCACCGCCGGCAACGCGTCAGGCGTGAATGACGGGGCGGCAGCCCTGCTGCTCGCGTCCGAAAGCGCGGTACAAACCCACGGGCTAACGCCGATCGCCCGCGTGGTCACGATCAAGGCCGCTGGCGTCGCGCCTCGCGTCATGGGGATCGGCCCGGTCCCGGCCTCGCGCAAGGCGCTGGAGCACGCGGGCCTGACCATCGACCAGATGGACGTGATCGAGCTTAACGAGGCCTTTGCCGCGCAGGGCCTTGCCACGCTGCGCGATCTCGGCGTGGCGGATGACGACCCGCGCGTGAACGCCCAAGGCGGCGCGATTGCAATCGGCCACCCGCTCGGCATGTCAGGCGCGCGTCTGGTGATGACCGCAGCGCTACAACTCAAACGCACCGGAGGCCGCTACGCGCTCTGCACCATGTGTGTGGGCGTCGGCCAAGGGGTTGCGATGATTCTTGAAAGGACTTGAGACGATGTATGCACAGATGATCAAATCCGAGGCCACGCAGGACGATCCCGAAAAGCTCGCCGCCTTCCAGGCCCGGATCGACGCGGGCGAGAAGATCGAGCCGAAGGACTGGATGCCCGAGGGCTACCGCAAGACGCTCATCCGTCAGATCGGCCAGCACGCTCATTCCGAGATCGTCGGCCAGCTTCCCGAGGGCAACTGGATCACCCGCGCCCCGACGCTGGAGCGCAAGGCGATCCTGCTGGCTAAGGTGCAGGATGAGGCGGGCCATGGGCTCTACCTTTACTGCGCTGCCGAAACGCTCGGCGTCAGCCGTGACGAGTTGACCGAGATGCTCCTCGACGGGCGGATGAAGTACTCCTCGATCTTCAACTATCCGACCCTGACATGGGCGGATATGGGCGCGGTTGGCTGGCTCGTGGATGGCGCGGCCATCATGAACCAGGTGCCGCTGCAACGCACCTCGTTCGGCCCGTATTCGCGGGCGATGATCCGCATCTGCAAGGAAGAGAGCTTCCATCAACGCCAAGGCTACGACATCATGATGAAGATGGCGAATGGCACCCCCGAGCAACGCCGCATGGCACAGGATGCCCTGAACCGCTTCTGGTATCCGTCGCTGATGATGTTCGGCCCGTCCGACGCCGAGTCGGTGCATTCCGCGCAATCCATGGCGTGGAAGATCAAGATGAACACCAATGACGAGTTGCGCCAGAAATTCGTCGATCAGACCGTGCCGCAGGCCGAGTATCTCGGCCTGACCGTGCCTGACGAGACCCTTGCATGGAACGAGGAGAAGGGCGGCTATGACTTCGCCGAGCCGGACTGGACCGAGTTCTTCGAGGTTCTTAAAGGCAACGGCCCCTGCTCATCGGACCGGCTGGAGGCCCGCAACAAAGCGTGGGATGACGGCCAATGGGTGCGCGACGGGATGCTCGCCCATGCCGAGAAGAAACGCGCTAGTAGGGTGGCAGCGGTATGAATGATCAATTCACAACTAATTCAGGCAACCAAGTGTCCATCTCGATGGAAGACTTTCCTGACAGCATCGTTGTTCGTGATCACAACAATAATCAAATCGGT
The DNA here is from genome assembly GCA_965656085.1 of uncultured Aliishimia sp. Classification (GTDB taxonomy): domain Bacteria; phylum Pseudomonadota; class Alphaproteobacteria; order Rhodobacterales; family Rhodobacteraceae; genus Aliishimia. Next base: position 87,927 of record CBFHJA010000006.1, on the reverse strand, counting down.
GAGTTATCGTTCGTGGAGAAGGAAGGTCCTATGGGCGAAGTCTACTACCGTTTGACGCATGCCTTTCTGGACAAACTAGATGGCTATGTCGGCCAGGGCATCGGAACGGAATGCATCAGACGGCACAACCAGTTTTCAGAGATGCTGGTCGAAGTCGGTACCGATGATGGTCTTGGCCAGCGAGCAGATGGATCGCATTTTGTCGGCAATGGAGCCGGCTTTGCGGCTTCATTGATCCAAAAAGGCTTGGCTTTCCGAGATCAAAGGGGAGATTGAAAATGGCAAATGAATGGCCCCTCTGGGAAGTCTTCATCCGTGGCCAGCACGGCATGTCGCACCGCCATGTCGGCAGCTTGCACGCCCCTGACGCCGAGATGGCGATCAAGAACGCGCGCGACGTCTATACCCGCCGCAAGGAAGGGCTGAGCATTTGGGTGGTGGAATCCGCGCAGATCACCGCTGCCGATCCGTCCGACAAGGACGCGCTCTATGACCCGGCGGACAGCAAGGTCTACCGCCACCCGACCTTTTTCGACATCCCCGAAGACGTGGGAAAGATGTGATGGCTACAGCGCCCCGTCCCGATGCCTCGCTCTTCGAGGATCCCAAGATCGAGTTTCTCCTGCGCCTTGGTGACAACGCGCTGGTGCTCGGGCATCGCGTCTCCGAATGGTGCGGCCATGCCCCGGTGCTCGAAGAGGATATCGCGCTCGCCAATGTCGCCCTCGACCTGATCGGCCAGACCCAGCTTTGGCTCGGCTATGCCGCCGAGGTCGAGGGCGCGGGCCGCAGCGCTGACGATCTGGCCTTCCTGCGCGACGCGTGGGATTTCCGAAACCTGTTGCTGGTCGAACAACCGAATCGTGATTTCGGCACGACGATGATGCGGCAATTCCTGTTCGACGCGTGGCACAAGCCTACGCTCAAAGCGCTGACCGAGGCCGACGATGAGCGCATCGCCGCCATCGCCGCCAAGTCGCTGAAAGAGGTGACCTATCACCTTGAGCGCTCCACGGACGTGGTGATCGCGCTTGGCGACGGCACCGAGGAGAGCCGCGACAGGATGCAGGCGGCGCTGGACCGGCTTTGGCCCTATGTCGGAGAGATGTTCAGCCGTGACGAGGTCGATATCGCCCTGCCCGGCATCGCCCCGGACCCGGACGCGATCCGCGCGGCCTTTGACGAAACGGTGCAGAGCGTGTTTCAGGAGGCGACCCTGATCGTGCCGGAGAGCGATTTCGCCCATCTCGGCGGGCGCACCGGGCAGCGGCACAGCGAGCATTTGGGGCACATTCTGTCCAACATGCAGTTTCTCCAACGCGCCTATCCGGGGGCGACATGGTGAAGACGGACAAACCCGCCCCGGCGCCCGTTCCGGGGACGTTTGGCCATGGCGCGGGGTCCGGCGAGGTCCCGGCTCAGGCCGAAACCGGGCGGCCATCGGATGCGCAGATCATGGACTGGCTGGCGCAGGTGCCCGACCCGGAAATCCCTGCAATCTCCCTCATTGATCTGGGCGTGATTCAGGGCCTCCACTGGCAAGAGGACACGCTCGAAGTGACCGTGACCCCCACCTATTCCGGCTGCCCGGCCACGGCCGTGATCAACTTCTCCATCGAAGCTGCCCTGCGCGAGCGAGGCATTGCGGATGTTCGGCTAAAACAGCAGATCTCCCCCCCTTGGACCACCGACTGGATCTCCGCCGAGGGCCGCGCCAAGCTCGAAGCCTATGGCATCGCCCCCCCGCAGCCCGCTGGCGGCCCCGCACAATGCCCCTTGTGCAAAAGCGCCAACGTGCAAAAGGTCAGCCAGTTCGGCTCGACCCCGTGCAAAGCGCAATGGCGCTGCGCGGATTGTCTGGAACCCTTTGACTACTTCAAGTGCATATGAGCCAGTTTCATCCCCTGACCGTCACCGATGTGCGCAAGACGATCCGCGATGCGGTCGTGGTCACGCTCAAGCCCGAAACCCCCGAGGCCTTCGCCTTCACGCAAGGCCAATATCTCACGTTCCGCCACGATTTCGACGGCACCGAGTTGCGCCGGAACTACTCGATCTGCGCCGGGCTCGACGATGGCGTGCTGCAGGTCGGGATCAAGCGCGTCGATGGCGGGGCCTTCTCGACCTTCGCCAATGACGACCTGCGCCCGGGCGACAGGCTCGAAGCGATGCCGCCCATGGGCAATTTCTTCACACCGATCGAGCCGGACAAGGCCAAGCACTACCTTGGCTTCGCAGGCGGGTCCGGGATCACGCCAGTCCTGTCGATCCTCAAGACCGTTCTGGCCCGTGAGCCAGACAGCCAGTTTACGCTTGTCTATGCCAACCGCGCGCCCAACACGATCATGTTCCGCGAGGAACTCGAAGACCTCAAGAACCGCCACATGGGCCGCTTGACAATCCTGCATGTGCTGGAATCCGGCGATCAGGATATCGACCTGTTCTCCGGCCGCGTCGATGCCGAGAAATGCACGGCGCTGTTCAAGCATTGGGTCGATATCGCCAATGTAGACACTGCTTTCATCTGCGGCCCCGAACCGATGATGCTCGCCATCGCGGGCGCGCTGAAAGAGCACGGCCTCTCCGAGGATCAGATCAAATTCGAGCTGTTCGGGGCCTCGCAGCAGGGGCGTCTCGCACAGGCCAAACGCGCCGAGGCCGCAAAGGGCCAGCCCGGCACCGACACCACTGTGATCATCGACGGCACCGCGCACCAGTTCGTGCTGCCCAAGGATCAGCCGGTGCTGCAAGGCGGCCTCGACAACGATCTCGATGTCCCGTTCGCCTGCCGCGCCGGGGTGTGTTCGACCTGCAAGGCGAAGGTTCTGGAAGGCGAGGCGGAGATGATCACCAACCACGCACTTGAAGATTACGAAGTGCGCGCGGGCTTCGTGCTGACCTGCCAGTGCTACGCGCTGTCGGACAAACTCGTGCTCGACTACGACCAACACTGATAAGGCTCTATAAAGGGCCAAAAGGGGGAGCCATGACCAGTCCAACCGCCATTCGCGGCATTGAAAGCTATGCCACAGGGCAATGGTTCACCCCGGGCCCCGGCGCGCGGCCCATCGAAAGCGCGATCACCGGCGACGTGATCTGCGAGGCCGGCAATGACGCCCTGCCCTTCGCCGACATGCTCGGCTGGGGCGCGCAAGTGGGCGGTGCGGCGCTCCGCAAGATGACCTTCCACGACCGCGCGAAGATGCTCAAGGCCGTCGCCCTGCATCTGCGCGAGCATCGTCAGGCGCTCTACGATCTGAGCTATCAGACGGGCGCGACGCTCTCCGACCACAAGATCGACATCGACGGCGGGATCGGTGCGATGCTGGTCTATGCCTCGAAAGGCCGCCGCGAGATGCCCGACAGCACGGTCTATACCGACGGGCCCGCCGAGCAACTTAGCCGCGACGGTCAGTTCCTCGGCCAGCATATCTGCACGCCGCTCCTCGGCACCGCGCTCCATATCAACGCGTTCAACTTCCCGGTCTGGGGGATGCTCGAAAAGCTCGGCCCCACGTGGCTCGCCGGGATGCCCGCCATTGTCAAACCGGCGACCGCGACCTGCTATGTTACGGAAGCCTGCGTGCGCCTGATTATCGAGAGCGGGTTGATCCCCGATGGCGCGCTGCAACTCGTGAGCGGCGGCATTGGCGACATGATGGACCATCTCGGACCGCAGGATGTCGTCACCTTCACCGGCTCGGCCCTGACCGGGGGCAAGCTGCGCGCCCATCCGAACCTGATACGGAACTCCATCCGCTTCACCGCCGAGCAAGACAGCCTGAACGCGTCGGTCCTCGGCCCGGATGCGGTGCCCGGCACGCCGGAATTCGACCTGTTCCTGACCGAAGTGCAGCGCGAGATGACCGCCAAGGCAGGCCAGAAATGCACTGCGATCCGCCGCATCCTCGTGCCCGAGGCGCTGACCTCTGCCGTGCTGGACGGCCTCAAGACCCGGCTGGCCGAGATCACTGTCGGCGATCCGCGCGAAAAACAGACCCTAATGGGTGCTTTAGTGTCGAAATCCCAGAAAGCCGATGTGCTGGACAAAGCCGCCCAGATTGGCTCTGAGGCCGAGCAGATCTACGGTCAGGACCACGCCACACCCGATGCGGGCGCGTTCGTCCCGCCGATGCTGTTTCACTGCCCGGATCCCGATGCCGCGTCCCGCGTGCATGACACCGAAGCCTTCGGCCCGGTCTCGACGGTCATGGGCTACCGCGACGTGGCCCACGCCATCACGCTGGCCAATCGCGGGCAAGGCGCGCTGGTCGCCTCGCTGATCACCCATGACCCGGACGTCGCCCGCGAAGCGGTGCTCGGGATCGCGCCGTATCATGGCCGCCTCTATATCAACGACCGCACCGCCATGGCCGAGGCCACCGGCCACGGCGCGCCGCTGCCGCATCTGGTGCATGGCGGGCCGGGCCGTGCGGGGGGCGGCGAGGAACAGGGCGGTGTCCGGGGCGTGCTGCACTACATGCAGCGCACCGCCGTTCAAGGAAGCCCCGACATGCTGGCCCGCCTCACCGGAACCTACGTCCCGGGCGCGGCGACCAAGGTCTCAGAGGCGCATCCCTTCACCCGCACCTTTCACGAGATCGCACCGGGCGACAGGCTGCACACGGACGCGCGGACGATCACCATGGACGATATCGAGCATTTCGCCCATTTCACCGGCGACACCTTCTACGCCCACATGGACGAGCAGGCCGCCGCTGCGAACCCCTTCTTCCCGGGCCGCGTCGCGCATGGCTACCTGCTCCTGAGCTTTGCTGCGGGCCTGTTCGTGCAACCCGATCCCGGCCCGGTGCTGGCCAATACAGGTCTCGACAACCTGCGCTTCATGAAACCCGTGCAGGCCGGCGACAGCATCCGCGTGGAGTTGACCGTGAAGGCCAAAACCCCTCGCAATGCAGAATATGGCGAAGTACGCTGGCATGTCACTTTGCTCAATCAGGAGAACGAGCGCGTCGCGGAATATGACTTGCTCACCATGAATGCCTTCGTCCGCTGATACATCTTCGGCCACCCACGCCCTGATTTCCCTCGAAGTCCCCCGCATCTGGTCGATGCTGGTGTCGATCTTCGGCGATCTGGCCCATGCCCCCGGCGACCAGATCGACGGGCCCTTGCTCACACGCCTCACCGACGGGATGCAGATCAAGCCCGAGGCGGTGCGCGTCGCGCTGCACAGGCTGCGCAATGATGGCTGGATCGCCTCGGAGAAGTCAGGCCGCACCGCGCACCATTCCCTGACGCCAAGCGCGCTGCGACAGCGCAACGAGGCCGCGCCGCTGATCTATACCCGCACCGCAGACATGCCGCAGGGCTGGCAGATGGCGGTGATCCCGCAGGCCGAGACCGATTTGCGCAACGCGCTGAGCAAAACCGGCTTCGCCCCGATCACCTCCCGCGTTCTGGTCGCCCACGACGCGGTGCCTGCGCCGCCGGGCGTGCTTCTGGCCGAGGGCACGCAGGTTCCGGACTGGGCGGCGTCCGATTTGGTGCCCGCAGACCTGACCGCCGAGTTCGAGACCTTGTTGGCCGCCTTGCAGCAGACCCGCGCAAAGCTTGGGCGCACCATGCATAACGGGATGAACCTGACCGAAACCGCCTTGCTGCGCTGCCTGATCGTGCATCACTGGCGCCGTCTGGTGCTGCGCCACCCCTACCTGCCGCCCGCGCTACTGGGCGCGGACTGGCCCGGGCACCAGTGCCGCGATCTGGTCTGCGACCTGCTGGACGCGTTGCCCCGCCCCGCCCTGACCGCCCTCTCCGGCGAAGCCCGGCGCACGGCATCGTAACGCCTTCCCCCCGCGCCGGACGGGCGCTATACGGGCGGACATGACAAACCACCTCTATCATAACGATCTGCCCGATGGGCTCGATCTTGGCCCCATCGTGGCGATCGACTGCGAAACCATGGGCCTGAACCCGCATCGCGACCGGCTGTGCGTTGTGCAACTCTCCGGCGGCGATGGCCACGCGCATTTGGTGCAGGTCGCCAAGGGCCAGACCGAGGCCCCGAACCTCTGCGCACTTCTGGAAAATCCCGATGTGCTGAAGCTCTTCCATTTCGGGCGCTTCGACATCGCAGCGATGTACCACGCCTTCGGCGCTCTGACCGCTCCAGTCTATTGCACCAAGATCGCCAGCCGTCTGGTGCGCACCTATACCGACCGGCATGGGCTGAAGAACCTGCTTCAGGAACTCCTTGGCATCGACATCTCCAAACAGCAGCAATCGAGCGATTGGGGCAGCGCGGCGCTCACCACGGCGCAGCAGGACTACGCGGCCTCGGACGTGCTCTACCTGCACCAGTTGCGCGAGGCGCTCGACGCGATGCTGGCGCGCGAAGGACGGAGCGAGATGGCACAGGCCTGTTTCGACTTCCTGCCGATGCGCGCGAAGCTCGATCTGGCGGGCTGGCCCGAGACCGACATCTTCGCCCATTCATGAGCGATTTTCTCGACACCGCGCGGCGGGTGATCCGCATCGAGGCGGAGGCCCTGAGCCAACTCGAACGCGCCCTCGATATGCGCTTCGAACAGGCCGTGACGTTGCTTTTGAACGCGACCGGGCGGGTGATCGTCACGGGCATGGGCAAATCGGGCCATATCGGCCGCAAGATCGCCGCGACGCTGGCCTCGACCGGAGCCCCGGCGCATTTCGTGCACCCCGCCGAGGCCTCGCATGGCGATCTGGGCATGATGGCGCAGGGCGATGTGATCCTTGTTCTGTCCAACTCGGGCGAGACCCCCGAACTGGCCGACGTGATCTCCTATTCGCGCCGCTTTGGCATCCCGATGATCGGCGTGGCCTCCCGCGAGGACAGCACGTTGATCCGGCAGGCGGATGTGGGCCTGATCCTGCCGCGCGCCGAGGAGGCCTGCGGCACCGGCGTCGTGCCGACCTCCTCGACCACCATGACCCTCGCGCTTGGCGACGCGCTCGCGGTCGCGCTGATGGAGCACCGCCGCTTCACGCCCGAAAATTTCCGCGAGTTCCACCCGGGCGGCAAGCTTGGCGCGCAACTGAGCCGCGTGGGCGATCTGATGCACAAGGGCGCGGCGCTGCCGCTGGTGCCGCAGGACACGGCCATGTCCGAGGCGCTGATCGAGATCAGCCAAAAGGGCTTTGGCGTGGTCGGCGTCACCACACCCTCGGGCGATCTGGCAGGGATCATCACCGATGGCGACTTGCGCCGCCACATGCAGGGCCTGCTGGATCTGACGGCGCGGGATGTGATGACCGAGAACCCCACGACGATCACCGCAGATGCGCTGGCCGAGGAGGCGGTGAAGATCATGAACGGGCGCAAGATCACCTGCCTTTTCGTCACCGACGGGGCGACCCCCCTTGGGCTCTTGCATATCCATGACTGCCTGCGCGTCGGACTGGGCTAGGCTGTCATGGCGGGCGATCCTTATTCCCGCATGGTCGGTTTTCTCAAGGTCGTGCTGCCGCTGATCGCGCTCGGCCTGCTGTCGACGCTGTTTCTGGTCTCGGACCGGATCGAGCCGGGCAGCTCGATCCCCTTCGCGGAAGGCGAGATCACCGAACGAATCACCAGCCAACAGGTGACTGCCCCGCTCTACACCAGCGCGACGGAAGACGGCGACCTGATCACCATGCGGGCGACGCAGATCACTCAAGCTGCGGGCGAACGCAATCAGGCCGAAAGCCTGTCGGGCCGGATCGAGTTGATCGGAGGCAGCGAGGTGGTGCTGGTGGCGGACCGGGGCGTGTTCCGCATGACCGAGAGCATGGCGGACCTGTCCGGGAACGTGCTGGTCGAGAGCTCCACAGGCTACCGGATGCGCACCGACCACCTGATCACGGGTCTGTCCACGCTCGACGTGACGGCACCCGGCGAGGTGTTGGCGACCGGCCCGGCCGGGACTCTGACCGCAGGCGCCATGCGTATTACGCGCGATGTCGGGACCGGCGGTGCACAACTGCTTTTCACAGGAGGGGTGAAGCTGATATACGATCCCAAACTGTCAAAGTGATGACCATGCTGCGCAACCTGATCCGGTCCGGCCTTGTCGCCGCCGCCCTTGCCACGGCAAGCCTGCCGGCATGGGCGCAGACCTCCGTGGCGTTCGGCACGATCCGCCAGGACCCGGACGCTCCGGTGGAGGTCACCGCGGACGAACTGGCGGTGGATCAGGATACCGGAACGGCGCTCTTTACCGGCAATGTGCTGATCGGACAGGGAGATATGCGGCTGGCGGCGCCGCGCGTTCTGGTGATCTACAAGGAGGATCAAACCGGGATCCAACGGCTGGAGGCCACCGGAGGTGTCACGCTGGTGAGCGGCCCGGATGCGGCCGAGTCCGAACGCGCCGACTACGATATCGACACCGGCCTGATCCTGATGTCTGGCGATGTGCTTCTGACACAAGGCAACAATGCCCTGACCTCCGACACGATGCGCGTGAACCTGCAGGATGGCACCGCACAGATGCGGGGCCGCGTGAAGACCGTCTTTCAATCCGGGAACCCGTGAGCCGTGGCCCGCGCGGATCTGTCCATAACCGATGGCACCCATGGGCTGCGCATCGAGCATCTGCGCAAGTCGTACCGCAAGAAGGTGGTGATCCGGGATGTGTCGATGACACTGGACCGGGGCGAGGTGATTGCGCTGCTCGGCCCGAACGGGTCGGGCAAGACGACGACGTTCTACGCCATTGCCGGGCTGGTCATGCCGGAGGGCGGGAAGGTCACGGTGGACGGCACCGATGTCACGACCTTGCCGATGTATCGCCGCGCCCAGCTTGGCATTGGCTACTTGCCGCAGGAAAACAGCATTTTCCGCGGCCTGAGCGTGGAGGACAATATCTCCGCGATCCTCGATATCTCCGAGCGCGACCGTCACAAGCGGCGCGAGAGGCTCGAAGAATTGCTGTCCGAGTTCTCGATCGAACACTTGCGCCGCGCGCCTGCGCTCGCGCTGTCGGGCGGGGAGCGGCGGCGGGTGGAGATCGCGCGCTGCCTTGCGGCGAAACCCAAATACCTGCTGCTCGACGAGCCTTTCGCCGGGGTTGATCCGATCTCGGTGGGCGATATCCGCCACCTCGTCGCGGACCTCAAGAATCGCGGCATCGGCGTGCTGATCACCGACCACAATGTGCGCGAAACGCTTGGGATCGTGGACCGGGCCTATATCCTGCATGATGGCATGGTGCTGATGTCCGGCACCCCAGATGACGTGGTGCAGAACGAGAATGTGCGCCGGGTGTATCTTGGTGACAATTTCCGCATCGGCTAGGCGGATCGCGCAAAGGTTGTTTGATTTAAGTCGTTGACAGCCACCCGGGATTCGCGGCTTCATGGGTGTATGGCGCACGTACTGCTAACTGGTGGTCCTTCCCTGCCCTGCCCTCCGCAGGCGTGGCGAGGCCACATAAGTCAGACGCGCCGACCTTCCTGACGTTGCACCTGACACGCCCGGCACCTCCCGGGCGCGGTGCCTCGCTCAGCCAACGAAAAGGAGATACCATGCGGTACCAAATAAGCGGAAAACAGATCGATATCGGTGAAGCGCTGCAGACACACGTCAAGGATGAGCTTGGCGCGATCGTTGCGAAATACGCCGAGCGCCCCACGGATGCGCATGTGATCTTTTCCCGCTCCGGTCACGAGCATGTCTGTGAAGCCACCGTGCACCTGTCGACCGGTCTGACCGCGCAGGCCAAGGCGCATGAACACGAGATCTATGCCTCTTTCGACGCCTGTGCCGCGAAGATGGAGAAGCAACTGCGACGCTACAAACGCAGGTTGAAAGATCATCACAAGGATCGCACGGAACCTGTTGAACTCATCGGCGCGTCCTCGTATATCCTCGCCTCTGAAGCGGAACCGTCGGAGGCAGAGCCGCAGAGCTTGCAACCGATCATCGTCGCCGAGATGGAAACCAAGATCCAATCCCTCTCGGTTGGTGAAGCGGTGATGCAAATGGAACTGGCCGGTGCTCCTGTGTTGGTCTTCAGAAATGAAAGCAAGGACGGGCTGAACGTTGTATATCGCCGCGATGACGGCAATATCGGCTGGATCGATCCTTAACGAAATAGGGTGCGCGCTGCGGCGGGCAGAGGTTTCTTAAGCGTCATGGATTTTTCAAAACTCCTCAAGCCGGAGGCCGTCAAGGTGTCCGGCTCGGTTTCGAGCAAGAAACGTCTCTTTCAGGTGCTCGGAGACCTTTCGCACACGGCCTACGGGCTCGACGCGGGGGTGGTCGCAGACGCGCTGCGGGCGCGTGAGGCGCTGGGCCCGACCGGTGTCGGTCACGGCGTCGCCCTGCCCCATGCCCGCCTCGACGATCTTGACAAGGTGGTCGGCTGCTTCGTGCTGCTCGACAAACCGATCGACTTCGACAGTGTCGACCGCGAACCGGTCGATCTCGCCTTCGCGCTGCTGGCTCCGGAAAGTGCCGGTGTCGAGCATCTCAAGGCGCTCGCGCTGGTGTCCCGCACCCTGCGCGAGCCGTCGGTCTGCTCCAAACTGCGTGCCAATTTCGACCCGGCAACGCTCTACACGATCCTGAGCGAGACCCCTCCGGTCAGAGCGGCCTGAACGGCCCGAACCCGAACATCATGTAATCGCGCTGATAGGCGGCCCGCGTGGCCTCCTCGACCTCCCGGTCATAAATCTCCGTGAGCGCAAACGGGCTGTCCGCTGTCTCCGCTGGCAATGCAGGGCAGGCACAGCCCACCCGGCGCGCCAACGCGGCCAGATCTTCGGCAAGATCGCTCTCCCGGATCACCAGATCGGGCGTGACGAACTCCGCAACACCCTGCAACGCCTGCGCCTGGCTGCACCACGCCGCATCGACGCGGATCGCGGTTTGCCCGTTGAGATTGCCTTTCAGGAAGGCCAGAAACGCCAAAAACGCCGCCCGGTGCGCCTCCGCGCTCCAACCGGGCCCGGGCGCATCCTCGGGGATCGGCAACTTGTAGCGCCTGCGCAGGGTTTCGCGAATGAGCGGGTAGGCCTCTGGCCCGGGGTTCAGAATATGGGTGCAGAAGGCATGATGCGCCCGCGCCGCCGGATGCCGCAGCACGGTGAAACTGCGATGCCCGGGATGCTTGCGCTTCCATTGCCGCAGGAGCTTCTGCGAGAGCTTGCGCTGCAGTTTGCTCTCCGGCACCCCGTCCACCGCCGCCAGCCACGCTTCGATCTGCTGGACTGGCCCGCCCTTCATCGGCACGTAGAGCAATGGCGTCTCCGCAGCCGCGATATAGGTCGGCACCGCCGGTCCGCGCCTTGGCTCGAAATTCGGCGTGCGCGTCAGATTGAACCGGTCGATCCCCGCCAGCGCGGCCTGCATCGCCTCGAAATTCTCGACCTTGTCCGACAGCGGCGCGGGATTTTGCACCTTGAGCGTCTTGTCGAGCGCGTCCAGCCGCGCGGGCACGCCCAGAAAGGCCGCCAGACCGTTCATTACCTCAAGGCTCCGAAGGTCTTCATACCCGATGTAGAACGCGGTCTGCCCCGCGACCTGCAATCGCTGCATCAGCATGACCTGAAACGCCTGCAGCGCCTCGATATGGCGCGCGAAGACCTCCGGGTCGAACCACGCGGTCCCGGCCTTGCGCGCCTTCACGTCGGTGAGCTTCCACTGCCCGGTTTCCTGCGCGATCCGCCACGAGATGTAGCTTTCGGCCGGGTTGCGGGTGAGGATGATCTTCGCCATGCGCGGATCGTCGAGACAGCGGTCCAGAACCCGTGGATCGTGGTTGTGGAAGTAGCGAAAGCCGCCCAGCACCCCCGGCTGATCCCGGATCGCATCCAGCAGACGCTCTGGCGCCGCATCCCGTCCGGCCTGATCAATCCCGAGAATCGTTTCGGTCTTGGGATAGCCGAGAAAATGCGGATTGAACGCCTCGCCATGGCAGGCCACGCCGTCCAGCGCGTTCAGATTTGTTTCCAGAAAGTTGGACCCGGTGCGCATCTCGGCGAACACCACGAAACTGTCGAACCGATCCCTCATTGCGCGCGCGTTACCAGATAGGGTTTGCGGGGTTTATTGGCCCCGGTGCCCCGCGGCGCGGCGGGATCAGCGGGGAAATCGCCCATCAGATAGGGATGCATCCCCTGATTCTTGAGGTTTTGCAGAAACTGCCCGAACCCGGTCAGATCGACCATGCGCGGCGCTTCCGAAAGCGGGCGCGCGGCCCCCGGCGCGATCTGATCCACGATGGACTGCAGCGCATCCATCGGCGCCTCGATGAATTCCGCAAGCGTCCAGATCTGCACCCGCGCCTTCACATGCCCCTTGCGCAATTCCGCCAGATGGTCGCTTTCGATTTGCTGGAGCCGCGCGGCTTTCTTGCGCAGGTCCTGAAAGTCGCGATTGGCGCGGAACAGCGGGATGGCCCACGCGCCCGAGATCACCGAGATATGCGCATTGGGATCGGTGAGCATCCGCCATGTGATGTCCTGCTTGCTCTGCGGACCGAACTGAAAGCATTGCCGCTCGCCGCGCGTGTTCCAGATCAGGTTGGTCAGAAAGGCCTCCGGGTTGTAATCGCGCTGCTTCACGGAGGCGGTGAGACCGCCAGCGATGATGCTCTGCTCGTCGGCGAACTCGACCCGGCGCGCGTGAAACAGATGCCCATGCACGCGCGCGCCTGTCATCCGCGCGAGCCACGGCGCGAAATCGTCGAACAGCTCACCAAAGCCCTCGAAGACCGAATAGGGCCCGGCACTGATCCCGTTCTCGCGATTGCGGTTCGGAAAGCGGCTTTGCATATACAGACCGGCCCGCCCGCGCGTGCGCCGCTCCACCGCCTTGCTGAACACGCGGTCGATCTTGCCGGGGTTGGGTTCGGTCTTCTTGAGCACGCCCGGATCGTCGGACAGGAACGTGTCATAAAGACGATCCGCATGCGGCCAAATCTTGCGCGCCACAAAGCAGTCCGACCGGCGCAGAAGCTGCAGATGATCATCATAGAAAATATGCGGTTTGCCCTGAAAATCAAACTTCGACAGGGTCAGCGACCGGCTCTCGATCCGCCTCGAATAACGCCGCGCGAGGGTCTGGAAATAGCTCTCGTCCGGGATCCAGACCTGCCGGAAATAGCGGTCATGGCGGGGGCGCTCGGGATCTTGCAGAATGGCGCTCAGGGTTTGCCGCGTCAGACACCACCACTGGCTGCCCAGATGCGGGTCAAGCCCCTCGGGCACCCGCCGCGTCAGCCGCAACCGGCGCTGCAGATCCACATATCGGTCAAACAGCCAGCGCTGCCGCCGCCACGAGAACGGGAAGCGCAAGGTGAAGCGCTCCGCGTCGAGCCCCCCGACGGTCCATGGCACGTCCTCGGTGGTGGCGCTCTCGATGAAATCGGTCTGCGGGCGGGCGTCGAGATAGTCGATCAACTCGGCGACCGGGCGCAGCGGCAGGCAGGCCCCGGAGGTAAGATAGACGTGACGCACCGTCGCGTGCTGGGTCAGAACCTGTTCGGCGGCGGCCTGACTGGCCGCGACCAGTCCCCACGTGCCCCACTCGCAACGGAACCGCGCGGAAAAGCCGACATCGCGCAGATCGGCGAGCTTGGCCCGAAACGCGTCCGCCTTGGCGCGCGGCACCGCTTTGTCGATATGGATCACCACCGGGCAGCCCGACTTGGACCAGTGCCGCGCAACCTGCTCGGCGCGCTCCAGCGCGGTGTGCACCAGCATCACGATCCCGACCGTGCCGCTCATGCCCAGTTCCCCTTGGACATCAGACCCAGAATTTCGAGTTGCCGCCAGTTGATGTATTTCTCCGACCACGGACACCACAGTTGCAGGTCTTCCTCCCCCACTGTCTCGGCATAGGCTTTATATTCCGCCGAGCTGGCATAATGCTGCTTGCGGGACAATTCCTCGGCGGCCTTGGCGCGGAACGTGTCGAGGAACTTCGCGTGCAGCAGGATCCCGCTGGCTTTCTCGCCGCCCCAGGCGTCATAGACGAGGTTCAGCCCGCGCGGCAAAAGCATGTGGGTCGAGCTGACATAGGTGTAGCGCCGGTTCCATTTCACCAGCGGTATCTTGTTCAGCGCCGGGGCCTTGTCCGGCTTGTCCTGAAAAAACACGCGCGCCCGCGCCCCGCCCTGTATCCACAGGTTCCCGAAAGACGGGTTGCGCGAGATGGTGTAGTTGCCGCTGTCGAACCAGCACACGATCTCGAACGGGTCCTGCCCGGCCTCATAGGGCTGCGCGCTCAGCTTGCCCTTGGGATACATGTCGAGCAGCATCGCGCTGAACGCGCGGATGGAACACGTGTCGAGCCAGTCGGTGAGCGCCCGAAGCGGGCGCGTGTCGCAGAACGGATAGATGAAGAACTCGTCGGGATCGACGGTCAGCAGCCAATGCCCATGGGCATATTTCCGCGCCAGCCAGTTGGTCCAGTCGAGCCCGTAGCGCGCGGCCTTGTAGCTCGCCGCGGCGTGCCAGAGCGAGACGTCGGGCTGGGCTGCGAGATAGTCCCGCGAGCCGTCGTCACTGTCATTGTCCACGATCAGGAAGTGATTGATCCCGCAGGCCCGGTAGTAGGACAGGAAATAGGGCAGCCGCACGGCTTCGTTGCGCAGCGTGGTCACGAGCAGCAGATCGCCCGGCCGCACGACCCCGGTCCGGTCCTGCACGGGCGCGAGTTGGCGCCGCTTGCGCCATGCCCGCAAACGATACCGCTTGCGCTTCAACCGCATCCGATATGAGCCCAGAATGCCCAAACTGCCTCCTTTGTCCGAACCATGAACTGCCCGTTCCACACCTTTCCTTAGCAGGCGATGCTTTAATTTTCTTTAGCATTTGAACTTATAGACTCTAAGCTGATTTGCGAGCGTTTTCGCGGCCAACAGACGACCAGTCACCGCGCTGGATGAGCCCGTCGGCTTCGAGCCCGGCCACGCCGGTATAGCACGAAGATGATGGCGCCCAGAGATCCGGGCCGTGCGTCAGGCTCTCGTAGTAATCGGCGTAGCGCGTGCCGACCTGAAAATGCTCGTCGCGCACCTGCTCGATCCGCGCGCGTTCGGCCGTGCCGGGCAGGAACTTGGTGTGCAGCAGCGCGCCACTGACCCCGGCCTGCCAGACCTCGTTGAGCCGGGACGGAAGCGCCGAATGGGTGGAGTTCATGAAGGCATAGCCGCGCCGCCAATGCACCAGCGGGATCTTGTTGAGCGTCGGGGCGCGCGCCGGATCGCCCTCGAAAAACATCCGCGCGCGCGGCCCGCCCTGCAGCCACAGATTGCCGAGCTTTTCCTGCCTTTGCACCCAGTAGCCATGCGCATCATACCACCCCAGCACCTCGGTCGGGTCTTGCCCCGGCGCATAGCTCTGCGCATCGGGCGATCCCTTGGGATAGAGATCGAGCATGATCGCGCCCATCGCGGGCTGCCCCCGTGCCGCGAGCCAACCGGTCAACTCCCGCAGCCCACGCGTCTCACAGTCGGGGTAGACAAGAAGCTCGTCGGCATCCGCGACAAGGACCCAATGCCCGTGCGCATAGCGCCATTTCAGCCAGTTGAGCCAATGCACCCCGAAGCGGGACGCGCGGTAGCTGGCATGGGTTTGCCAGAGCGTGACGTCGGGCTGCGCTGCGAGAAAGGCGTCGCTGCCGTCCTCGCTGCCATTGTCGACCATCATGAAATGATCGACCCCGAGCCGCCGGTAGTGTTCCAGAAAATAGGGCAGCCGCATCGCCTCGTTGCGCAGCGTGGTGAAGGTCAGAATGGCGCCCGGTCGGATCTGCCCGCGCCGGTCCGCAACAAGCGAAAGCTCTCGCCGTTTGCGGAACGCGCGCCAGAGCGCCCGCTTGCGGATCCACCGACGCCGGTACGCCAGCAGCGGCGAGACCGGAACGCTACTTTTCGTAATGGCCGTTCTGGTGCCATCTCCACGCATCGGCGATCATGTCCTTCATCGTGGACCGTGTCGGGGACCAGCCCAGTTCCGTGACCGCACGGGTCGAGCCCGACACGAGCTTCGTGCAATCCCCGGCGCGGCGCGGCCCCTCAGTGCAGGGCACGGCCCGGTTGGTCACGGCCCGCGATTGCTCGATCACCTCCCGCACCGAAAACCCGTCCCCGGTGCCGAGATTGAACACCCGGCTGCCCTTGCCCTCCTTGAGCCATGTCAGCCCCAGCACATGCGCGTCCACCAGATCGCAGACATGCACGTAGTCGCGGATGCAGGTCCCATCCGGCGTGTCATAATCCGTGCCATTGATGGTGAGCGCGGGGCGCTGCCCGTCGATGGCCTCCAGCATGATCGGAATGAGATGGGTCTCGGGCCGGTGATGCTCGCCGATCTCGGCCTCGGGGTCCGCCCCGGCGACGTTGAAATACCGAAAGATCACCGAGCGTAGCCCATGCGCGGCCTCGAAATCGCGCAGGATTTCCTCAATCGCGCGTTTCGAGCCACCATAGGCGTTGATCGGCTCTTGGGGGCAGCTTTCATCCAGCGTCACCCCGTCCTGCTCGCCATAGGTGGCGCAGGTCGAGGAGAAGACGAAATCGAGACAGCCTGCGGCAACGGCGGCCTCGATCAGCGTGAGCGAGCCGAGCACGTTGTTACGCCAGTATTTCCCGGGGTTCTGCATTGATTCGCCGACCTGACTAAGCGCGGCGAAATGCATGACGGCAGCGGGTTGATAAGCGGCGAAAACGGCATCGAGCCGGGCGCGGTCCATCAGATCGCCCTTCTCGAAGGGCCCGAACTTCACCGCGTCTTCCCAGCCGGTTTCGAGATTGTCGAAGGTGACGGGCGTGTAGCCGGCGGCCTTCAGGGCTTTGCACGCGTGCGAGCCGATATAGCCCGCCCCGCCGGTCACAAGAATATGGGTCATCAAACAGCGTCCGAGCGTTCGTTTACTCGGCTGCTTGTCCCACATTCACCACGTCTTGCAAATACTCGAAAAGGTCCGCGCGCAACTCGTCCCGCGCCAGACCGAAGGCCACCGTGGCTTGCAGGAAGCCAGATTTGCTGCCGCAATCGAAGCGCTGGCCCCGGAAACGGTAGCCATAGACGCCGTGACCTTGCTCGATTTCCGAAGCGATGGCGTCGGTCAGCTGAATTTCTCCGCCCGCGCCGGTTTTCATCTTGTTGAGGTTGCTCAGCACGTTCGGCGACAGGATATAGCGCCCGATCACCGCGAGGTTGGACGGGGCCTGATCGGCCGCCGGCTTTTCCACCATGCCGTTCACGGACACGATGGAGCCCATGTCTTCCTTCACGTCGAGCACGCCATAGGCGCTGGTCTTGTCCTGCGGGACTTCCATCGCGGCGACCATGTTGCCGCCGGTTTCCTCATAGGCTTCGACCATTTGCTTCAGGCATGGCTTTTCGGCGGCGATGACGTCGTCGGGCAGGATCACCGCGAAAGGCTCGTTGGCGATCAGCCGCCGGGCGCACCAGACCGCGTGCCCAAGCCCCAGCGCCTTGTGCTGGCGGATATAGGCGATCGCGCCGCTGTCCATATTGGTGGATTTCAGAATGTCCAGAAGCTCGGTCTTGCCCTTCTTGCGAAGCTCCTGCTCCAGCGTCGGGGCGTGGTCGAAATAGTCCTCAAGCGCGCCCTTGCCGCGCGAGGTCACGAAGATGAATTCCTTGATCCCGGCTTCCCGGGCTTCGTCGATCGCGTATTGGATGAGCGGACGATCCACGAGGGTCATGATTTCCTTTGGCACCGATTTGGTCGCCGGCAAAAAGCGGGTTCCAAGTCCGGCTACCGGGAAAATCGCCTTGGTAACTTTTTTACGCATTATGTCCCTCGTTCTGGTGAGCACCGCGGCTCCGCGGGGTCTACCTTGCCTTATAACAATTGACGTTTCGTATATGTAACGAATGTCAAAAATATAGTAAAAATGCGAAGAAATTGGGCGGTCGTCCAGCTGTTTGGTCCGCACTCGGCAATATCTCGCGCGTTTTCGCTATAACCTCACTCCACTTTGAGGCGGTCCTCGCGGCGCCACACCACCAACACTCCCTGATTGCAGCCGGATGGCTCATGCATCCTACACGTGCAATTCCACGCCTCGTCTATCCCACAGGTTACCTTCTCGCACAAGACCGTGCGTGGCGGACTGAACCGTGCAGCGGGATCACGCGACCCCCATATCCGCCATCATCCGCTCCAGTTTGGGCACGTCCTCGGGGTTGTTCAGCTCCCAGAACTGCCGCCCCCGCGCCTCGACCTCGACACAGAGCACCTTGCGCCCCTGCTCCATGAACCGCAGTTGCTCCAGCCCTTCAAGGGTCTCCAGAGGCCCCATCTCCCAGCCGGGATAGGCCCGGAGCGCGCCCGGTCGGTAGGCATAGACCCCGACATGGTGGAACACCGGCGTCGCGTCCGCGTCCGCGTAGGCTTGGGCGGTGAACGGGATGACTTCCTTGGAGAAATAAAGCGCGTGCCCGGCCCGGTCGAACACCGCCGTCGTGCCGCCCACACGGCCCGCGCGCCGATCCGCCAGAAACCCGTTCAGCGCCGCACCATCACAGCGCAGCACCGGCGTTGCGATATCGGCCTCGGGCGCCACGCTTAGCCCCTCCACCAGACGTTCCACGAACCACGCAGGTGTCAGCGGCGCATCGCCTTGCAGGTTGACCACGATATCATAGCCCCCCCCGAGCACCTCCAGTGTCTCCGCGCAGCGCTCGGTCCCGTTCCGGCAGGTCTCCGAGGTCATCACGACCTCCGCCCCGAAGGCCTCCGCCGCCTCCTTGATCCGCAGATCGTCGGTCGAGACCACCACCCGGTCCACGCCCGAAACTGCCATCGCTGCCCGCCACGACCGCTCGATGAGCGTCTGGCTCTGCCCACTGGCCCCCTTGAGCGCCACCAGCGGCTTTCCGGGATAGCGCTGCGAGGCGTAGCGGGCGGGGATGGCGATCAGCACGCTCATGCGGGCTTGAGGTCCACGCCCGGCGCGGTGGCGATGAAGAACGGGTTGGCGAACCCGTCCTTGCCATAGGTCAAAGGCTCCTGCGTGTCGAAGCGCAGTACCTTGCCGCCCGCCCCACTGAGCACCGCGTGCCCGGCGGCGGTGTCCCATTCCATCGTGCGGCCCAGACGCGGGTAGAGATCGGCCTCCCCGGTGGCGACGAGACAGAACTTGAGTGACGAGCCGGCGCTTGTCATGTCCTTCACGGCGTATTTGCCGATATAGTCGTCGGTGGCCTGATCCCGGTGCGACTTGCTGGCCACGACCATGAGCGCCGCGTTGTCGCTCTCGGCAACCCGGATCGGACGGGTGGTCCCGATCGCGGCCTTGTCGAACGGCCCTTGTTCCTCGACAGACCTGCCGTCCCCGAGGGTGAAGAACATCCGCTCTTTCGCGGGCGCATAGACGACCCCGCGCGTCGGCACCCCGCCCTCGACGAGCGCGATATTGACGGTGAAATCCCCGCGCCGGTGGATGAATTCCTTGGTCCCGTCGAGCGGATCGACGATGAGGAAGGTGTCGCCCGATTGCGCATGGCTGGCGGCTTGCTCCTCGGTGACGAGCATCATGTCCGGAAAGGCGGCGTGCAGCCCGGCGGAGATGATAGCGTCGGCGGCTGTGTCGGCGGCGGTCACCGGGCTGTCGTCGTCCTTGGCCTCGACGCTGAAATCGTCCTGCCCGTAGATCTCCATGATCGCGTCGCCCGCTTTGAGCGCGAGGGTCCGCATCACGTCCGTCAATTTGTCATAGTCCATAATCTTGCCATACCGCCGTGATTGATCTGAATGTCAGGGGCCTTATGCTTGCCTCCTAACCGAACAGCAAGAATTCCGTGCAATACGGTTTGCGACGAAAAGGCTGACTGCTCATGTTTCAACCCGCCCGGCGCCCACGATCCGGACTTGGCGTCGCCCTCAACATGGGCGAGCTGGTCTACCACTCGATCGTGCGCTCGGTGCGCAAGGGCCACAACAACGCCTTCATGGCGATCCTGACGAACATGCTGCAGGTGGTGATCTTCGTGATGGCCTTCTACGTGATGTTCTCCCTGCTGGGCCTGCGCGGCAGCGCGATCCGGGGCGATTTCCTGCTCTACATCATGTCGGGCATCTTCCTTTACATGACCCACACCAAGACCATGGGCGCGGTCGTGGGCTCCGAGGGCCCCGCGAGCCCGATGATGCAGCACGCGCCGATGAACACGATCATCTCGATCCTCGCGGCGGCATTGAGCGCGCTCTACATCCAGCTTCTGTCGCTGTTCATGATCCTCTTCATCTACCACGTGGCCTTCACGCCCTTCGAAATCGTCGAGCCGTTCCACGCCTTTGGAGCCCTGATGATCGCGTGGTTCACCGGCGCCGCGCTGGGGCTGGTGCTGCTGGCGCTGAAGCCGTGGTTCCCGACCTTCGTGCAGATTTTCCAGACCATCTACACCCGCGCGAACATGATCGCCTCGGGCAAGATGTTCGTGGCCAACACCTTGCCCTCCTTCATGCTGGCGATGTTCGACTGGAACCCGCTGTTCCACGCGATCGACCAGTCCCGGGGCTTTGTGTTCATCAACTACAACCCGCGCTATTCGTCTTGGGAATATCCGCTGATGATTGGCATCATCTTGCTGATGATCGGCCTGATGGGCGAATTCTACACCCGCCGCCACGCCTCGATCTCGTGGAGCGCCCGCCGCTGAGGGCGCGCGGGCTTGGCAATCCGCACCCAACCGCCGCCGCACCCCAAACGGCCCGGCCCCTACAAAAGACGAGGGGCGTGCCAGTCTTCCGCTGTGCAACATTTTCAGACTTTCGTTTCAACAGCATCAACCGCCGCCTCCGGCCCTTTGCTGCCATTTGCCAATAGCTGTTTGCAATGCAGGCGTCCCCCCACACGGGGCGTTTGACTATTGGCGCGCAGCAAAGCCAAACGGTGCCCTTGCGCCAACGACACAATGCCGCGCTCGCGGCCTGTTGTCGGACCCTTGCAGTTCGGGCTGTTTCGCCTGAATGCTGCGACATGCCCCGCTGCGCAGGCCGTCAGCCACCCGAAATGCCAATGGTCTTTCAGATTTGCATCTTCTTTTCTGAATGTGTCATGACCTAAATCAAGGCATGCGTCCGGCCTTTCCCGATAACTGGCAGCGTGACACCGAAGTCAGCCCGCTTGTTTTCCAAAGCAGAGCCTTGGCCTGCCTTTGACCGATTACGCATGAAAGCATTGTTCAGTTCCTTGGCCCCGGAGCCCTTACAGATGATCCGCAATTTCTTTCAATCGCAACTGACCCGGAAGGAGAGCGGTTTTGTCTGATCGTTCGCTCAACGCATCCATCATGCTGGTGTCCGGGCGCGTGCTTGCCCTGCTCGCCCCTGTCGCCGTCGCCGTCGCGATCGTGCTTTGGTCCGGCACCTTGAAATCAGAGCCCGTCCCCGCGGAACGCAGTGCGAATGCGCGTCCGGTGCGTGTGATCACGCTGGAACCCGTCCCCTTCACGCCGCAGGTGTCGGGCTTTGGATCCGTGGAACCGGCGCGGGACTGGCGTGCAATCGCGCGGATCGACGGCGAAATCGTCGAGACGTCAGACAGTCTCGAAAACGGGCAGTTCGTGCCCAAAGGCGCCTTGCTGGTGCGGATCGACGATACGGATATTCGTCTCAGCCTTGCGCAGATCGACGCCAGAGTGGCCTCTCTTGACGTGCGCGACGGCACGCTGCGCGCAAGCCAGACCGTCGTGGAGCGGGAATACACGCTCGCCGCTGCGGATCTTGCCCGAAAAACCGAGCTTCTCGGGCAAGGCACCGTCAGCCAGACCATCGTCGAACAGGCAGAGCGTGTGGAACTCGCCGCCCTGTCAAAGCGCGTGGAGATCGAAAACCAGCTGGCCCTGAACGCCGCCGAGCGAGAGGTGCTGCTGGCCGAACGCGAAAGCGTGGCGCGCAGCCTGAGCTACACGGAAATCCGGGCCCCGTTCGATGCCCTGATCGGAGAGGTCTCCGCCGATCTGGGTCAGGTCGTGACCCGCTCGCAGACGCTGTTCACCGCCGATGGAACGGACCGGGTCGAGATCGCGGCCCAAGTGCCAATTGGCAGGATGGGACCGCTCGCCCGCAGCCTTGATGGGCAAGATCCGCGCAACGCATTGTCCGCGACGGTGGTGATGTCCATGGCCGGTCACGCGGTTCGCTGGCCAGCCACGATTTCCCGGATCAGCGAGTCCATCGACATGCGCACCCAAAGCGTCGCCGTCATCGTTTTTGTCGATGATCCGATGGCCAAAGCGGTTCCCGGCGAGCGCCCGCCGCTGCGCCGGGGGATGTTCGTCGAAGTCTTGCTCGCCGCGCCTGAGGACAAGGCGATCGTGGTTCCGGCATCCGCCGTCTTGGGCGGCATGGCCTTGGTCGTCACATCAGACAACACCATCGCGCGCCGTCCGGTCACGGTTGGTTTCGAGGCAGAGGGGCTCGCGATGATCCGCGACGGGCTGTCTGCAGGGGATCGGCTGGTGGTCAGTGATCCGGCGGTGGCGGTGGTTGGCATGACGGTCAAACCCGTTGAAGACAAAACGCTGTTGCAGACGATTGCGCACCGGTCAGCCGGGCAGCCGGAGCAATGATCGCGCTTTTCGCCCGCCACCCGACTGCCGCGAACATCGTGATGCTGGCCGTGATCGCGCTCGGTATCGCGGCGGCGCCGTCGCTTCAGCGCGATACGTTCCCGGTCGTGCCGCCCTCTGATGTCGATATCCGCATCGCCTATCCCGGTGCCAGCCCTGCCACCGTCGAACGCGGCATCTGCATGGTGGTCGAAGACCCGCTGCGCGCGGTCGACGATCTGGCGGAACTGACCTGCGAGGCGCGCGACAACATGGCCGTGTTGACCGCCGAGAGCGTCGAAGGCAGCGACATCGCGGCGTTTGCCGATGATGTGAAGGCAGCGGTCGACGGTGTCACCGCCTATCCCGCCGAGGCTGAGGCACCCGTGATCCGGATCGTGGAACGCACGGCCAATGTGGCGACCATCGCGGTGACGGGCCCGGACGATCCGCATGTCCTGTTCGCCTATGCAGACGGTCTCGCCGACCAATTGATGCGCGACCCGATGATCTCGCGTGCGACGGTGAATGGCTTCTCGGACCGCCAGATCGCGGTCGAGATGTCCAACACGGCTCTGCAAACCTACGGGCTTTCGATCGCGGATGTGGCAAATGCGCTGCGCCGCAACAGCCTTGACCGCCCGGCGGGCACGCTTGAAGGCGGCGATGTGGACACTGTGGTGCGCTTTGCCGGTGAACGGCGCACCTCGCGCGAGATCGCACAAATGCCACTCGTCGCCGGGGTGCTCGGGGCAGAGGTCCGGTTGGGCGACGTCGCCACCGTTGCCACCATCTTTGCGGACCCGTCCGTGCGCTCCTTGCAGGACGGTCGCCGCGCGGCGCTGGTCACAGTCACCAAAACAGCCGAGCAGGACGCGCTTCGGGTCATGGCCGCTGTCCGCAGCAGGCTGGACGAGGCGCGCGCGGATGCACCGGAAGGGATCGCACTGACGATCTCTCAGGACACGACCAAGAATATCGTCGAACGGCTCGACATCATCTTCTCCAACGGCGCACAGGGCCTTGTTCTGGTGCTGATTGTCATGGGGGTCTTCTTCGGATTGCGCTTTTCCTTCTGGGTGGCGCTGACCCTGCCCGTCTCGTTCCTTGGAACGGTCTTTGCGATGCAACTCATGGGGCTGTCGATCAACATGATCACCATGGTGGCCCTTCTGGTTGCGATCGGGCTTCTGATGGACGATTCCATCGTGATCTCGGAAAATATCGTGCGCAGGCGCCGCGACGGCGAAGGCCCGTTCGATGCGGCCGTGAACGGTGTGAGGCAGGTTCTGCCGGGCGTTACGGCGTCCTTTCTGACCACGGTCATGATCGTCGGCCCGCTCGGGTTCATGGCCGGAAACATCGGTGCGGTGCTCAAGTTCCTGCCAATCGTTCTGGTGATCACCCTCGTGATCAGCCTGATCGAAGCCTTCCTGATCCTGCCGCACCACCTCGCGCACGCGCTGCATCGCCCGATGGCCGACAACGCCGTGACGCGGGCTGCCAACGGCGCGTTCGATGCGCTTCTGGCGCGGATCGTTCTTCCAGTTGCGCGGGTGGCCTTGCGGTTTCGCTACCTGACGCTGGGACTGGCGGCTGCGCTTCTTATTACGGCCTTTGTGCCCGTGGCGACCGGGGCGCTGAAATTCCAGAGTTTTCCCAGCCTCGAAAGCGACACGGTCGAGGCACGGCTGCTTTTGCCGCAGGGCACACCGCTGCCGCGGACCGAAGCGCGCGTCGCCCGGGCGCTTGACGCGCTTGAGGCGCTGAACGCCGAGGAAACGCCGAACCAGCCAGAGGAGCAGCCCCTTATCCAGTCCGTGACCGTGTCTTTCGGCAACAATCCGGACGCCCCGGCAGAGAGTGGCGGGCATCTGGCGACCATCAGTGCCGAGCTTCTGCCAGCCGGCACGCGCGCCACGGAACTGGATCACATCGTCGACCGCTGGCGGCAACTGACCGGGCCGCTGCCCGACATGGTCGCGCTGCGCTTCACCGACCGTGAGCGCGGGCCCGGCGGCAAGCCGATCGACATCCTGTTGCAAGGGCCGGATCTGGCCGAACTGGATGAAGCCGGGCGCAAGCTGCGGCGCTTCTTCCTCGGGTTTCCCGGAGTGCGCGACGTGCAGACCGATCTCAAGCCCGGCAAACCGGAACAGGTGGTCCGGCTCGACTCGGCGATGGCCTCAGCGCTTGGGGTCGATGCGCAAGGCGTGGCAACCATTCTGCGCGCCGCGCTGCGGGGCGATACCGGGCTGGAGATCCAAGACGCGTTCGGCGGGCTGGACGTGATCGCGCGCGTTGCCGCAGCCGAGCGAAATGACGCAGCCGATCTCGCGGCGCTCCGCGTCACCTCGGGCAACGGCGCGCAGGTTCCCCTGTCTGCCGTGACGCAAAGCGAACAGACACGCGGCTATGCGGCGATCCGGCGGATCGACGGCGTGCGCAGCGTGCGCGTAAGCGGGTCGATCAATCCAGCCGTCGCCAACGCGCGCGAATTGATCGCCGCGATGCGCTCGGACTTTCTGCCCGGCTTATCGCAACAGCATCCCGGCATCACCGTCATCGTCGCGGGAGAGGCACAAGACGCCGCGACGACCGGCACCTCGCTTGCACGCAACCTTGGCATGGGCATGGCCGGGGTGGTCCTGATCCTTGCCTTCCAGTTCAGAAGCTTCACGCAGCCGCTTGCGGTGCTGGCGGCGGTGCCACTGGGCCTTGTGGGTGTGATGTGGGGCCATACTGCGCTTGGCCTGCAACTGTCCCTTCCCAGCTTTGTCGGGCTTGCAACACTCGCCGGGGTGGTGGTGAACAACGCGATCCTGCTGGTCGAATTCACCAAGGGCCATTTCGAGGCGGGCAAAGCAATGCCGGACGCGGCGGTCACCGCCATCACGGAGCGCTTCCGCGCCATTTTTCTGACAGCGCTCACAACGGTTATCGGGCTGGCCCCGCTGTTGATGGAGCAATCGACACAGGCGCAATTCCTGCGTCCCATCGTGGTCAGCCTGGCCTTTGGCCTGACATCGGCGACGTTGCTCACCCTGTTCGTCACGCCTGCTGTCTTCACCATCCTCCACGACATTGGGCTGGTTCGCCGCGATGCTGGCGAGATGAAACAAGCCGGATGAGTCTCTCAGCATATTTGCAGCGATGCGGCACAATCATTCCTGTCCGGGCTGGCGTCATGTCGGGTTTGAGTTTGCAGCCTGTGCGTCCAGCCCAGCGCATCAAAGGTTAACGCGGCCCCACCGGGCGCTGCGTTAACGGTTGCAGATCGCGGAACGAATCGGGATTTGTATGTACAAGTGCCATACGCGTAGCCATACGCCGGGCCATACACCTGCCAGACCTTGTTTTTATGGCGTTAAGCCTTGTCTTCACGTTTTGTACGGTGGTCGGCGTGACGCAACGCGCGCCCCGTTAACCTTTCACCGCGCCCCCCGCGCCGTCAGGGTGATCCGCCCGCCGTTTTTCGGTCCCCGATCAGCCGCGCGTTCTCCAAGGCGATCACGCTTTGAGCGGCGAAAATCTGCGCGGACCGCAGCGCATCTTCCGAGAAGGGTCGCACCGACTGCCGGTAGATCGTGAAGGCCCCCACGAGCCGTTCGGCGGCCAGCATCGGTATCGCCACAAAGGACCGGGCCCCGCCCAGATCGGCGGTGGCGAACCGCAACGGGTCATCCGTGCGGTAGAGCTTTTCCGATTTCACATCGAGAATGTTGATCACGCCCCGCTGCGTGACCATCCTGCCGAGCCCGGTCTGATCGCTCACGCTGAACGTGCCGCTGTCATCCAGCCAATCCTGAAAGGCACCCGGGATCCCGAGCGTGAAACTCGCCTGGAAGCGCTTATTGCCATGGTATTCAAAGAGAATTCCGAACTCCGCATCGCACAAATCCAGGGCATAGCGCAGGATCGACGGCATCACGCGGTTCAGATGACCCTGCGAATCGCCAATGATCCGCAAGACCTCGCTCAGCGCCTTTTCCCGGCTCAACGCCTCCTCAAGGCTCAGCGCAAGCTCCGAGATGATGGCCGCATGATCCACCTCGCTACGCGGGGGGGCGCTGGCCCCGTTGAGCCGGCCGGCAAGTTCGAGCTTGGAGGACAGTTCGAGCTTGCGGTAGATCGTCGCCAAATGGGTCCGCACGGTGGAGGGCGCGATGTGGAGCTCCGCCGCGATCTCCTGATAGCTGCATCCCGCCGCGTAGCGTTCGGCGATCTGCTGCTCTCTGGGGCTAAGGTCGGCGGCGGCGTGCATGTGCGGGCTCCCTCTGTCCTGCAGTGTCGATGGTATCACACCCGGGCACCCGAACACTCCTCCAGATGCTGTAGGCGCATACAACACGACCGCCCGTGAAATTACTGCATCTGCCCGATATCCCGCGCAACTCCAACCGCGTAGCCTGACACCACATCACACACAAAGGATACCCCCATGACACAGTTCGAAACCGCCCAAGCCTTCTTTGACGCCTGCGAAACCGGAAAGGGCTGGGACGTCTGCCAGACATGGTGCACCGACGGCGCGAGCTTCGCCTGTCAGGCCGATGCGCTTGCCGAGACCACAACGCTTGCAGACTATTGCGAGTGGATGAAGGGCCTGCTGACCCCGGTGCCCGACGGGCGCTACGTGCTGACCTCTTTTGCGATGGACGAGGCGCGCGGCACGGCGGTGGCGACCGCCGAGTTCCATGGCACGCAGACCGGACCGGGCGGGCCCGTTGCGCCGACCGGCAAGGCGGTGGTGTCAGACTACGCCTATGTCATGCGCTTCGACGGCGACAAGATCGCCCATATGACGAAGATCTGGAACGACGTACAGGCGCTGCGCGGTCTTGGCTGGGCGTGATGCGCTGGCGCATCCTTGCCCTGCTGTTTTTCGCCCGGATCGGAACCGGGTTGCAGTTCCAGACACTCGGCTCTGTTGGCGACGATCTCATCGTCGCCTTCGGGCTGGATTATGCGACCATCGGCCTGCTGATCGGGCTGTTCATGGCGCCGGGGCTGTTTCTCGCCCTGCCGGCAGGATTTCTCGGAGGTTATGCGTCTGACCGGGTCCTTGCAGTCACCGGCCTGTCGGCGATGGCGATCGGAGGGTTTGCCTCCGGGCTGGCTGCCGAAAGCGGGCTTGTCGGTCTGGGCCGGATGGTGGCCGGGGCGGGCTTTCTGCTGATCAACCTCTATTTCACCAAGATGGTCGCCGATTGGTTCGTCGGTCGCGAAATCGCGACGGCCATGAGCATTCTCGTGACCAGTTGGCCGATTGGCATTGCCATGGGCCAGATCGGCCATGCTTGGCTGGCCCAGAGTTTCGGCTGGACGGTGCCGTTCCACGTGGCCTCCACCTACTGTCTTGTGGCCGCGCTCTGCGTGCGCCTGTTCTACCGCGCGCCAGATGCCACGAAACCGGCCGCAACGGCCAGCGCCACGGGGCTTTCGGGCAAGGAATGGCGCCTGATCTTCTGCGCCGGATGCGCATGGGGCGTCTATAACGCAGGCTATGTGGTGTACCTGTCCTTTGGCCCCAAAATTCTGCAGTCGCAAGGATACTCCGTGCTGTCCGCAGCCGGGACGATCAGCATCGCGAGTTGGCTGATGATCGTGTCCTTCGCGCTGTGCGGGTATATCGCGGATCGCTTCGGGCATCGCAGCACGATCCTTACGATCTGCATGATATCCGCCGTCCTGTCCCTGCTCCTGCTTGGCGTGCCGGGCGCGGGCCTTGCATCGAGCCTCTTGTTCGGCCTTGTCGGTTTCGCACCGGCCGGTCTCATCATGGCGCTTGCCGGAGAGGCCATGCGGCCCGAGCAGCGCGCCATCGGCATGGGGGTCTTCTTCACGATTTACTACGCCATCATGCTTGCAACCCCGCCCGCAGCGGGCGCGATTCTCGATGCGACGGGCCAGCCCCAAGGCCCGATCTGGCTGGCCATGCTCCTCTTCGCCAGTGTCGTTCCGTTCGCGGTTGCGTTCAAACGGGTCAAAGCGGGCGCGGGCGCGGGTGTTCCAAAGGCGACCTCGTCATGAGCACCTAAATGGCGGGAGGGCGCCCGGACTGTCCGCATCGGACTTCGCGAGGCGTCTTCCCCGTAGGCCGAGCAATTTGCCGGGGGCCTGCCGCGTGAGCGGCGGACGAAGTCCGGCAGGCTCTTTTCGGTTTGCAAAAAGCTGCCGGGAGGGCCGCCACGCGCCTTGCCATAAAGGTTAACGCACCCCCACCGCACGGCGTCTTAATCTTTTCAAATTGCGGAACGAATCAAAAACGAGCCATACAGGTGCCATACGCTTAGCCATACGCCGCGCCATACACCTGCCAGACCTTGTTTTTATGGCGTTAACGCTCGAAATCACGTTTTTCGTGGATTTGGCGGCGCGCGGGCGTTCGCCCCGTTAACCTTTCACCGCGCCACGCGCAGCGTCAGGTTGATCCGCCCGCCGTTTTTCAGAAGCTGCGAGGAGCCGAAGCGGACGCGGTCGATCCCGTGATAGACCAGCCGCGCGTCGCCGCCCATCACCACGACATCGCCGCTCCGCAGCCAGATGCTCTCGGTCTTGCCGCCGCGCGTCAGGTTGCCGATCCGAAAGAGCGCCTCGTCGCCGAGCGACACCGACAGGACCGGCCATGCGAAATCCGCCTCGTCCCGGTCCTGATGCATCCCCATCTTCGCACCCTCCTGATAGAAGTTTATCAGGCAGGCATCCGGCATCCGCTCCACCCCGGCATACTCCCGCCAAATCTCTAAAATCGCTGGCGGAATCGGGGGCCAGGGCGCACCCGACGGATGTGTCTCGGCGTAGCGATACCCGGTCTTGTCCGCGTACCAGCCCACCTCCCCGGCCGAGGTCATCTGCACCGACATGGGCTTGCCGTAAGGGGTCTGCGGCGAGAACAGCGGCGCGGCCCGGATCACAGCGCGCAGGTCCTCGACAAGGGCTTCCTGCGCCTGTGTGCTCAGCGCACCCTGAAAGACCTGTACCCCTCGAATGTCGATCACCGTCATCGCCCGGCCTCGCCCCTTTCATTTCATTTTTACCATTCTGCGGCACGACCTGAGTGTTGCAGGGCCGCGAGACCCTCCCTATATACCCTGCGAACCGCTCTTCACAGATGTGGAGCGCTCACCCAACGGGGCAAAGGTGCCGACACGGGCCCGCGCCTCGCGACATCGCCTTGACTATGAAAAGGGATCGAAAAAACATGGCAAAAGTCATCGGTATTGACCTCGGCACGACCAACTCCTGCGTTGCGATCATGGACGGCACCCAGCCGCGTGTGATCGAGAACTCGGAAGGTGCCCGCACCACCCCCTCCATCGTTGCGTTCACCGAAGAAGAACGCCTCGTCGGCCAACCCGCCAAGCGGCAGGCCGTGACCAACCCCGACAACACGATCTTCGGCGTCAAACGCCTGATCGGGCGCCGGATCGACGACGAACATCTCGCGAAGGACAAGAAGAACCTGCCCTTCAGCGTGATCGACGGCGGCAACGGCGACGCGTGGGTCGAATCCCGGGGCGAGAAATACTCTCCCTCCCAGATATCCGCCTTCATCCTCGGCAAGATGAAGGAAACCGCCGAGAGCTATCTCGGTGAAGAGGTGACCCAGGCGGTCATCACCGTGCCGGCCTATTTCAACGACGCTCAGCGCCAAGCCACGAAAGACGCAGGCAAAATCGCTGGTCTCGAAGTGCTGCGTATTATCAACGAGCCGACAGCGGCGGCACTCGCCTATGGTCTCGACAAAGAGAACAGCCAGACGATTGCGGTATATGACCTCGGCGGCGGCACCTTCGACGTGACGATCCTCGAAATCGACGACGGCCTGTTCGAAGTGAAATCAACCAACGGCGACACGTTCCTCGGCGGTGAAGACTTCGACATGCGGATCGTGAACTACCTCGCCGAAGAGTTCAAAAAAGAGCATCAGGTCGACCTGACCCAAGACAAGATGGCGCTGCAGCGTCTCAAGGAAGCGGCTGAGAAAGCCAAGATCGAGCTGTCCAGCTCGTCCCAGACCGAGATCAACCAGCCGTTCATCTCCATGGGCTCCAACGGCCAGCCGCTCCACATGGTCATGAAACTGACCCGTGCGAAGCTCGAAAGCCTCGTGGGCGATCTGATCAAGGCGTCGCTGAAGCCCTGTCAGGCCGCGCTGAAGGATGCCGGTATTTCCTCATCCGACGTGGACGAAGTGGTCCTCGTGGGCGGTATGACCCGGATGCCGAAAGTGGTCGAGGAAGTGACCAAGTTCTTCGGCAAGGAGCCGCACAAGGGCGTGAACCCGGACGAGGTTGTGGCCATGGGCGCGGCCATTCAGGCCGGTGTTCTGCAAGGCGACGTGAAGGACGTGGTCCTGCTGGACGTGACCCCGCTCTCGCTCGGCATCGAAACGCTGGGTGGCGTGTTCACCCGCCTGATCGATCGCAACACCACGATCCCGACCAAGAAGAGCCAGATCTTCTCGACGGCGGAAGACAACCAGAACGCTGTGACGATCCGGGTGTTCCAAGGCGAGCGCGAAATGGCGTCCGACAACAAGCTGCTGGGCGCGTTCAACCTCGAAAACATTCCGCCGGCACCGCGCGGCATGCCCCAGATCGAAGTGACCTTCGACATCGACGCCAACGGCATCGTGTCCGTCGGTGCGATGGACAAGGGCACAGGCAAGGAGCAGAAGATCACGATCCAAGCCTCTGGCGGTCTGTCCGATGACGATATCGAAAAGATGGTCAAGGATGCGGAAGAAAACGCCGAGGCGGACAAGGAGCGTCGCGAGGGTGTCGAGGCCCGCAACCAAGCGGAGAGCCTGATTCACTCGACCGAGAAATCGATTGAGGAGCATGGCGACAAGGTCGATCCGACAACGATCGAAGCGATCGAACTGGCCGTTGCTGCGCTGAAAGACGATCTGGAGAAAGAAGACACACCCGCCGACAAGATCAAGTCTGGCGTCCAGAACGTGACCGAAGCGGCCATGAAGCTTGGCGAGGCGATCTACAAGGCGTCGCAGGAGCAGGACGAAGAGCCTCCGATGGAGGCCGATGACGCCACCCGCTCAGGCGATGACGACATCGTGGACGCCGAGTTCGAAGACCTCGACGACGACAAACGCAGCTAACCTTGGCTGCTCGGAACCACTCAGATGGGCCGGTCCGTATCCCGGGCCGGCCCAGTGACGTTCCCGAAGGGGATTTGACCCATGTCCAAACGTGATTACTACGATGTGCTTGGCGTTGCCAAAGGCGCCTCTGCCGACGATATCAAGAAGGCATTCCGGAAGAAGGCCAAGGAACTTCACCCGGACCGCAATTCGGACAACCCGAATGCCGAAGCGCAGTTCAAGGAAGCCAATGAAGCCTACGACGTCCTGAAGGACGCTGAGAAGAAAGCGGCCTATGACCGGTATGGTCATGCGGCCTTCGAGGGCGGCACGGGCGCGAGCGCGGGCCAGCGGGGCGGCAACCCGTTCGGCGGCGGGGGCGACTTCCAGTCGGCCTTCTCGGATGTGTTCGACGACCTGTTCGGCGACTTCATGGGCGGGCAGCGCGGTGGCGGGCGCAACAGGGCCGCACGCGGCTCCGACCTGCGCTACAACCTGCGAATCAATCTTGAAGACGCCCATCAGGGCATGTCGAAGACCATCAATGTCCCGGCCTCCGTGACCTGCGGAAGCTGCAGCGGCTCCGGCGCGGAAGGCGGCGCGGAACCCGCGACCTGTCCGACCTGTTCCGGCATGGGCAAGGTCCGTGCGCAACAGGGCTTTTTCACCGTTGAACGCACCTGCCCGACTTGCTCCGGCATGGGCCAGATCATCAAGAACCCGTGCAAATCCTGTGGTGGTGCGGGCCGTGTCGAAAAGGACCGCTCGCTCTCGGTGAACATCCCGCCCGGCGTCGAAACCGGCACGCGAATCCGCCTTGCCGGCGAAGGCGAAGCGGGGATGCGTGGCGGTCCGGCGGGCGATCTCTACATCTTCATCGACGTCGCGCCGCATGAACTGTTCGAGCGCGATGGCACCAACCTCTACTGCCGCGTGCCGGTCTCGATGGGCTCCGCCGCGCTTGGCGGTTCGATCGAAGTTCCGACCATCGACGGCGGACGCGGACGGGTGCAGATCCCGGCGGGCTCACAATCGGGCCGTCAGATGCGATTGCGCGGAAAGGGCATGCCCGCCCTGCGCGGCGGTCCGCCCGGCGATATGTTCATCGAGCTTGCGGTCGAAACCCCGGTCAACCTCACCGCCCGGCAAAAGGAATTGCTGCGCGAGTTCGAGGATTTGAGCGAAGAGAACAACCCCGAGAGTTCCAGCTTCTTTTCATCGGTGAAAAGCTTCTGGGATTCGATGAAGGGCTGAAGACGGCGGGATTGGGCCATGCGAATCGACACCGGCCCGACCCGTTTGCGGCGACTTTCGGTGGCGGATCTGCCCGCTTTTCTGGCGTATCGCAGCGATCCAGAGGTTGCCCGCTATCAAAGCTGGGAAGCGATGGATGTTGCTCGCGCGACCGCTTTCCTGAAGGCGATGTCGGAAAAGACGCCCCTGATCCGCCCCGGCTCTTGGACACAAATCGCCGTCGCCGATACGACGACAGATGCGCTGCTTGGCGATATGGGCTGGCATTTGTCCGAGGACGGGCGCGAGGTCGAACTGGGCATTACGCTGGCCCGTGAGGCCCACGGCAAGGGCCATGCAACGCGGGCCTTGCGCAGCGCGGTCGCGGAGGTGTTTCGCCTCTCCGATGCAGAGCGCGCGGTGGGTTATGCCGACCTGCGCAACGAACCCTCTCGAAGGCTGCTGCGCCGAGCGGGGTTCACGTCGCTCGGCGAGCAGGACTACAAGGGCCTGCGCGAAGAGGCCTTCGAATTTCCGCGTCCCGTCGCGTCCGTTTAACCCTCCGTTTACCAGACTCGCCGCATGGTCCGCAGCATGTCCCTGTTCGCCGAAGACCCGCTGCCCTTTCGACTCGACAATGCCAGACCGTTGCCGATCAATGCCCACAAGCTGCCCTCCTCCATCGCCGAGCACCGCGAGCGCCTTCGAGAACGGTTCCGGCAGGGCGGCGCGGAGGCGATCCCGGACTACGAGATGCTGGAATTGCTGCTGTTTCGCGCGCTCCCGCAGCAAGACGTCAAGTCGCTGGCCCGCACGCTCCTGAACCGGCTTGGGGATTACAACCGCGTGCTCTCCGCCGCACCCGAGCAACTCAGGGATGTCCCAGGCGTGACCGACGCGGTGATTCTCGAACTGAAGATCGTGGAGGCCGCAGCGCAGCGGCTGGCGCGGTCCCGCGTGCTCAACACGCAGGTCATCTCCAGTTGGGACGCGCTGCTCGATTATTGCCACACCACTATGGCGCATCGCGACATCGAACAGTTCCGCGTACTCTATCTCGACCGCAAGAATGTGCTGATCGCCGATGAGGCGCAGGCACAGGGCACTGTGGATCACGTCCCGGTCTATCCCCGCGAGGTGGCCAAACGCGCGCTGGTTCTGAACGCGTCGGCGCTGATCCTCGTGCACAACCACCCGTCAGGTGATCCCACGCCCTCACAATCGGATATCGACATGACCGGGCAAATCGAGGCGGCCTGCCAGGCGCTGGGAATCACGCTCCACGATCACCTGATCATCGGAAAATCCCGCGAAGTCAGTTTCCGGGCCCAAGGTTTGCTCTAGCTAGCGCACCCAAACCTCAACGCGGCGGTTTGCCTGCCGCCCCCATGCGCTGTCATCGCAGGCCATCGGCAGCGCCTCGCCAAAGGCATCCACATCCAATGCGACGCGCTCCAGATCGGCGGTCTCAGCTGCCTGCGCGACCGCGCGGCGTACTGCTTCGGCTCGGCGCAATGCGATCTCGCGATTCGGACCCGCAGCGCCCTCTCCGTCGCTGAACCCCACGAACAGCAAACGCTTTGTGTCATAGGTGCCGATTTCGAGCGCACGGGCCAATTGCAACACATTGGAGCGCGATTGCGCATCGAGGCGGGCCGAGCCGGTTTCGAAACGGAACGACGTCGTCAGGCGCTGCAAGGGCATCAGCGTGCGCACCATGCGCTGAAGCTCTTCAAGACGGATATCCGCCCCGGCTGCATCAATCGCATTCACGAAGCGCAAGCCCTGTTGCTCGATCGGGATCAATTCCGGCGTCTGGTCCACGAAACCTGCCCGCCGGATCACGAGTTGCGCGGCCGGGCTGCGTAGGAAGGCAACGAAGTCCCGCCCGATTTTTGGCATGCGCCGCGCCGGCATGTAGAGAAACATCGGCGCCGTGAGGGGATAGTCTTCGGTCTTGATCGCCAGTCGCGTCGCACGCAATGTGTAGCCGCAAGGCCCGGTCAGCGTGAGCACCTGCGCGTCGGCGGTCTCTGCAAAGCTTGCGATGCCGATTGCGAAGGGGTCCCGCACCACCGCCTTCGCGACGTCCAGACTGATGTCATGCCGTGTGATGGTCTCCGCCGCGACGCGTTGCACGGGCTTGAGCAGCCGGTCCTCAATGCTCTGCCCGAGCCCTGTGCGCGCATCGGGCAAGTGTAGCGCGATCGGTGCATCCGGGCCGCCAAGCACGGACCAGTTGGTGATCTCACCAGAAAAGACGCGCGCCAGATCCTGCGGCTGGATATCCCGCACCGGATTGCCCGGATGGGTGATTGGCACCACCGCATCCAGCGCAATGACACGGCTGCGATTCGCGTCCGACAGATCGCCCATGCCGGCATCGCGCGCCATCTGCCGTTCGTTGGGGCGGATTTCGCGCATCGAGAGCACGATATCGGCCTGATTGGCGAGCAGATCGGCAAAGCCTTCGTCGGTCGTGGTCGCTCCGAATTCAAAGAGGCCGACCGGCCTCTGAGACCGCCCAGCAGTCAGGGTCATCGTGAAATCCTGCCCCGGCCCCGTGCTGCGTGTGATCTCATATCCATTGGTTCGCGCGAAGGCCCTTAGCAGGGCCGGCACCATCACCTCGCCCATCGCCGCGGCACCGGAAAAGCGCATCTCGGGCACAAAATCGATCAGTGACGGGCAGCCGGGCCCGTCACAGGTCACGCCCGAGCCGTCGACGGTCAATTCGCCATATTCGGTCTCGATGCGGTAAAACTCACCATCGAATCCAAGCAGATTGCCACTGATCTCGACACCGCCATCGGGCGACATCAGGGTGACATCCTGCGCCCATACGGAATTGCTTGCAGCAAATATGAAAAGTGCGGCAAGACCTGCCGCACATCTTGTGACCATGACATGTCCCCGTCGCTGGCGGTGCGTTTAGCGTGCCGCGACTTTCATGTCATCGAGAATATTATTCAACACCAGATAATCGCCCACCGCGTCGCATCCCGGCACCGCAAGGGTGACGATCTTGCTGCGCAGCACGCCCGAGGCATCACGCTCCAGTGTCTGCGCCTCGATTTCCAACCCGCAATTGGTGCTGGTAATCTCGGCCTCCACACTCAGGTCAATCTGTCCATTGCGTCCTGACATCGTCGCAGGGAAGGTGTAGATTTCTGCCGAATGGGGCTCGCCGACATCGTCCCGACCATGATGCGTAAGGTAGCCGCCGGTCCCGCGTTCAAGCCTCGCCAGTGTTGCGTCGGCGGATCCGGCCCAGACATGGCCCTCACTGCCGTATTCCGCGCCGAATTCCCGGGCGTGCAACTCGAATCCGGCCGCCCCGCTCCATTGCAGAACAACGCGGTTATAGTCAGCGATATCGTCCACCCGTGTCTGCGCCACCGCGCCTTCGCCATCAGAGAAGGCCACGATATAGACCGCTTGCTCGGATAGTGCCGGCACGGTGAGCGAAATCTGCCCCTCCGCATCCGTGCGCTCTGTGAAGAACATGCCGTTGTGGTGCACCGTCAGCCGCGCCTTGTTGTGACAAGGGGCGCTGACCTCCAGTGCAACTTGCGCTGCCGGGGCCGGACTGGCATCTGCTGTGATATCGCAGGCCTTTTTGGCAATGGTGATCGGATCAGGTGCGGCCGGGACTGCCTTGCTGGTCTGTTGCGCCTCAGGGGGGTCGGACATCACGCCAGCGACATTCGGAAGGGCGGAGGTGAGCCGCACGTCCTGCACGTCGATCACGGTGACCTGTTCCTGTTCGGGACGCACTGGAAGCGTGACTTGCGGTTGCGTGTCGCGATTGGCCTCGGGAACTAGAGGGCGCTCGGAGGCCCCATAGCGCTGAGATGCGGTATCGGTGTTCTGCATCACGAAACCGATTCCGAGCGCACAGGCCAGTGTTCCCACGGCCGTGACGATTTCCTTCGTCCGCGACATGACGCATCTCCCGACTCACATTCCCACGAGGAAGAAGGTGCTCCGAAAAGCGGGCCGCACTATGACGGCGCAGGGGAGTCATTGAGGCAAGAAGAAGGCGATTGCTGCGATTTTTGCCCTATCCGAGGCGACCGTGGCAGTGCTTGAACTTCTTGCCCGACCCGCAAGGGCATGGGTCGTTGCGGCCCGGCTTGCCCCATGTCGCGGGGTCGGATTCGACAAACCCGGTCTCGGCGTTGGCTGTCGGCGCGGCCGCCTCTTCTTCCGTCGCCGGAGTCGCTGCAGCTTGCAGGACCTGCTGCTGCGCCGCGATCTCCGCCATCATGTGCGCGCGCTCCTCGTCAGTCATCGGACGGATTTGCGCGAGTTTCTGGGTCACGTCGGCGCGCAGGCTGTCGAGCAGGGTCTCGAACAGCTGGAAGGCCTCGTTCTTGTACTCATTGAGCGGGTCGCGCTGCGCATATCCCCGGAAACCGACCACGGAGCGCAGATGCTCAAGCGTCACGAGATGCTCGCGCCACTTGCTGTCGATCGCCTGCAGCAAAAGCTGCTTTTCGATCATCCGCATGTTGTCCTGCCCGAACTTTTCGAGCTTCTCGGCCATCAACTTGTCGGACGCTTCGATCAGGCGCTCGCGGATTTGCTCGTCATCGACGCCCTCTTCCTCGCACCAGTCGATCACCGGCACGTCGAGACCGAGTTGGTCGATCACCGCCGCATACAGACCTTGGGTGTCCCATTGATCGGCATAGCTGCCTGCGGGCATGTATTGGTCGACCAGATCGTCCACCACTTCGTCTCGCATGTCCCGGGTGATCTCGTTCACGTCGGCCGCTTCCATGATGTCGCGGCGCTGCCCGAAGATGACCTTGCGCTGCTCGTTCATCACATCGTCGAACTTCAGCAATTGCTTTCGGATATCGAAGTTTCGCCCCTCGACTTTCGCCTGCGCGCGTTCAAGCGATTTGTTGACCCACGGGTGTTCGATCGCCTCGCCGTCCTTCAGGCCCAGCGTCTTGAGCACCTTGTCGAGGCGATCAGAGCCGAAAATCCGCATCAGATCATCTTCAAGGCTTAGGAAGAACGAGGAACGCCCCGGATCGCCCTGACGGCCGGACCGACCGCGGAGTTGGTTGTCGATCCGGCGCGATTCGTGACGTTCGGAAGCCAGAACGAAGAGGCCGCCCGCCTCGATCACTTTCTGCTTCTCTTCCGCTGTTTCGGCCTCGACCTTTGCGCGCATCTCCTCGGGATCGGCGTCCGGGTTTTCTGCGAGGGCTTGCAGAACACGCATTTCCACGTTGCCGCCAAGCTGAATATCCGTACCGCGTCCAGCCATGTTTGTTGCGATGGTCACCGCACCGAACTTGCCCGCATCGGCCACGATCTGCGCTTCCTGCTCGTGCTGTCGCGCGTTCAACACATTATGTTTGATGTCTGCTTGCGTGAGCATCTGACTCAGCATTTCAGACTTCTCGATAGAGGTTGTGCCGACAAGCACGGGCTGGCCACGCTCATGGGCAGCCTTCACCTCGTCGATCATCGCCTGGTATTTCTCCTCTGCGGAACGATAAACCTTGTCGTCCTCGTCCACCCGCGCAATCGGCTGGTTCGTCGGCACCTCGACAACTCCCAGACCGTAGATCTGCATGAATTCTTCCGCCTCGGTCAGCGCCGTACCGGTCATACCCGCGAGCTTGTCGTAAAGGCGGAAGTAGTTCTGAAAGGTCACCGAAGCGAGCGTGGTGTTCTCTGGTTGAATACTGACGCCTTCCTTGGCTTCAAGCGCCTGATGCAGCCCGTCCGACAGACGACGCCCGGCCATCATCCGCCCGGTGAATTCGTCGATCAGAACGACCTCGCCATTTGTGACGACATATTCCTTGTCTTTCTGGAACAGCTTGTGCGCGCGCAGACCGTTGTTGATATGGTGCACGATGGTCGTGCTTTCCGGGTCATAGAGCGACTGCTCAGCCTCAAGAAAACCGCGGGCACGCAGTTGCTCTTCGAGGAATTCGTTGCCTTCGTCGGTGAATGTCACCGAGCGGGTTTTCTCGTCGATCGTATAGTGACTCTCGTCAAGATCCGGGATCACCTTGTCTATCGAGACATAGAGTTCCGAGCGGTCCTCGGCGGGGCCGGAGATGATCAGCGGGGTCCTAGCTTCGTCGATCAGGATCGAGTCGACCTCGTCGACGATTGCGAAGTTGTGATGCTTCTGGAAAATCTGATCGAGGTCAGACTTCATGTTGTCGCGTAGATAGTCGAAGCCAAGCTCATTGTTTGTCGAGTATGTCACATCGCAGGCATAGGCGGCACGTTTGTTATCCTCTCCCATACCGGAATAGGCCACACCGGTTGTCATGCCGAGCGCGCCGAAGACCTTGCCCATCCATTCGGCGTCCCGCTTGGCGAGGTATTCATTGACCGTCACGATATGCACACCCTTACCGGTGAGCGCGTTCAGATACGCAGGAAAGGTGGCGACGAGCGTTTTACCCTCGCCGGTTTTCATCTCGGCGATATTGCCCTGATGCAGGAAGATGCCACCCATGAGCTGCACATCGAAGGCGCGCAGGCCAAGCGCACGCTTGGCGGCCTCGCGGCAATTGGCGAAGGCTTCGGGCAGGATGTCATCGAGGCTTTCATTGCCGAGCGCGCGCTTGCGGAAGTCTTCGGTCTTTTCCTTGAGCCCCTCGTCGCTGAGCGCAGCGAACTCAGACTCCAGCGCATTGATCTTCTCGATCAGGGGCCGGGTGGCTTTGATCTTGCGATCATTGGGGGTGCCAAAGACCTTCTTGGCGAGTGTTTCGAAACCCAGCATGTGCTCTCCGACCGAATATGCGCGTCTTTACCTCGTTCACAGATGCGAGATCGGCTTGCCGCCCCTTCGCACAACCCATAGATATCGGGATGAAAGACGGCCCGGACCCGCGCCCATAGGGCGATGTAAGGGGCCGCTGAAACAGTGTCAACGCCGCCCGCGCGCGCGGCCCGATCCACAAGGACTTTCCCATGACAAATCGCTTCCTCATTGCTGGCCTGACAGCCCTGACATTATCCGTGTCCGTCCCGGCCCTCGCCGAGGAGCAGGCGGCGCCCGGGCTTGAGACGGTGGTGGCGACGGTGAACGGGGTCGAGATCACCCTCGGGCATATGGCGGTTGCCAAAGCGACCCTGCCCGACCAATACCGCCAATTGCCCGCCGATGTGCTTTTTCCGGGTATTCTCGACCAGTTGATCTCGCAAACCGCACTGGTGCAGAGCTTTAACGGCGAGATCCCGGACCGTGTCCGCCTCGCGCTTGAAAACGAGGAACGCTCGCTGGTTGCCGGCGAAGTCGTTGAGGGCGTTCTCGCGGGCGCGGTGACCGACGCGGCCGTGCAGGCAGCCTATGACGCGCGCTTTGCCGATGCAGATGCGGGTGAAGAGTATAATGCGTCGCACATTCTTGTGGAGACCGAGGAGGAGGCACTGGCGGTGCAGGCCGAGATTACCGCCGGGGCTGATTTCGCGGAAACTGCGCAAGAGAAATCCACGGGACCCTCCGGGCCCGGCGGCGGTGCGCTTGGCTGGTTCGGACCCGGACAGATGGTGCCGACCTTTGAGGCGGCGGTGATCGCGCTGCGCCCCGGCGAGGTCTCGGACCCGGTCCAGACGCAGTTCGGCTGGCATGTGATCAAGCTCAACGAGACCCGCGTGAAAGAGGCTCCGAGCCTTGATGAGGTACGCGCCGAGCTTGAAGACCAGATCCGGAGCGAGGCGGTACAAGCCCGGATCGCGGAGTTGACCGAGGCGGCAAATGTTGATCGCAGCGGAGCCGATGGGCTCGACCCGAGCGTGCTCGACACCCTCGACCTGACCAAATAAGACGGCACCTCCATGGCCAAGTCCCTGCCCGTCTCGCCCCTCGCCCCGGCGCGCTTTCCCGACATGCCCGTGATCAACGGCGCGCGCTTTGCGACCTGCGCAGCGGGCGTGAAATACGCGGACCGCACCGATGTGATGCTCGCGGCGCTTGATCCCGGCACGCAGATCGCCGGGGTTTTCACGACCTCCAGCACGCGCTCGGCAGCAGTTCTGGATTGTCAGGACAAGCTTGGCGCGGCGAGCGAGGCGGGTGCGGCGATCCTCGTAAACTCAGGCAATTCCAACGCCTTCACCGGCGCAAGGGGGCAGGGATCCGTAGACCGGATCACGCAAGCGGTCGCAGAGCGCTTGCGCATCCCAGAGGGGCGCGTGTTCACCTCTTCGACCGGCGTGATCGGCGAGCCGCTGCCCGATGACCGGATCACCGCCAAGCTCGACGATCTCGCGGGCACGCTCGACATGCATGCTCTTCCAGCGGCCGCCGAGGCGATCCGCACCACCGACACCTATCCGAAGGGCGCGGCGCGGCGTGTGGACCTGCCCGGCGGCGCGGTCCAGATCGCCGGGATCGCCAAGGGTTCGGGCATGATCGCCCCCGATATGGCGACGATGCTGGTCTATATTTTCACCGACGCACTCTGCCCGCAGCACCACTTGCAGGAGATGCTGAGCCGCCTCAACGCCCGCACCTTCAACTGCATCACGGTCGACAGCGACACCTCGACTTCCGACACGCTCCTGCTGGCGGCCACCGGGGCGTCTGGCATTGACGTCATTGGTGACGCCCAATTCGAGGAGGCTCTGCACGCGCTGATGCTGGATCTTTCCCATCAGGTGGTGCGCGATGGTGAGGGCGCCACGAAATTCGTTGAGATTGCGGTCACCGGGGCTGTCTCGG
Organism: uncultured Aliishimia sp.; assembly: GCA_965656085.1. Classification (GTDB taxonomy): domain Bacteria; phylum Pseudomonadota; class Alphaproteobacteria; order Rhodobacterales; family Rhodobacteraceae; genus Aliishimia. Next base: position 46,354 of record CBFHJA010000006.1, on the reverse strand, counting down.
ACACGGACGCGCGCACCCATGCGCTGTCCATCGCCAACTCGCCCCTGGTGAAGACCGCCATTGCCGGCGAGGACCCGAATTGGGGCCGGATTGTCATGGCGGTCGGCAAATCCGGCGCGGCGGCGGACCGTGACCGGCTGACGATCCGCTTTGGCGATATCCTCGTTGCCGAGAATGGCTGGGTGTCGCCGCACTACAATGAAGAACAAGGTGCGGCCTATATGCAACAGACTGACGTGCAAATTGCAGTCGATCTGGGACTTGGTACAGGCAGCGCCACGGTTTGGACCTGCGATCTGACCCATGGCTACATCTCGATCAATGCCGATTACCGGAGCTAAACGATGAAAACGGTTCTGGTCTCGGCAGTAGCGCTGATCGACGTGGACGGGCGGGTGCTTTTGGCGCAGCGCCCCGAGGGCAAGGCGATGGCGGGCCTCTGGGAGTTTCCCGGCGGAAAGGTGGAGCCCGGCGAGACCCCCGAGGTGGCCCTGATCCGCGAATTGCAGGAAGAACTGGGCATCGACACATGGGAAAGCTGCCTCGCCCCGCTGACCTTCGCGAGCCATAGCTACAGCGATTTCCACTTGCTTATGCCGCTCTTTGCCTGCCGCAAATGGCACGGGACACCGCAATCACGCGAGGGACAGCAACTGGCTTGGGTCCGCGCGAAAGCGTTGCGCGACTACCCGATGCCGGAGGCGGATATCCCGCTGATCCCGATCCTGCGCGACTGGCTGTGACGCGCGGAGCCGAGCGGCTGATCAGATCAAAGCGTCAAGCGAAATCTGCCGGTCCAAGGAGCATTGGTCGCAGTTTCGTGAATAATGATTGGTTTTTGCGCGGTTTGTGATATTTATATGAATACTACTCATGGTTATCTGGCAGCTTACGTCATCGGGGAGGATTGAACTTGCTGCGTACAATCACAATTGGCGGACATATTTCCGTGCAGGGCGTGTATGTGAAGACACTCTCTGACGGGCGAGTCATCGTCCGCGTCGGTCAGGCGACCTATTCCGGTCGTCCGGTGACCCAGGAAGCTGCCTGACGGCCTCGAAGGCCACTTTCAACGCAAAAGGGCCGCAAGACGCGGCCCTTTTTTGATGTCCCGCAGGCTTATGACAGCGTCCGGGTTATTTCTTCACGCTCAAAGATCTCGATCACATCGCCGGGGCGGATGTCGTCGTAGTTCTCGAAGGCCATCCCGCATTCCTGACCCGACTGGACTTCGGCTACTTCATCCTTGAAGCGCTTGAGTGTCTTGAGCGTGCCTTCGTGGATCACCACATTGTCGCGCAGAAGACGCACACCGGCAGAGCGGCGCGCGACACCTTCGGTGACCAAACAGCCTGCAACCTTGCCCACATTGGACACTTTGAAGACTTCCTTGATCTCGGCGTACCCGATGAAGTTTTCGCGGATCTCAGCCGAAAGCAGGCCAGAGGCGGCGGCTTTGACGTCGTCCACCAGATCATAGATCACCGAATAATAGCGGATTTCCACACCCTTCTGATTGGCGCTGTTCCGCGCCGGGGCGTTGGCCCGGACGTTGAAGCCCATGATCGGCGCGCCGGAGGCTTCCGCGAGGCCCACATCAGTCTCGGTGATCGCGCCAACGCCGGAATGTAGCACGCGCACGCGCACTTCCTCGTTGCCGATTTTCTCCATCGCCTGAACGATCGCCTCGGCAGAGCCTTGCACATCCGCTTTCACGAGGATCGGAAGCTCGGCCACGTTCTCGTCGGCCTTGGCCTTCGCCAGAAGCTGGTCGAGCGTCGTGGCTGCACCGGCTGCCGCGCGCTTGTCCTTGGCGGCCTGCGCCCGGTATTCCGCTATCTCGCGGGCCTGCGCTTCGGTTTCGACCACGTTCAGCACGTCCCCAGCCTCGGGTGTACCGTTCAGACCCAGCACCTCGACGGGCACGGAGGGGCCGGCATCCTTGACGCGGTTACCCTGATCGTTCTCCATCGCGCGAACCTTGCCCCATTGCTCACCGACAACGAAAATGTCGCCTTGATGCAGGGTGCCGTTTTGCACGAGAACGGTCGCGACAGGGCCACGGCCCACATCGAGCTTCGCTTCGATCACCGCACCGACAGCGGCGCGCTTGGGATTGGCCTGAAGTTCAAGAATTTCCGCCTGCAGGGTGATCGCTTCGAGAAGCTCGTCGAGCCCCGTGCCCTTGATCGCGGAGACTTCCACGTCCTGCACGTCGCCGGAGAGTTTCTCAACGATGACTTCGTGTTGCAGAAGGTCGGTACGGACCTTGTCGGGATTGGCGGCCGGACGGTCGATCTTGTTGATCGCGACGATCATCGGAACACCGGCGGCCTTGGCATGCGCAATCGCTTCGATGGTTTGCGGCATCACCGCGTCATCAGCGGCGACCACAAGCACGACGATATCTGTCACCTGCGCCCCGCGCGAGCGCATGGAAGTGAATGCGGCGTGACCGGGCGTGTCGAGGAAGGTAAGCTTCTGCTTGCCTTGCTCTACCTGATAGGCGCCGATGTGTTGGGTGATGCCGCCCGCCTCACCAGCTACAACTTTTGCGTTCCGGATCGCGTCGAGCAGGGAGGTTTTGCCGTGGTCCACGTGCCCCATGATCGTAATGACCGGCGCGCGCGGCTCAAGCTCTTCAGGCGCGTCTTCTTCGGTTTGAAGCACGTCTTCCACGTCTGCGTCGGACACGCGCTGCGCTTTGTGCCCGAATTCTTCAATGATGAGTTCAGCGGTGTCGGCATCGATGGACTGATTTTGCGTCGCCATGATCCCGCTGTTCATGAGCGACTTGACCACGTCGGCCACACGCTCGGACATCCGGTTGGCAAGCTCGCTGACCACGATGGCCTCGGGCAATTGAACGGTGCGCGTGACCTTTTCACGCTCGACCTGACCACCCATAGCCTTCTGCCGCGCACGCTCCTGCTTGCGCTTCATCGCAGCCATGGACCGTTGACGCCCGCCTTCTCCGCCGGACAGCGCTTGGTTCAGCGTGAGCTTGCCAGACCGGCGCCCACCGTCATCCCCGCGGCCCCGGTTCGGGCGGCCTGCGTCTTCCCGCTCTTTGCGTGCTGGTGCGGAGGGTGCTTTGGCGGGCCCACGCGTGTCGGCCGGACGGCCTGCAGCCGGCGCTGCCGGGTTGCTCTTGGCTTCCTCGGCGGCCCGGGCGGCTTCGACCGCCTCACGGGCCTTGCGCTCTTCTTCTTCTTTCTTCGCACGCAGGCTTTCCTCGCGCTCGCGCTCTTCGCGCTCCTTGGCCTCTTGCTCGGCCCGGCGGCGCTCACGCTCTTCGGCGCGCGCCTTTTCCTCGGCCTCGCGGGCGGCGGCCTCTTCGACTTCACGCGCCTTGGCGGCTTGAAGGGCCTTCAGGCGGCGCTCCATCTCCGCATCGGAGATCCCGGCGGGCCGCTTCGACGGATCGCCCATTGCCGCAGATCCGGACGCGCCGGGCTTTCCCGCGCCGGGTTTCGGCACGACCACGCGCTTGCGTTTGGTTTCCACCACGACATTTTTGGTCCGGCCATGGCTGAAGCTTTGCTTCACATTGCCCGAACGCGCGGCGCCGCGCAAACCCAGTGTCTTTTTGCCGTCTTCGCTCATAAAGCTTTTCGTCCTTTCCCGGCGGGGTTTCCGCCTGTGCCAAGGCGCACGCCCCGCAATCGTTGGGCTTCCTCTACAACACGGTTGCTGAGTCCACCAGAGGCGAGCGCCCCATGTATCACAATTTGGCGTCCAAATGCCAAACCTAACTCGTCGGCTGTGAGCCAGCCTATGAAATGGCCGAAATGCGGGGTGCTGAGCTTCGACTTGCCCCGCTCCGACCCGTCACTGGCTTGCATCAAAACCCGTGCCTCTTCGCGGTCCAGCCAGCTTTTGACTTTCTCATAGCCCGCGACGGCCTTGCCGCCCTTGCGGGCCAATGAAATCAGGTCGATCACGCGCCGAGCGAGCTGTGCTTCGATCTGCGCCACCAGCTCGTCCGGCACCGTAACCGATGCCTTGGCCCCGCGCGCGAACAGCTTCTTCGCCACGGCTTGCTCGAGCGCTGCTTTGTCCGCGGTCACATAATACCCACGTCCGGGCAGCTTGCCTGCAATATCCGGCACCACGGACCCGTCCGGGCCTGTGACAAATCGGATCAGGTCGGCTTTTGGCCGCACCTCTCCTGTCGCCAAGCATTTGCGCTCGGGACCGCTGTCCCGGTCCTTATGACGGCCGCCGCGCGTCATGTCGCCCACAAAGCGAGGCCTGAGATCAGGCCTCGTCCTCCGCGAACTCGCCTTCTTCTGCGGCCTGTTCCTCTGCCTCAAGCTCGGTCGGATCGACCCAGCCCAGAAGCACGCGTGCGGTCATGACCATGTGCTGCGCCTCTTCAAGCGACACGTCGAAGGGCTCAAGGAGGCCGTCATCCTTCACGCGCTCGCCGCCCTCGGTGGTCCAGCCGCCCGCAAGTTCCCAGTCGGCGCAGGTGGCGAAGTCTTCCAGCGTCTTCACACCGTCCTTAGACAGTGCCTCCACCATTTGGGGGCTGAGGCCCTCGAAATCAATGAGGCTGTCCTCAGCGCCCATCTCGCGCGCGTTCGCGAGGGCTTTCTCGGCTTCGGCCTGCAGATAGTCGCGCGCCCGCGCCTGAAGCTCACCAGCGGTGTCTTCATCCACCCCGTCGATCACCAAAAGCTCGTCAACCTCAACATAGGCAACCTCTTCGAGATTGGTGAAGCCTTCGGAGACCAAAAGCTGAGCGAAGAACTCATCGAGATCGAGCGAGTCCATGAAGAGCTTGGTGCGCTCCTCGAACTCGGCCTGACGGCGGGCCGATTCTTCTTCCTCGGTCATGATGTCGATATCGAGATTCGTTAGCTGCGAGGCGAGGCGCACGTTCTGACCGCGCCGGCCAATCGCGAGCGAGAGTTGCTCTTCAGGCACCACCACCTCGATCTTGCCGGCTTCCTCGTCGAGAACCACCTTGCTCACTTCGGCGGGTTGCAGTGCGTTCACGAGGAACGTCGGCTGATCTTCATTCCAAGGAATAATGTCGATTTTCTCGCCCTGAAGCTCGTTAACCACAGCTTGCACACGGCTGCCGCGCATCCCGACACAGGCGCCCACCGGGTCGATCGAGTTGTCATAGGAGATAACTGCGATCTTCGCCCGGCTGCCCGGATCGCGCGCGACGGCCTTGATCTCGATGATCCCGTCATAGATTTCCGGCACTTCCATCTTGAACAGCTCGGCCATGAATTCCGGCGCGGTGCGGCTGAGGAAGATTTGCGGGCCACGCGGCTCGCGGCGCACATCCTTGATGTAGCAGCGGATGCGGTCGTTGGGGCGGTAGCTTTCCCGGCCAATCTTCTCGTTGCGGCGCAGCACGCCTTCGCCGGGGTTCAGGTCGACGATGACATTGCCGTATTCTTCGCGCTTCACGGCGACGTTGATGATCGTGCCGATCTTGTCCTTGTACTCTTCGAACTGCTTGTCACGCTCGGCTTCGCGGACCTTTTGCAGGATCACCTGCTTGGCAGATTGCGCCGCGATCCGGCCCATCTCGACGGGCGGGACTTCCTCCACGAAGGTGTCGCCGACCGCCGGGTCTTCCATGTATTGCTTGGCCTGATCGACGGTGAACTCGGCCTGATAGTTCTCAAGCTCCTCGTCTTCGACCACGGTGCGAACGCGGGTAAAGGTGGCGCGGCCGGTCTTGCGGTCGATGGACACGCGAATGTCCATTTCGGCACCGTAGCGGGACTTCGCGGCACGCGCGAGCGATTCTTCCATCGCCTCGATCACGAGCGACGGGTCGATCATTTTCTCACGCGCGACAGCTTCTGCGGTTTGCAGAAGCTCGAGCTGGTTTGCAGATGTAATGGCCATCAGGTGTCCTCCGGAGCGCCAGTCGTTTCTTCAATTTCGTCAAATGCGTCTTCGTTCAACGTGCCTGCGTCCTTGCGTTGACGCAGCATTTCGCGGATCAACTCGTCAGTCAGGATCAACTTGGCGTCGCTGAGCCAATCGAACCGGAGCCCGATCGTGAGCGTTTCTTCACCGGCACCCGTCACATTGATCAGCACCTCGTCACCTTCGACACCCGCGAGCACGCCCTTGAAGCGGCGGCGCCCGTCGATTAGTTCGGCGGTTTCGAGCTTGGCATCATAGCCCTCGAAGGTTTCGAAATCCTTCAGACGCGTCAGGGGACGGTCGATCCCGGGGCTGGAGACCTCAAGCGTATAGGCGTCCAGAATCGGGTCCTCGACGTCCAGGACCGCGCTGATATTGGTCGAAATCTCGGCAAGCTCATCCACCTCGATCCCGCCATCGGGACGGTCGGCCATCACTTGAAGCGTGCTGTTCTTGCTCGACATCAGCCGCACGCGCACAAGCTCGAATCCCAGGTCCTCGATCACCGGCGTGATGATCTCGGCAAGTCGGCGGTCGATCGCGGCTTTGGCGATGAGGTCGTTGGACATAGGGTCAGGTTTGCTTTCAGGCACAAAAAAACGGGCGCGCGGCCCGTGAACATGTTCCGGTGGAGCGCTGAGTTTGGACCTCACCGCGCCGCTGTTGCGTGCTACATACGTCGTCGCACCGGTTTCTGCAAGCCCCTTATGACGCCCATCTCCGCGCAGTGGTGCCATTCACTGTTGAACGGCAAACGCGATCAGCCCGGCATCCACCACCTGGTAGCAAAGCGCAACCCGTCGAGCGGGTGCGGGCCGACCCGTGCGCCATGGAGCAGGCCCTTGCGCAGAGCCCCACTCACCATGCCAGTTTCATCGGCCATCACTTCGATATCGGACCGCGCCGCCAGATCATACGCACCAGTCAAGTCGGCCGCATCCACATAACCATCTCGCACCGCTTCAGCGCGCACAGCCTCGTCAGAAATAGCAACAAGCTCCACGGTTTCGAACCAACCCGCGGTGCCATCCTTCCGATGCGACTCCACGCGCTGCCCCAGAAAACCACGTCCGGCATCGAAGCGCACGATGCGGTAGAGACCGGTTCCTTGAAAAGGGGTTGCGCCAGACGCCAATTCGGCGGCTGAGAAAATCGACCAGCCGCCGTCAGATAGGGTAAAGGGAAAGCCTGCATCTGGTGTGTGCAATGTGACATGGAGCTGAGTTTGCATATCTCCGACGCGAACCGTTTGAACCGCGTCATGCAGGGCGAGTGAGGCGGCGACATCCTCCGCGCGCATGGCACTTCCATCGTGAAACCGAACGTCTTCGCGCAGCGAAAAAATCCAGACTCGCCCCTCATCACGTGCCGCCCAAGAGACCGCAAGCCCAGGGTGGAGGGTGCCGTCCGGGGCGATTTCCGTAAGGGTTTCGAACACTGCATTGCGCGCAGCCTGAAGGAAACGTCCGCCCGGCAAGTCGCGCCATGTCTCCGAGCGATCCCCGCCCGAGAGCGCTACCTTAAGATGCCCGCCCCGCGCCGGCGCGGCCTGCGCCGACACGCCAACCGCCGCCAGAAGCGCCGCCGCCGAACCCGTCGCAAAAAGCGCACGGCGGTCAAACTGACGGGGCGTCTGGGTCATGTCGCGGCAAGCCTGTCCATTTCGCGCACCAATTCTGCGCTGATTCCCGGTTCCGAAAGAGCATGGCCCGCCTTGTCGATGAACTTCAACCGCGCGTTTGGCCAGCGCGCCTTCAGGTTGTAGGCCGATTCCGGCGGGCAGATCATGTCGTAGCGCCCTTGTACGATCGTTCCGGGTATATGTGCGATCCGAGGCATATCGTGCAAAAGCTGACCATCCCGTTCCAGAAAGGCGGCGTTTATGAAGTAGTGATTCTCCAGCCGTGCAAAGGCTCTCGCATATTCGCCCGGTGAATCGCCACCCTGACCGCCGGACGCAAAGGACGCCAGCGCATTCTCCCATGATGCCCATGCCCGAGCGCAGCGGGTTTCCTCCATCAGATCGCCGGAAAAAAGCCGCCGATGATAGGCCCCGATCAGATCGCCATGCTCATCCTCGGGGATCGGCGCGAGGAACTTCGCCCAATTGTCGGGCCAAAACTTACCTGCACCGCCGCCATAGAACCAGTCAAGCTCCGCCTGCGTGGCCAGAAACACACCGCGCAACACCAGATGCAGCACGCGGGAGGGATGGGTTTGGGCATAGATCAGCCCCAGCGTCGCACCCCACGAGCCACCAAAGACGATCCAGTCCTTGATACCGAGGGTTTCGCGAATCAATTCCGCGTCGCGAACCAGCGCCCATGTATTGTTATGCGACACCGATGCGTGAGGCCGTGAGCGCCCGCAGCCGCGCTGGTCGAAGAGAACAACTCGGTAGATATCCGGATTGAAATAGCGCCGCATTGCCGGCGAGCAGCCCCCGCCCGGCCCGCCATGAAACACCACGACCGGCAGCCCGTTCGGATTGCCGCATTGCTCCATATAGACCGTATGTCCATCGCCCACGTCGAGCATCCGCTGATCGAAGGGGTCGATCGGCGGATACAGAAATTGCACTGCGCGCTTTTGATCCGGGTGCTTGTCCATTGGAGGTACTATATATGGCTGAATAACAGGAAAGCACATGGGTGACGCGATGAAAACGCAACAAACCACTGTCGATGCCGCCGAAGTCGCGAAATTCGAGGCAATGGCGGCGGAATGGTGGGACCCGAATGGCAAGTTCAAGCCGTTGCATATGCTGGGTCCAACCCGCCTTGACTACATCGCCGGGCAGATCGCTCTGGAGTTCGACCGAGACCTGAGCCTACCGAAGGCGTTTACCGGTCTGCGCCTACTCGATATCGGCTGCGGCGGCGGATTGCTCTGCGAGCCGATGGCCCGGCTCGGAGCCACGGTCGTGGGCGCGGATGCCGCAGAGGGCAACCTGCCGGTCGCCCGCATTCATGCTGAGAAATCGGGGCTCGACATCGACTACCGACATGTCACCGCCGAGGAGTTGGCAGCTGCGGGCGAGCAGTTCGACGTGGTGCTGAACATGGAAGTGATCGAGCATGTCGCCGACCCTGCCGTGTTCCTCGCGGCCTGCGAGAAACTCCTCAAACCTGGCGGGCTCCATATCTGCTCCACAATCAACCGGAATGCTAAAAGCTACATGGCCACAATCATCGGTGCCGAGCATATCATGGGCTGGCTCCCCAAGGGCACGCATGACTGGTCTAAGTTCATCACGCCCGATGAGCTGGAATGGCTCTTGCAGAGCGCCGGGTTTGAGCCGGTGGATCGCAAGGGGTTCGTGTTCAACCCGATTGCGTGGACATGGTCGATCTCGGCGCGTGACCTCAGTGTAAATTATGCCAGCGCCGCCTTGAAACCATCGTGACGTGGTTGCTCCGGTAGCAGCTTTTCAGCCAACTGTGCTGCGCCGTTGAAACTCGCCGCCTCCAGGATCGGCGTCCAGAAGCCCGGATCGAAGCGTAGATGCCGCGCGCGGCGGATCAGATCCGTCCCGGTGCGCCTAGCATGCGCATGCCACGCATCGGCCTGCTCTTGCGTGACCCCGGTGACATAGATCGGCCCCTTGATCTGCGCGCACGGGAAGTCATCGCGCGGATCAAGAAATTTCGAATATGGAGCAAGAATTACTGTACCCGGCCGGGCCTGATCCACGATTCGCTCCTGCATCGTGCTCAGCAGCTCGTCGTCTGCAATCGGGCGATAGAAATAGATCACGTCATACGCACTATACCCATCGAAAGTCAGTGCATCGCCTTGCACGACGTGACCCGCCTCTGGTGCAGTCAGACGCATCGTGCGCGCCCCCGCCGCAGCATAGCCGGGGTCGTATTCCAGCCCGTCGCATTTGGGAAACACCCGCGCCGCCGCAAGAACCTTGGTCGCCCCACCACAGCCCACGTCTAGAAACCGCGCGCCGTCGGCCCTGCCCTGAACAAGGAGCAAGCGGTAGGCAGCGTTGATCAACAGCTCAAAACGCTGAATCTCCATCGGAATGTCGGCAAAGCAGTTATGATTGATCGCGCTGTCGTCCTGCTCGTTCGGGTTTGCCAAAGTGTGAAGGGCGGTGTGTAGGTAACTGATCAGCGCATCATGGGGTCCGGGCACATAGTCGAGATCGAAAGGGGTCTCCGGCGCGTCGATATGATGCGCGACAAGCTGCTCCATTTCATCCCAGAACCGCAATACGCGATTCAGGGCCTTCACCTTATCCTGAAGGTCGCGCGCGAACTTATCCCTTTCTAGCTCACGAGCGGTCTTGCGCAGTTTGCGGTAAAGTGCGTTTAGCGGAGCGCGTTCGCGGGCGATCTTCTCCCATTCCGAGCGGATTGCATCGCGATCCCGGTCGAGTGCAGGCAGCGCGATCTGTGCGGCGAGCGCGCGACTCTTCACGGTCAGTTCGTCTTGTAGTGCCTGCGCCCTTTCCAGATCAGGAAACACGATTCTCCCTCACAGCTTTCCCTCTTCGATCCATTCTTCTACCAGATCGCGACTCACTTCGAAATGCATTGAGTCCTCGCGCCCGAAACTCGCACCCCAGTACCAACCCTCTTCACGGAAAAAGTCAGCAAGAATGGTGAGGCCCAGTTGGGTCTTACCGTCCCCGAGCCGGTCCAGTTGTCCGTCGATGTTGAGGTCGAGAGACAATCCGAAGGCATGTGTCGAAGTTCGTCCAGGCGCGCCCCGGATGTGCCGCACGCAGAGCGCGCCGGCGGTGTTGATCCGGGCATGCAGATCAGGATCCGTGGCCTTGATGCGGTCGAAAACCCGTCCCAGAGATTCCAGTGCCGGCTCAAGCATCCGCACTCTGACAGGGCCAACCTGTGCTGTGCGCAGTTTCGAGGCAAGGCGTTGGTTCGTCATTCCCTGGCACTGATCTGTGAGGACTTCGCGGGGCTTTCCAAACACGCTTTCGAGATAGGACGGCGATGCGATCCGCAGCCCTTCGTTCAAATCACGGCGGCTGGCGATCAACACGGTCTGCGCATAGCGGTCGATGATCTGATTGGGTCCGTCACGCGGAATCGCGCTTTCTTGTTCGCCAATCGGCGCAGTGGAGGTAGGCGCTTGCAGGTCCCCAATCCGCTGCTCCAACGCCGCGATCTGTTGCGTGAGAGCTTCGATCTGGCTGCGCAGTACTTCGATCTCGATCCGCGCGCCGCTGTCAATGGCCGGCCCTGCGAACTCCGCGTCCCCATCGGCCTCATAGCGAATTTCCTGCTCAGGCGCGAATTGCATGTAGATCAGCACGCCGAGACCGATGACCAGTACGGCCATGACCCCCAAAATCGCGGGAATGATACGGGAATCCATCCGGGTCGGCGCGCCTTGACTATTAATTAAGAGCGTATGTTAGCTGAAGGCGATGGCAGGTCAACATTGGGCCACAAGCATAGTTCACGATGTCAGAACGCACCGCCCTCTGCCTGTTACAGGATATCGATCACAATGATGGAGATATTGTCCGCGCCGCCACCATCGAGAGCGATCTGTTGCAATGTGTCGGCCACGGTTTCGATCGGCTCGCGCGAGAGAACCCGTTGCAGCATGTCGAAGGTCGCGTATTTGGTCAGTCCGTCCGAGCAGAGCAGAAAGCGGTCGCCGGGCAAGATTTCGCCGCGAATCTTGTCGAGTTCCAACTCCTCGCCCACACCCACTGCGCGGGTCACCGCGTTGGATTGTGGATGGTGCTCAGCCTCGTCCCAACTCATCTGCCCCGCCATCACCAGCGCCGCGACCATGGAATGGTCCGTGGTCAGAAGCTGGATTTCGCCGTGCTGTAGTCTGTAAAGACGGCTATCACCGGCCCAGAACGCCGCGAAATGATTGCCGGAGACCAGCATCGTGACGATAGTCGCCCCCATCGTGGCACCGCCCCGGTTCTGGCTTTCGATCTGGATCGCATTGTGTGCCCGCGCAATGGAGGCCCGCAATTCATCCATCAGCGCGACCGGCTCCAACCCGGGGTCTATCATGGCGATGCTGTCCACCACGGCCTGAGAGGCAAAATCGCCACCCGCATGGCCGCCCATACCGTCCGAGACTACCCAGACACATTGATCGGGGAGCGTGAGGATCGAGTCCTCGTTGACCTCGCGCTTGTGACCCACATGGGTCGTCGCGGAATATCGGATCGTGGGCGTGGAGATCATACCGTCTGCGTCATCATCTTGCCGTGCCATATTGCGGCATTCAGATCAAAAAGCGCAAGAAATTCTTGGGGGCTGGGCAAGGCCGCACACATCATCATGCGATTGTCACTATCCATGGTAGTCGTCCACAGCGATTTGACCCCAAGTTGCGCTGCGAAGGCCTCACCGGCGAGCAGGGCATCGGCGGGCACCGTGCCGGAATACACCGCATCGGTCCATATGCTGTCTCCAAGCCTCTGCAAAGACATACTCTGCAACGCCTCCGCCAGCGCTTCCCCACCGAGATCCTGGTCCAGCGCCGTCAACGCCAGCGCCTCAAGCCTTTCAAACACGCCCCGGTTCGCGAAATGCCGCTCCGCGAAACGGTCCGGTGGGTGCTGCGCGACCAGTGTGAGCGGATATTGCCTTCCTACACGGTCCACCGAGGCCATCAAGATGCCGGACATCGCCGCAACACCAGTGTGCTGTGGTTGAAGCGTGAAGCGCCAGATCGGGGCAGAGAAATAGGCTTCCTGCCAGTGCAGGCCAAGCGCCTGCTGGGCTGCAAGCAGCGAACGTTGCATCCAGTCGTCCCAGACCTTCACGAAACTCGCAGACACCCCGATCCGCAAGAAATCCCCCATGCCGGGGATCTTGCCATATGCGCCGAAGGCTTCCGACATCAGAACGACTTCGGGCAGCTGAACTTGCTCAGCGCCGGCAGGGCGAAGGGGTTCAGAACCGAGCCCGATTGCAATTGGAAGATCGCCACGCGCCCTCCAACGTTGAAGATCACCCGGGTCCGGTCGGATACGTTGGTGCGGCGCAACTCGGCTGCAGAGAGCAAACGGAACCATGCCCATGGCCCATCCCGACCAAGCGAATTGGCCGCGTTGCTCAGCGTCGGCTCAAACCCGATCCGGGCCACGCCAACCCCACCAGGCCAGGTGATTGCAGAGGGCGTCGGCGCTGCATTATGGGCGAAAGCTACCTCCTGCCCATCGATATTCAGCGTTACCTGCTTGGCTTTCGGATCAAGCGCCTCCGGCGTGATCTGGAACTTCACCTCCGGTGTTTCACCCCCTGCAAAGAATGCATCACGAATCTCCGCGGCATATTGCATTTGCTGTAAGACCGCCTGACTGATGCCAAGATCCGTATCGTTCACCCGCTTCCACGCCCAAGGCCGGGCGCGCGTATCCACGTAGTCGCGCAGATTCTCGTTGAAGAAGCTGTCGATCATTCCACCAGGTGCGAACAGGCGGGCGAAATCACCCATACCGACATCGGCCTGCGCACGCCTGTTGAACGGGTAGCGGTTGTCCAGAGCTTGTTCGCAGAAGTCCAGAACACTGGACTGCCATTTGGCATTGATCGACGCGCGGGTGCCGTCGGCAGTGATGCCCGACGAGCCTGACGCGATCTGTGCCGCCCATCGCTGAATCGGTCCTGGCAACCGATTGGCCAGTTCCTGAAAGCGCACGATGGCGGATGTATCCGCCGAGGTCGCTCCGACGCCGCCGGCGAAGGAAAGCTTGTTGAGCTCTTGGTAGACCTCGAAAAGGCGGCCGACCAACTCATCGAGTTGCGAGGGCTGCCCGTCGATCTCTGCGGTCAACTCATGCAACCACGCGAAACGCTCCTCGACATACTCACCGGGTTCTGGAGGCGGCGGGCCGCCCTCTACCGTCGCAGATTGCTGCATGATCGAAATCAGTGCCTGGGTCCGGCTCGACAGGGCTGATTGCAATTCCATCTGTGCAACCTGAGAGGCGCCGTCGGTCAATCCTTCCGAGTCTACCGAGCTGCGGTCTTCGGTCAGCTTGGTTTCTTCCGAGATCGCGTTGAGAATATTGACCAGTGGCGAGGTCGAGCCCGAGAGCACATTGGTCACGTCGACCGCATGGCTAAGGCTCTCCATCGGGATGATGTCGATATCGCTCAGTATCTTGTCATAGGCCGCGATGTAGTCGTTGTAGTAGAGGTCCAGCACATCGCGGCTCAGCGCGCCAAGCGCGGTCTCGGTTTGCGCCGCCTCGCTGCTTGGCCCCAAAACCCAGCTTTCTCGTTGAATACGACGAGCAACCCCAGCGGCTTCGTCTAGAAACACCGTCCTGAAGCCCTGATGGGTGAAGATGCCCTCGACCCCTTCGCTCATTGGCTGACCGGAGGAACGCACCACAGCCCGGTTGACCAGTGGGCCACCGACGTCGGTGATCCGCCAATCGGGCAGTTCCTTGGCGCGGGGGGAGTTGATGATGCCGTTATAGACACGCTGCGCCAGAGGCATTTCCGACAGCATGGTCTGAATTTGCTCCACCAGCGGCCCGTTGAGGCTGATCTGATCCATCGGCGCGGAGAGAAGCGCATCGAGATGGGTGCCGAGATCAGCCCGGAGCGCATCGAAACGACTGCCCTGATAAGACGCGGCCCAGTCGATCCCGTTCATCCATTCCTTGACGAAATCCTGATTCATTGGACCCTGCTGGCCGAGCATCAGATAGACCTTGAGCATCTCGTAGAGCAGGTCGGGATTGTTCATGTTGGCCTGCATCTGCTCTTCGAGACGCAGCAGAAGGCGCGGAAGGAAGTGCGCGTTGAGGGCGGCGCGGTAGGACTGCGCGGCCTCGTTGCCGAGCACCTTGCCCTGATACAGCCCCCATTTCAGCGAGCCGTCCACCTCGGGATCGTTCACCGTCGGGTTGCCCGGCATATCCCTCAAGATATTGAGCGCGGGCACAACAGTGGGCAGATCGCCATCCTCGATCGGGCTGCCGGGGATTTGCGCGGCGACGGCGAGATAGTCGTCCACCTGCTGTTCAGCCTCGGTCAGAAGCTCCGAATTGCCCAGATAGGAGCGCACCCACATGCCTGACAGACCAATACCGCCCACAATGGCGGCGGCGATGGCGACCCGTTTGGTCCAGCGATAGCGCCGCTCGACCTTGTCATCGGCGGAGACAAGCCCGGCCTCGCGGAAAATCACATCCTCGAAAAGCCGCGTGAGGAAGAAGGACCGCCCGGTTCCCTTGCCCGAGCCGATGGCCTGACGCCCGATCCCGAAGGTGCGGGCCATGCCCATCATCAACCGGTCGATGGGGGTGCCTTCCTGCGTGCCGGAGGTGAAATAGACCCCGCGCAGAAGATGGCGTTTCTCGTAGGCGTTGTCCTGAAACACGTCCTCCAGAAACCCCCGCGCGGTCGCGCGCACCGAGGCCACTTGCGGCGGGAAGGATGAAATCAGCGCACGACGCTGGTGGTCCGTCTCCTGCTGCATCCGCTCCAAGGATTGCGCGTTGAGCTGGCTCAGAAGTTGGCCGAATTCCTCGTCAAACGCGGCAATTGGGCTTGCTACGGTCTCGCCTTTCTTACCCTTCTTCTTGGGAATGGGCAGCGTGAAGCCCCAGACTTGTTCGCGCTCCTCCTTGCCAAGGTTGTCGAAGAACTCCGAAAAGCCCGCGATCAGGTCGGACTTGGTGAAGAGCACATAGACCGGGAAGCGCACGCCGAGTTTCTCGCGCAACTCTTCGAGCCGCCGCCGGATCGCAGCGGCATGGCTTTGCTGCGTAGCCTCGTCCTGCATCGACAGGTCCGAGAGCGAAATGGCGATCACCGCGCCGTTGATCGGTTGGCGTTTGCGGTGGCGCTTGAGCAGGTTGAGAAACCCGAGCCAGCCGGCATTGTCCTCGGACGCCATGCTGTCCTGTGTCGTGTAACGCCCTGCGGTGTCGATCAAGACGGCATTGTTGGTGAACCACCAATCACAGTTGCGCGTGCCACCGACGCCGCCGATGGCGCCCTTGCCCATCTTGTCAGCGAGCGGGAATTGCAGGCCGGAATTGACGATGGCTGTGGTCTTGCCCGCGCCCGGTGGGCCGATGATGACATACCATGGCAGTTCATAGAGTGACTTGCGACCCAGCTTTGACTTGCGAAGCGCCGCGAGTGCTTCCTTGAGCTTGCCTTTCATCTCACCAAGCTCGGCTTTCACCAACTCGTCGTCTTCATCGCTGTTGTCATCGACCGACTCGACGATGTCCTCCGCCATCGCCTGTTCCTTGCGCGCCCGGCGCAACAGGATCATCAGGATCGCGAAAAGCGCCACGAGGACGATCACACCAATGGTAATCATCCGGGCGACCGTTCCCGTAAGTGGATAATTGCCCGCGATGCCGATGACCGGGCCGATAAACCAGACCATCAGCGAGAAGGCGACCATCACCAGAAGCGTGATCGCTATCCCGGATTTCAACTTTTTGAGCCATCGAAAAATCATGTCGCGTCCTCCCGCATCAGAAGGATTTCAATGCGTCGGTTCTTGGCCCGCCCGTCTGCCGTGTCGTTCGGAGCGATGGGCTCCTTGTCCGCCCGCCCTTCGGCCTTGAGACGGTTGGGCTGGGTGATCTGACCGGCAATGGTGCGCATCACCGATTCCGCCCGTGCCAAAGACAGCGCCATATTGGACGGGAAGCGTGAGGAGCGGATCGGGACATTGTCCGAATGACCGACAATGATGATTTGCCCGTCCTCCT
Source organism: uncultured Aliishimia sp. (assembly GCA_965656085.1). GTDB lineage: Bacteria > Pseudomonadota > Alphaproteobacteria > Rhodobacterales > Rhodobacteraceae > Aliishimia. The sequence continues at coordinate 29,751 of CBFHJA010000006.1, read as the reverse complement.
CGCTCAGCGCCTCGGCAATCCGGCTGATCGGAACGTCATAGTTCGGATCGAGCCGGTCGGAGCCGGAAGCGAACATTTCCTGTCCAGCTACACGCACGGTTATGGTGGTCACCGTCTGGAAAACCTCGACAAGACCATCGTCGATCTCATCCTGCAAAATGCCCTTCACACGCTCCACCTGCTGCTCATTCAGCGGCGGCGGCGGGGGGGGCGGGGGCGCACGGCGCATGAGTTCCGCGACCTGCCCTGTGTCGATGACCGACAGCTGCCCGAGGACCCGGTCGGTGGTGCGGTTGAGCATCCACGACAGCGACATGAAGGCGATTGTGAGCATCACCGCGACGGTCGCGGAGGTGATCCACACGGGCTTCCAGAGCGACAGGACCTGATGCGGTTGGTCAACCCCTTCCCAATGCGGCGACAGGGATTTCTCGACCACACCGCGCTGACCGCGAATGATCCGCGCCAGCCCCGCACGGATATTGAGGTGCTTGTCCGAGCCGCCCTGCTCGACACGCAGACGACCCTCGAAACCGAGCGACAGGCACATGTAGAGAAATTCAAGCAGCTCGATATTCTTGCCCGGCTCCTTTTCGAGCCGTGCCAAAAGATCGTAGAAGCGGTCGCCGCCAACAGTTTCCTTGTGGAACGTGCCGACCATGGATTGCTGCGCCCAGATCGACTGCCCGCCCCATGGCGTATTAAGAACCACGTCGTCGAGCGTGGCACAAATCGCGTAGCGTGCGATCTTTACTTCCTGCGCATCGATACCGGCTTGCAAAGCGCGGTTCTCGAAGGCGCGCACTTCGGCCACCACGGACCGACGCAGCTTCTCGGGATCCATGTGCTGGGCGCGGTTACGAATGCGCGAGACAAGCGAGAAGAGCGTCGCTGCAGTCGCGTTGATCCGGTTCATCCCGGTCATGCCTTGTTCGACGGTCGGTTCGGAGCCATTGTCCGAGGATACCCGCTGTGTGCCTTGCGGTACGCCGAAGTTCGAACTGCCTTGCGGCTGGGACTGTTGCAGCGCAGGTTGCTGCGCTGGCATTCCGAACGGGTCTTGCGCAGGTTGCTGGGGCTGCGCTTGCGGTTGGCTCATTGGAGCGGCCGCAGGGGTGCGCCGCCCGCCGGGATTGGGCTTGATGATCGTGCGATCTGGATCGTCCGGTTCTGCAAACGGGTCGTTGTCAGACATGAATTTGCTCCCTTACGATGAACAGGTCCGCGCGCATCAGCCCTGCCGGATAGCCCACAGCTCCATCTTTAAGCCCGGAAATTCTCCGGACACATGCACAGCGACCCCGCCGGAGGTCGACATCTTGCCCCAATGGGGGCTGTCACCGTCAAGCTCGAAATACACGACCCCTGCGTGGTAGGGGATTTGCCGCGGTGCGACGGGCAGGGGCCGCAGCGGAATGCCCGGCAGCGCCGAGTTCACAAGCTGTCGGATTTCCTCCACCGGCCCGATCTTGGCCTGATTCTGGAAGTGCCGCCGGACGTTCTCTGGCGGTATATCCGCCTTGACCGACAGCACGAAAGACGCGGTGGACAGAAGCTTGCGATCCGAGATGACGCCAACACTGATTCCATATTTGCGCGGATCGAGCGGGATCGAGACCGCGGTCTGCTCCAACACCGAGGACAAGTATTGCCGCAGCGCCTTTATCACAGGCGCAAAGGTGTTGGTCAGATCGTCATGGGCATAGGCAGGAAACTCCGGCGCGACCTTGTCATCGGCCATAAAGGTCGCCAGTCGCCCTGCAAGCTCGACACAGGTCTTGTAAAATACTTCCGGATGCACATTCTGAATGTTGGCCAGATGTCGCAGAACAGGTTGCGCGGAGTTGACCACCATAAGCAGCAGGAAGTCCGTCACCTCGGCCACAGCCTTGGCCCCGCCACCCTCCGAAAGCCGCCCGGCCAGCGCGGTCTTCCGATGATTGAGCAATCCGTCGAGTTCGCGCACGAACCCGGCAAGGGGTGGCGCGGCGACGATATCAAGGCAGGACGGCACGAAGGCCCGGTCGAGAATGATCTCCTTGTCGGGACGCACTTCGATGATCTTGGCGATGGGAATGCAGAGGCGGTCCGCCAGATCATCCACGCCAAGCCCGAATTGCAGGCGCATCTTGCCGACGCCCATGGTGATCGCCTTTTTCGATGTCGAGGTGACGTCAGTGATCTCAAGCTCAGCAGGCCGCAAGCGCGCAGCCGAGAGTTCCGCGCCGGTCATGTCCACCTCCAGCGCTCCCTGACGGCGCTGCGGCACGGTCAGATAGACTACGCAATCCTTTATCGTGTCCGGAACGTCGAGCGCGGGCGGATGGTCCTCTGCTTCGGGGATGCGGAACACGGTGCCGTCATGCGTCAGCCCCGAGGCGGACTTGATCGCGAATTGCCCGATCTTGAGTACCTCTTCGTCGATCTCGAGCCGGTTCACGCCCCACAGGTAAGGCGCGACACGGCGCGCGAGCCCACCCACTAGGCTCTCTGTGTAGCGATCGGATTGTTGGAAGTGATGTGGCTGCAGGAACAGCCCTTCGCTCCACAGAACTTTACTGTCCCAGGACATCAGCGCGTCCTTCTCGTGCTCGTCGAAATCGTCATTTCAGCTTGTCCAACTGGGTCTGATAGGCGCGGGCGAATTCCTTGGCGAAAAGCTCTTGGAAGTCGTTCTCGGCCTGATCGGAGATTTCCGCGTATTTGCCTTCGTAGATTTCCCAGTACCGGGCCTTCTTATTCGTCAGCATCTTGCCGATCCCAGTCCCGAGTTCGAGCTGACTTTCGAGCTCTTTGGGGTCGAGCTTGCGCAGCAAACCCTTGAGAGCGGCCTCCATGCCCGAGATGGTCGCAACTTCATGCGCGCGGATGTCCTGCAGGGCCTCGGAGGCAGCCTCCTCAGCGCCGAGATATCCGCGTGCCTTGGGTTTGACCATGGCTTCGATGGCCTGATCGGAGGAGATCGAGAACTTCAACGGGTTGTTGCCCCCAGCAGAAATCATCGTTTGCTCGATACGGAATTCAGACTTGATTTGCGTCCGCGTCATCAAGACTTCGCGCAGACCTTCAATCATCAAGCGGGTGACTTTCCCCATGCGCTCCATCGTCGGCACGAGGTCGGCATCGCCGATCGGCACTTCGTCGGCTCCAAGCGCGCTCAGAAACGCCCGTGCAGCTGCGTCGCCACCTCCCGCCGCCGCGCCGCCCGCTGGCGGACGCGTACTTGGCTCAACGCGCGCAGCCGGAACGCCTTGTGGGCTGGGCTGCGCCGTCTCTTCTGGCAGAGGAGCGGGCGGCGCCGTCGTGGCCGTGCCCGGATTGGTCGGATCGCGCGTGCCCTGATTTGGGTTCGTCGGATCGCGCAAACCCACGTCCGGATCGGACATCGGCGCGGCAAAGGGAGCGGTGTCACTGCCCACGGATGGGCCTACGGACGGACCCGGGGCTGGGCCGAGCAGATCATCGTCCCAATCGTCCGGGATCACGCCTCCGCCCCCACCTGTGCGCGGAACCGAAAAGTGATCCGAGCCGGTGCGACCGGGCATGCCGAAACTCGCCCCCTCGCCCTCGTAGGGGTCGGACGGAGGCGCAAGCGGGTCGTCATCGCCGAGCGGCGGCAAGAGGCCGTCCTCATCGGGTTCTGCGCGATCTACCGAGCCGGGACCTGCCGGTGCGTCGCGCCCGCCGAGCAGGTCGTCGAGAAAGTCCCCTCCATCTCCCGGGGCATCAAGCAGGTCTGCCGGAGAAGGAGCATTGTCGGCAAAGCCGTGACCGATCGGCGCGTCCGCGAGCGGATCTGCGATCAGCTCGCTGTCATTGAGCGCGGCGATCGTGACCAGAAGTTCGTAGGGACCGACCGAGAGGATATCGCCATCGTTGAGCGGTGTCGGTGTGGGCCCGAGCGGCACTTTGCCATAGTTGAGGAACGTGCCGTTGGTCGAGATGTCCACCACCACGACATTGCCGTTGTGATCCTCAATCATGCAATGGCGCTTTGAGAGCACACGGTCCGGGTCCGGCAGAACGACATCGTTCTCCGGGGAGCGGCCCATGGTCAGGCTCGCCCCTTGCATCCGGATCGGCTGGCCGTCTCCGGGAATGCTGCCAGTGGACTGAAATTGAAGCGTGACGGTCATTTAAGTGCTTGCCTCAACCCCCTGTCATTACCGTGAATTCGCCCAGAATGATCGTTCCACCCATCGCACACATATCGCCAATTCGCGCTGCGGGCAGTTTCTGCATCAAAACGGTTGCAGACCCTTTGACGATAGGGTGCGGCGGGGTCGGAATGGGACCGGCGGGCGAAGCAATGAAACCGAGCATCAGATCGGTCATACGCGCCGCCGGCTTTTTTCCAACGATGACGGTCGGGGCACAGGGTGGCAAGATCGGCATCGGACCGGTGACCGTACACGCTCCAACATGCAAATCGCCCATGCGGGCTTGGGGTGGCATTACGCGCTTCCTTGTTCCGGCGAGGCGGTATCTGCCTCTGTTTCATTATCGGTATCCTTGACGGGGCGTGGAATCTGTCCATGGCCACCCCGGGCAATATCAATCGCACGGTCAATCAGAAAATCCAACCGTGCGAGCGGATCATCGTCCAGATCAAGTGATTGAATATTCATGCCGAAAGCACAATTGGCAATCAACCCTGGCGGGGCAGGAATGTCTTTCATCTCTTCGCTGTCACCAAGATTTCCCGGCGCATAGAGCGCCGCAGTGGCCACGAGCGCGGCCGGATCGTCGGGATCCTCGGCCTCCACGGCGGTCTGCACCTTGGCGCGATTCTCCGGCGTGGGCTCGAACACCCATGTCTCCGCCACTTTCAGACCCATTGATTTCTCGGTTTCCGTGGCCGCAAAAATGTCCCGCGCCGCCAGACAGGCCCACCACACCGCCTCACGCGGCGGCAGGGCGGCGGACAAAAGCCTGGCCATGTCGATGCGAGCTTCCGCCAATTCGAGTTCCGCGAGCACGACCGAGACAGGCGCGCTGGCAGGCGCCGTCAACTCTGTTTTCAGCTTGATATTGGCCAAGGCCAGCAAACGCGCAGCGGGCTGCTTCGGAACTTTGTGAAGATTTGCAAATCGCTCTGACATGTTCGCCTCAGTTGATTAGGGTGAGACCGCCTTTGACAACCATCAGCGCATCCCCCTTCAGTTGTGTCAGTGGCGACTTAGCTTCCAGCATCGCGGCGCCCTCGATCTTCACTATGAGCCCTTTGATCGTGACGCCTGTCTGGTCGATCTTGATCGAGCTACTGCCGACTTTGAACTCGATGGATTGCATCGCTTTTACTTCGGACTTGCCCAATTTCACATCCATCTTGTGATTGCCCAGTTTCAGGGTTTGCGTCAGGTTCCCCATCTTGATGGTTTGCGTGTAGTCTTTCTGGATCGTCTGATCGTACTTACCCGTCTTGACCGTGTGGGTTTGATTGCCGGTTTTGATGGTTTGCGTCGTATTGCCCGTGATCGTTTGATCGGCTTTGCCCTCGATCGTTTCCTTGTGATCCTTTTTGACGGAAATCGTCTGGTTTCCGTCTTCAACGGTAAAGGTATGGTCGCCGGTTTTCAGTGTCTCAGTTTTGTGCCGGTGGATCGTCTGCGTAAGGTCGCCCGGATCGGTGTGCTCCATCCCGATGGTGATGCTGGCGTTGTTCTTGATCTTCTCGATATAGTCGCGCTCGGATTGAAGGCGCACGAATTCCGCGTCCTTCTTGTCCTCGAAGATGAGTTCATGGAATGTATCGGAGCCGCCTTGTTTGGTCGACCGCGTGACGATACCTGTTTGGGTCATTTTGGACGGCAGCTCATAAGGCGGCATGGTCTGCTCGTTGTAGAGCATTCCGGTGCAGATCGGCCGGTCCGGATCGCCCTCTTCAAACATGATTGCGACTTCCTGCCCGATCCGCGGGATGGAGATCATCCCCCAGTTCTTGCCCGTCCATGGCATCACACAGCGCACCCAACAGGTGGTCTTATCGTCCTTCTGGCCAACACGGTCCCAATGGAACTGGACTTTGATCCGGCCGTACTTGTCGGTGTAGATTTCCTCTCCTGAGGGTCCGGTGACAACGGCCGTATGCATCCCCGGAATACGCGGCCATGGCGTGACTTGCGGCGCACGGAACGGGGCTTTCTTCGGGATCACCTCAAAGGTACAGCGATAGGTGTCCTCCTTGTTCTTGGTGTCGAAGATCCCCTCCTGATCGAGCGGCGGGCTCATCACGGGTGTCTTGGTCTGCTCTTCGACATAATCGTCGTCGATCCGCAGATGATGTACAGCGCTGACGACAAGGTGCTCATCGCCTTTCTTGACCCGCGGATGACCGTCCATCTTGAAGGTCTGCCCGACGGCCATCGTGCGGATGTTGCACTCACCGCGCGAGAGCAAGTGCTTGACGGCTTCGGCTTCCATCTTCACGCGGGCAATGCTTTCGCGGTCGGCCTCGGGACGAATATGTCCAGGATAGTCATAGATTTCTCCATCGTTTCCGCTGAACTTCCCGGTCTTGAGCGACCGGACGGATTTGAGCTCAGCGGTTGGTTTTTCGAAATCATAGTCCAGAAGTGTAACCTTACCGGACCGCGCCCGGGTGCCCTGCGCCCAGTCGAAAATGTGATCGTCTTTGCGCCGATAACTGCCTTTTTCCGGGAAGAAGAACTGGATCGGGCTGTCCGGATTAGGCTGGTGCGGAGAGATGCTGTCGGCAAGCACCATCTTCAGCTTCTTTGCGTCCTGCTTGAAATAGAAGTAGATCCCCTCTTCTTCCATCAAACGACAAATGAAGTCGTAATCGGTCTCACGATATTGCACACAGTAGGTTCGCTTCGGGTAGTTGCCGGACAGTGCGCCGCTGTCGAGATCGGCACTGAACCCCTGATCGCTCAGGACCTCCGTGATGATTTCAACGACGGTCTTCTCCTGAAAAATGCGGTTGTCAGAGGTGCGCGTCAGAAACCAAAGCCACGGGCGGCATTCGGCAACGAAATGGTCCGAATCCTGATATTTGCCGAGATACTCGACCGATATACAGGTCCCAGTGAAGAACCGCTCGCCCTGTGCCAGCTTTTGTCCGAGGATCATATCCGAGCCAAGCAGGTCTTGCAGGTCAATATTCCGGTCCGTCGAAAAGAACTCGATGGTGGTCTCGGTCAGCTTACTCATGCCTTCGGACACACGCGCGTTCTTGAGCATGATCGGCTTGGAGGCATAGCTGCCTTCCATCCAGACGACGCGGTTCTTGAGTTCAAGTGGTGCAGCCATATCAGATCATCCCCGGCCTTCGCGACGGATCGCTCAGACCTCTTTCTCGATAAGTGTTTTGGTGTCGCGCAGACGCGCAATGATTTCCGGGTGGATCCCCCAGCAATTGGCCAGCGAGAACGACGTGCCAATCACGCGCTTGGCGTCGATTATTGTCTCGAAATGCACACACAGCACTGGCTTGGGGAAGTCTCCATCAGCAAGCAGAAGCTGGTTGAGAAACTCCTCGCCCTTGTACAAGTAATAGGATTTCTTCTCGAAGCCGACCACTATGATGGGCGGCTCTTCGGGGCGCGGCGGCTCCGGGGTATAGTCCGTGTCTCGCATCACAAGCCCTCCAGCAAGGCAGCCAATTCAGGATCCATGTCATCCAGATCCCCGTCTTCGGTGTCGTCATCTGCCGCCTCGTCGTCAAAGGCGGCGAGAAGATCGTCAAGTGTGTCGTCCCCGTCCCCGGACCCGTCAGGCAGATCCATCACGATATCCGCCGGCCCGGTGGGCGCGGCAGGACGCGAGGGCGGTACCGCGCCAGACCACGGCCCGGCGATCTCCTCTCCGCCCAGCGACCGGAACGAGCCCAGCCGGATCTCGTTGCGCCCCTTGACCCAAAGCACGGGCATGAACCCGCGCCCAAGCGTGGCCTGCGCCGGATCGGAGGTCAGGTTGCGTTCCGTACAGGGCAGCGCCACCTGATCGCCATACCGGTCCGCCACAAAGTGAAACGGCATCTCGCCCAGCGACATCAGGCTGCCGAGGTTCATGGCCTTTCCGTCCTTCTTATACGTTCCAGCGAGCAAAATCGCCACCAATACCACCGGATTGGCCCATAACATGCCCGAGAGCCCCTCTTGCGGGGTAAATTCCTCAAATTCGAATGGGTCGATGGGATCGCTCTTGGCCCCGTAGGGCTGGCGCAGCAAGAAGCGCGGGCTGGCCAGACCGAGATAGCCCGCCTCGGGCAGCGCACGCAGTTGATCCCATGCCTTGGCCACGAGCGGATGGCGGTCCTCCTTTGCGGTCTCCAGATAGCCGGGTGTCATGGCAGCGAAGAACGGCGCGTCCACATGCGCTGCGACGGCACCGATCCGCGCGAGCAATTCAGCGTGGGGCGGGGTCTCCTCGAACGTGTAGAGCCCGAACAGAGCAGAAAAGCCGCCCGAGCCGGTCTCGGGATCGAGCACATCAGTCAGCAGCCGGAAGAGACCCGATTGCGCGAGGTCTTCCTGCGCAGCCAAATCGGCTGCCATTTCCTCGGCCGAAACGTCATAGAGCACGATCTGGAGGTTCACATCGGTCTCGATGCGCCGCGCCAGCAGATCGAGCGAACGCCATTGCGACTCGACCGCCTGAAACTCCGGATGATGCAGAATGAGTCGCATCGCACTGCTCAACGCCTCATCCACTGCGGCCTGCATCGCCTTGGCGTCGGCATCGGGGCTTGCGACGATATGCGGGCCGACGATCCGCGCGATCATCTCATCGATCGGCGAGGACTGGGTAAGCGTGCCGGACGTATCCCCTATCAGCGCCTGGAAATCGCTCAGCGTCTTGTTCGCAGGCACCGAGGTCGCCGCCGAGCGCTTCGGCAGGCGGATCGGAGTGCCATAGGTCTCTGACCAGCCCTTGAGCTGCGCCCGCGCCCGGTCGGCCATGGAGCCGATCCCGAGCTGCTGCTTGAGCCCGGCGAGCGCGTCAAAAATCTCCACATTGTCAAAAAGCTCGTCGGGATGCAGATCGTCGAACTCTTTCAGCGGCACGTCAATCCCGGCCCCGTCCTTGCCAATCGGTAGGGTCAACGTGGTGGCGAAGCCCTCGATCACGTCCTCCACGGTGTCGACATCGAGCTCAATGGGTTTGCGCGCGGCGAGTGCATCGCCGGTCTCCATGAGCCCTTTCGCGGCCCGGCCGGTGAAATCTCCGAAGAGCGCCATCCGGAAACGGCTCCTGTTCAGGTCCTCACGTGCCGGGCGCGGGGCGGATATCCTTCCAAACGGGTTCTGAACGGGCTGTCTAGGGGTCACGTTTGTGTCCTCCGCTGATGTTGCGCCGGATGGCGTGTCCGCATCGCTGTTGTCGTCGGCCGAGGTGCCACTGCCTGCACCCAGATCGGCGAGCAAAGCATCGAGGTCATCGCCGCCCGGCGCTTCCGCCGACACCGCGTCGTCCGAGGTGCTGTCCGGCGCATCGAGGCTTGTGAGCAAGGCATCCAGATCGTCCTCGTCCTCCTCTACATCGCTCCCTGGGTCCGGATCGCCCAAGACATCCGCCTCAGCATCCTCGTCCCCAGAAAGATCGGCCAGAAGCGCATCGAGGTCATCGCTTTCGTCGGCATCCGGCAGGTCTTCCAACAACGCGTCCAGATCGCCGAGCGCCTCTTCCTCGTCCTCATCTGCATCCAGCCCGTCCGATTCGGCAAGAATCGCATCCGGATCGCCACCATCCTCATCCGGCGCCTCGGCTGCCTCGTCACTCAACTCCGAAAGCAGCGCGTCCAGATCATCGTCCTCTGTATCCGAAGTCTCCGGACTCAGATCGGCCAGCAAATCGTCTACTTCGCCCGTCTCGGCTTCCTCCGGCGAGTCCTCTGCAAGATCGGACAGCAATGCATCAAGGTCATCGTCCACATCAGTATCGGTGTCGTCCTTTGCTCCAGTTGAGAGTTCGGACAGTAGCGAATCGAGGTCGTCATCCTCCGGGGTTGCCGCCTCCGGTACGCCGGCACTCAGATCGGACAGCAAGTCATCAACGTCGTCCGCCCCGGACGTCACGACCTCAGCCGGCGCGCCCTCAGCCAGATCCGACAGAAGCGCATCGACCTCCTCTTGCGCAGCCTCTGAACTCGCATCATCTGCAACCGCCTCCACACCGGCCAGAATATCGTCCAGACCAGCGTCCTCCGGGTTGCCTTCCACAGCATCGAGCCCAGCAAGAACATCGTCGGCTCTCACTTCCGCGTCATCACTGTCCGGAACCGCCTCCAGCGACGCCAAGATCTCGGCGGCGTCCTGTGTTTCGTCGGATGCGACGACCGGAGCTTCGAGGCCGGCAAGGACAGTCTCGGCACTGTCCTGTTCGTCGGCTTCTTGGCCTAGGTCTGCCTCTATTCCCGCAAGAACCTTATCTGCTGCATCCTCCGCAACCTCGACACCCGGCTCCGATGCCGCGACCTCACCGAAGACTGCGTCAGTGGTATCGGGCGCGTCCGGCGCGGCTTCATCCGCTTCGATCCCGGCCAGAATCGCCTCGGCGGCGTCCACCTCCGGCGCTGCATCTGCCACTGCCTCGACGGATGCGAGAATGTCCTCCGTCTCATCGGCCTCGTTCACGACCTCGACCGCTTCAAGGCCCGCCAGAACCTCTGCCGTCTCGTCCGACTCCTCCGGGGTCTCAACCACCTCGATCCCGGCCAGAACCTCCGCTGCGATATCGGTCTCGGCAGGCTCCACGTCCGCAGGGGCTTCCAGTCCGGCAAGAACCTCAGCCGCTGCGTCCACCTCCGTGTCTTCGGGCGACACCGCTTCGATCCCGGCCAGAACCGCCTCGGCTTCGTCCACCTCCGGCACTGCATCTGCCACGGCCTCGACGGATGCGAGAATGTCCTCCGTCTGATCGGCCTCGTCCATGACCTCGACCGCTTCAAGGCCCGCCAAAACCTCTGCCGTCTCGTCCGACTCCTCTGGAGTCTCAACCACCTCGATCCCGGCCAGAACCTCTGCTGCGTTATCGGTCTCGGCAGGCTCCGCATCCGCAGGGACCTCCAGTCCGGCAAGAACCTCAGCCGCTGCGTCCACCTCCGTGTCTTCGGGCGGCACCGCTTCGATCCCGGCCAGAACCGCCTGGGCTGCGTCCACCTCCGGCGCTGCATCTGCCACTGCCTCGACGGATGCGAGAATGTCCTCCGTCTGATCGGCATCGTTCACGACCTCGACCGCTTCAAGGCCCGCCAGAACCTCTGCCGTCTCGTCCGACTCCTCCGGGGTCTCAACCACCTCGATCCCGGCCAGAACCTCCGCTGCGATATCGGTCTCGGCAGGCTCCGCGTCCACAGGGACCTCCAGTCCGGCAAGGACCTCAGCCGCTGCGTCCACCTCCGTGTCTTCGGGCGACACCGCTTCGATCCCGGCCAGAACCGCCTTGGCTTCGTCCACCTCCGGCGCTGCATCTGCCACGGCCTCGACGGATGCGAGAACGTCCTTCGTCTGATCGGCCTCGTCCACGACCTCGACCGCTTCAAGGCCCGCCAGAACCTCTGTCGTCTCGTCCGACTCCTCCGGGGTCTCAACCACCTCGATCCCGGCCAGAACCTCATCTGTCTTGTCTGACGCTCTCACGACCTCGGTCGGTTCGATGCCCGCCAAAATATCGGCAGTTCGGTCTTCTTCGGCTTCGGGCGACGAGCGGTCCATGGCGGCCAGAACATCGGCGGCATTGTCGCGGGCTTGCTCTTCAGGGGGCGGAGTGAGCGTGCTGAGCGCGTCCGCGACCGCGGTGTCTTCCGGGCCATTTTCGGGCGCGGTTGCGCGAAGCGCGGCGAGGGTGTCACCGGTTGTATCGATGTCCTCTGACTCGGCAGGTGCCGCCGCGCGCAGGCTGTCCAGCACTGCATCGGCCTCGGTCCCGTTCGTGGCTTTCCCGCTTACTGCGGACAGAAGCGCAGGCTGGTGCAGCAGTGTCTCGATGAGCGCCTCGGCACCAGATTTCCCGTCCATATAGGCCATCAGATCGCTTAGTTGCTGCCGGGCTTCGAGCAGGGGTCGCAGAGTGTCCACTTTCCCCGCAATGGCAGTGGGCGAGAAATCCGACAGTTTCTCGAAGGTCAGATCGACGGCGAGACTGCCCTCGCCCGTAAGCGTGTTAGGCACGGTAAATTGCGCCCTGGGGGCCATTGCCTTCATGCGGTCATCGAAATTGTCCACATCGATTTCAAGGAACGCCCGATCCGCCAGTGCGGGCGTCTCGGCCTTACCGGACAGGTCCGACATCACGCCCATCACGAAGGGCAGTTGCACCTTCTTCTCGGCGCCATAGAGTTCCACATCGTACTCGATCTGGACCCTTGGCGCGCGGTTGCGGGCAATGAATTTCTGGGAGCCGCTCATGGGTTACTCGCCACGCGCCTCCCGAAGCTCAGCGCGCAGGGCGCGGATTTCCTCTCGAAGCTCAAGAACTTGCGCGCCAACCTGATCGGTTTCTTCGCGCACGAGCGTGCGGAGCTTCTCAAACTCGGCCTCGGTTTCCTCTTCCACCGCCGATTGCATGGTGTTCACCAGAAGACCGATGAACAGGTTCAGCACCGAAAAGGCAGTGATCACGATGAAGGGCACAAAGAAGGCCCATGCCATCGGGTATTGCTCCATCACGGGCCGCACGATGCCCATGGACCATGATTCCAGCGTCATGATCTGGAACAGCGAATAGAGGGACCGGCCAAGCGTGCCAAACCATTCGTCGAAGCTGTCGCCATACATGATCGTCGCCATCACGCCGAACACGTAGAACACGATCGAGATCATCACGATCACCGCGCCCATCCCAGGAAGCGCATCAAGCAGAGCTTGCACCACGGCGCGCATTTGCGGGATGACGGATAGTAGCCGGAGCGCCCGGATGACACGCAGCCCGCGCAGAGCCGAAAGCCCTGACGTGGACGGCAAAAGCCCCACGCCCACCACGAAAAGATCGAAAATGTTCCATGAATTGCGGAAGAACCTCAACCCGTAGGCATAGAGCTTGAGGGTCAATTCGATCACGAAGATCCCCAGAACGGTCTTGTCGATGACCGCCAGAAGCGGGCCAATGGAGGCCTGCACGGTGTCGGACGTCCCCATCCCGAGCGTGATCGCATTGAAGATGATGATCGCCAGAATCGTGTTGGTCACGCGCGGCAACTCAAGAAAGGCCCGCAGCTTCGCGCGATGGGACGTGTCCGGCGTATTGGCGGCGTGAACGGTCATAAAGGCCCTATTTCAACTTCTTTTCGATCTTCTTGAACTCTGTCGCGAGTTTACGCATTTCGGCAGTGATCGCGGCGGCGGAGCCCTTCTTTTTGTCGTGATCGCCTTTGAACTTGCCCGCTTTGGAGGCAATCGTCTTGGCGTCATGCCCACCCTTGGCGACGAAGTTCACCAGCATGTCGAGATCCTTGCCCAGATCCTTGATGTTCTTGGACAGTGTCTCGAGTTTCGACTTCATGTCGCCCTTGGCGAGGCTTTCGCCGAACTTCTGGATCTCACCGTCGGCGTTCTTGTCCTTGGAGAGTTTCTCACCGAGCCCAAGGAACATCTTCGCGACCTTCCCGGTGCTCTTGGCGGTCAGATCGTAATCGCTTTCGATGTCCCGCAATTCGCTGAGCGCGGCCTTGAAGTGTTCATCTGTATCCTCGCCTTCCTTGGTCTTGCCGACCTTCATCGACAGGGTCTTCAGCGTCGACAGAACACGCTGGATGGGATCGGCGAACAGGTTCTTGGTCTCGATATTTTCAAAGACTTTAAGCGCCTGCTTGCCCACCGCGAGGGCTTTTTTGTTGTCCCCCTTGTCGGCCTCGACCTCATCCAGCGCGAGCGAGACCTTGTCGTCGATGGACTTGGAGACCTTCTTCCAAAGGGCCGTGACGCGCTTCTCCGCAGCGGTTAGGGCCGCGGATTCTTCCTTGGTGTTGTCCTTGGTATTGCGGTAGAATTTGGCGTCGCGTTTGGACTTGGCATTGGCCGTGTTGGCCAGAAAGACCTTGTCGATGTCTTTCTCCATCGTCGTCAGCGCAGTGGAAAACAGCGCGAGATCGTATTTCGCGACTGCATAAACACCTGATTCAAGATCTTTTTTCTTCCATTTCCGCGCATCGAGCTTCATGGTCCGCTTGACCTTGATCTCCTGAATGATGTTGTTCAGCTTCGGACGCGCGGCAAACCATGCGGGTGGCTCGCTCTTCTTGCATTCCCCGTAAGGATTGATTGTTACATCAATCGCGAAGTCCTTCTTGTTGTCATCAGCCATGTCGTCCTCCTGTGAACGAAGCGGGAAAAAGGCTTGCCGCTAGATCTCTTCCACCAAAACATTGTCGAGCTCGACGCCAACTGTGTCGATGAAGACCAGAAGCTGGTCGAGCTTGCTGAAATCAGTGAATCCCGCGCCGAGCGCCAGATCACCCAGCACGATGAGCTTTTCGACCTTGCCCGCCCATCCGGGCTTCTTGTCGTTGAGCTCCTTGATCGCCGTCTTGTACCCCCGCTCGCGTTTGCGCGCGTTGCTGACCTTGCCGATCCCTTCACTCACCTCTGCGATCTTCTTGCTGACCTGAAAGCGGGACTTCTTAAGCGCTGTCATGAGCTTTGGCAGCTTCTTTGACTTGTAGCCACGCTGGGCAAGCATTTTCTGGATCTTGCGGTCGATCTCCTTGTCCAGATCCTCTTGCGCATCGAGCAGTTCATTGAGCTTGACGCCCAGAGCCGAGAGGTTCTTTTCGATCCGGTCAAGCTTTCCTTTGAAACTCGCGTAATTGGTGTTCAGACCATTGATATTCTTCACTTCCTTCGGGGTGAGCCCATTCAGGAACTCGGTTGCGAACTCCCGCCCGACGACCTTCTTCTTTGACGCGGTCTTGTAGGTCTTGAGCAGACTGTCAGCGTAGTCCTGCAACGCCTTTTCGGCCTGATCGACATCCCTGCGGAGCCGGTTGACCTCCTTGCCAAGAGAGATGATCGCCTTGTAGAGTCCGTAAAGCGCAACGACGCCGCCCGCACCGCCACCACCCGAGCCGAAGGCCACGATGGTGCCCAGTGTCGCGGTGGCGACACCTACCGAGCCGATGGCCACCTTGAACACGCATTTGACGACGTATTTGTTGGCATCCTTCGTGACCTTCTGCCACGTCTTGAGATGCGCCTGTGCTTTGGCTTGCAGAGCCGGTTCGAACTTCGCGAGAATCGGCGGCGCGGCTTTCTCCCACTCCTTCACCACCCATTGCTTGCTCTTGCCCTTAGCGAAGAACTCTTTCTCGATCCGCTCGGCTTCCTTGGCCAGGTGTGACGCCGCCACCTTGTAGACTTTCGACACCTCGCCGAACATCTTGTCGGCGAGATAACTGTCATTCTTGATCTTCTCAAAGAGCGCATCATCCACTTCGAGCCAGACATCGAAGGTCATGTCCTTCGGGGGAAGGATAATCTGCAGTTTTGCAACCGACCGCACGGCGGACGCCAGATCGTTTGTCAGAAGGGGTATTTTCTTCATTGTCTCTGCCCTCCTCCGGGATCAGAATGAGTAGTTGAATTCCCCATCCGCCACGTCGATCTTGACTTTCTCGATCTCATCGCCCTCCATCATCCGCCGCAGGAATTCGGCGGAAATGTCCGGTAGCATCGTGTTGGTCACGATGGCGTCGATCATCCGGCCACCGCTTTCGAGCTCCTGACAACGATTGACAATCTCGTCCACAACCGCGTCCGTATATTCGAACGGCACCCCATGTGCCTCGGTCACGCGCTTCTTGATCCGGCCAAGCTGGAGCTTGGTGATCTCCGCGATCATGTGCGGGCTGAGCGGGTAGTAGGGGATCGTCACCAGACGCCCCAGAAGCGCGGGCGGGAACACCTGCAACAGCGGCTCCCGGATCGCCTTGGCCATGCCCTCGGGATCGGGCATCAGGTCAGGGTCTGCGCAAAGGTCCATGATCAGGTCGGTGCCTGCGTTGGACGTGAGCAGAATGAGCGTGTTCTTGAAGTCGATGGTGCGGCCCTCGCCGTCCTCCATCACGCCCTTGTCGAAGACCTGAAAGAAGATCTCATGCACATCCGGGTGCGCTTTCTCGACCTCATCGAGCAGCACAACCGAGTAGGGCTTGCGGCGCACCGCCTCGGTCAGCACCCCGCCTTCGCCATAGCCGACATAGCCCGGAGGCGCGCCTTTCAGCGAGGACACCGTATGCGCCTCCTGATACTCCGACATATTGATCGTGATGACGTTTTGCTCGCCACCATAGAGCACTTCCGCGAGCGCGAGCGCGGTTTCGGTCTTGCCGACCCCGGAGGTGCCCGCGAGCAGGAACACCCCGATGGGCTTGGAAGGATTGTCGAGCCCGGCGCGAGAGGTCTGGATGCGCTTGGCGATCATTTTCATCGCGTGATCTTGCCCGATGACCCGCTTGGCGAGATGCTCTTCGAGGCTCAGGATGGTCTCGATCTCGTCCTTCACCATGCGCCCCACAGGGATGCCGGTCCAGTCGCCCACAACGCTCGCCACCGCCTGATGATCCACGATGGGCATGATCAACGGGTTGTCGCCTTGCAGGGTTTCGAGTTCGGCATTCTTCTCCTTGAGCCGCGCCATGAGCGTGTCACGGTCGACCTCGGACGCGGTGACGCCTTCCTCTTCGGCTTCAAGATTGGCTTGTTCGCCTTCGCGGGTGTCGGTACCTTCGATCTCGGCCCCTTCGCCGCGCAGTTGGGCACGCAGCTCGATAATTTCGGCCACCAGTGCTTTCTCGGCCTCCCATGCCTCGGTCAATTCCGCCAGCCGGGCTTCTTCGGCCTCCTTGGCCGCGCTGACAGCCGCGCGCCGCTCGTCCACGTTGTAACCCGCGCTCTCGTCGCGTCCGATGATGTCAAGCTCGGTGGTGAGCGCCTCGATCCGCCGCTGGCTGTCATCGACCTGCGCCGGCACCGCGTGCTGGCTCACCGCGACCCGCGCACAGGCGGTGTCAAGAAGGCTCACCGACTTGTCCGGCAATTGCCGCGCCGGGATGTAGCGTGCCGAGAGCGTGACCGATGCCTCGATGGCCTCGTCGAGCACCTGCACCTTGTGGTGCTGCTCGAGCATCGAGGCGATGCCGCGCATCATCAGGATGGCCTTCGCAATCCCCGGCTCGTCCACCTGCACGACCTGAAAGCGGCGGGTGAGCGCGGGGTCTTTCTCGATGTGTTTCTTGTACTCAGCCCATGTGGTGGCGCCGATGGTCCGCAGCGTGCCGCGCGCGAGGGCGGGCTTGAGCAGGTTGGCCGCATCACCGGTCCCGGCCGCACCGCCCGCCCCGACCAGCGTGTGGGTCTCATCGACAAACATCACGATGGGTGTCGGGCTGCCCTGCACCTCGTCGATGACCGAGCGCAGACGGTTCTCGAACTCGCCCTTCATCGACGCCCCGGCCTGCAACAGACCCACATCGAGCGCGAGCAGCCGCACGTTTTGCAGCGCGGGCGGCACGTCTCCGCGCGCGATCCGGAGCGCGAACCCCTCGACCACCGCGGTTTTCCCGACCCCGGCCTCACCGGTGAGGATCGGGTTGTTCTGACGGCGGCGCATGAGCACGTCGACGATCTGCCGGATTTCCTCGTCACGGCCGACAATGGGGTCGATCTCGCCGTTGCGGGCTTGCTCGGTCAGATCGGTGCAGAACTGATCAAGCGCTTCGGTCGCACCGTCCCCCACCTTGCGCGCCCCTGATGCCTCGCCGGGCTCCGCGCCGCCACCCGTGACCGAGCCGTCCTGTGGGCGCATGGCGTCCTCTGGCGAGCCATCGGTGATGGTATGAAAATCATCGGCGAGATCGTCGGGCTTGATGCCCGCAAGCGTTGGCGAAATGCTCTGCAGGATATTCTTGAGGTTTGGCGTCTCCAGCATCCCCAGAATGATGTGACCGGTCCGCACTTGGTTGGACGAGTAGAGCAGCGAGCCCCAGACCCACGCGCGCTCCATGACGTCTTCGAGATGCGAGGAGAGGTCACTGACCGAGGAGGCCCCGCGCGGCAAGGCATCGAGCGCGGCGGTGATCTCGGTGGCGATCTTGGCATCGTCGAGATCGAAATGCGCGATGATGCGATGAATATCGCTGTCCTGATTGTTCAGGATCTGGTGAATCCAGTGGACGATCTCGACATAGGGGTTTCCGCGCATCTTGCAGAAGACTGTCGCCCCTTCGATGGCCTTGTATCCCAGCGTGTTGAGCTTGCCGAACAAGGCGACCCGGCTGATTTCCGTCATGTGTTTCGTCCCTTCCCTATTTCACCACGGCGCTCTGCTGAAGATTTGGCTCCAGATAGAGATCGTCCGCATCGGTGTTGCTTTTCCGGGTGCCGATCCACCCGGTTTGACCCAGTTGCACGGTTTCCCCGAGCTTGGCGGGGGGCACCTCGTCGGCGCGCAGGATGAGATTCACATCCCAGTCGAGCGCGTCCCCAACGTAGTTCCGCACGATGGCCCGCATCCGTTCCAGCGACGTGCCACCGGGCAACAAACGCCGATATTCGTCGAGGCTCAGAGGGCCGACGATGAGGCGGAATTTATCGGTGCGGGTCCAGACCTTGTCACCGATGGACGTGGTCCGACCAAGCCCCGCGCGCTGCCCCAGAACCCAGCGGTCGTCCGGTTCGAGCTCCAGCCATGTGCCGATGAATTGCTGAAGCCGCACCCGCGCGCCGAAGAAGGCGGAGAGGATCGACACGAGCCCCTCGACATTCTTGGGACCGCAGGCAAGCAAGCCTGCGAAATGGCGCTTGGCCAGATCGGGCAGCGCGTCGGTGTCGCGCAGCGCATCTGCCTTGTATCCGGCAATGGCCGCGACCTTGTCCTCGACATCGCCGCCATCGCCCCGATCGAAGCTGGCCGCGGGCTGACCCGAGCGCCATGCGCGGTAGAACAGCGTTGTCATGCGATGGGTGAGCATGTCGGCGAAGGCCACGAGCGTGGGGTCGCGATACTGTCGCTGACGGGCGCGGGCGAACTCGGTGAGATGCAGCGGGAGCGGACCATGAGGTCCGAAGAGCCCAAAGAACCGGTTCGTCAAACGCCCGGGCGAGGCACCGTCGGGCGGCACGAAATCCCGCACCGTCGAAGGCGGAAAAGCCAGTTCGGCCTCTTGCCCGAATCGCACCTTGTCCTCGCGTGGCCGACGGGCCTCGCCGAAGCGCGGTGCGTCCGGATACGCCCCTTCGAGCACGCGAAACGCGTGAAACAGATGAAATTTCTCCGGTGCGGTTTCGAGCTTTTCCAAATGGCTCAGATGATCCGCCCCAGGCCTGTTTCCGGCCGCCATCGGGTGATCTCCCCGCGTTGTTGGGTGACAAGCACCGTTTCGGTAAAACTGTTGATGGACACGTATTTTCGGAAGAACCGCTCCAGCACGGCGCCGAGCAGGTATACGCTGGTCCCCTCAAAGAAACTTTCGTCGAATTCGAGTTTGATCTCCAGCCCGCGCACGGCGGTGGAGAGCACTTCGTCGGACATCCGCCGCACGATCGGGCGCGTGGACACCCCCGACAGACCCTCGAGTTGCTTCTCCAGCACCCGGTTGCCCGACGGCGCGTAGATCCCGATCAACTCGCGCAAGACGGCCGCGCTCTGGTCGCTCTGCTCACCGGCGATCGACAGGTAATTCAGGCTCAGATGCGAGACCAGCCGCCATGCGGTGTCGCCTTGCGCCAGCGACGGGCGCGGGCGCGTCGGGTTCACCGGGGTCGTCACATGCTTCACCGGCCCGCCCTCCGGCAGATAGAAAACGTCGCGCGAGCCGGTGGGCAGCAGGAGCGGCAAGTCGCGGTTGGTGGCCGTGGCCGTGACTGCAAGCTGATCGAGATCGGCGGTAAAGGGAGCTTGGCTGGGGTCCACGAGTGTCAGGTAAAGTTCCGAACCCAGATAGGAGGTCCGCACGCCCTTGAGCCGTTCGCGTTCGGCGCGCTGCCGCATCTTGCGGGTCTGCGTGTAATAGGCCGGATGCGAATCTCCCGCCGCGGTCAGATCGTCCGCCGAGTAGAACGGACGGAAGGGAATGTCCTTATCGCCGTCCCCGGTGATGCCGGTGACCGAGTTCAGCGCGTAGATCTCGTAGTCGAGCGGCGCGGTGCGGTCCACGACCACGTTCTGCTCGACTTGCGCGGACGAGATATGCACCCGGTCGCAGCGCTTGGGAAACAGGTTGATCGCGGCGACCGCGTTGAGCGTGAAGGCCTTCGGTGTGACGCCCGGAGAGATATCCGCCATGCCCTCGCGCAGCAGGATGTAGATGTCGACATCATGCCCTTCACAGCGCGTCAGGGCCATGTTCAACCCGGCAATGTCGAGGAAATGGAACCGTTCCGGCATCGCGAAATATTCCTGCAGCAGCCGGTAGCCGTCGAAACTCTGGCGCGGCGTCGGCAGCAGTGCCTCTTCGGGATCGAACCCGCAGGGCACCACGCGGCCTTGCGGCAACTCCGAGGTCCAATCGGCGCGTCGGTCGGTCGAGCGCGCGACGAGCCCGCTGACCTGCGTGCTCAGAAGTTCGTGCAACTCCCAGTTCTTGCCTTCCTGCCCGTTCAGAAAAACGGTGAGCGTGTCCAGAGACAGTTCCGAAATGGGCTGCTTTCCGAAACGCGACAGGCGCAGCCGGATCGCAGCCCGCGCATCGGTTTCGCGCGACACACCGGCGGCCACCAGATCGCCACGCCCGTCGATATACTCGGCTTCGGTGATCTCGATAGGCCAAAGCGTCAACTCGCGTGAGGTGCGGAACACACAAGCGGTCTGGTCGTCGTCGCGCAGCGTACTGCGGAGCTCGGTATGGCGCGGCAGCACGAACCCGTCCGCCAGCGCGGCATTGTCCGGGTCGAGTTCCAGCGCGGCGACCATCATCGACGGCGTTGGCGCGAGATAGTGCGGATAGACGATTTCCAGAAGGTGACTGGTCAGGTTCGGATATTGCAGTTCCAGCTCGAGCTGGACCCGCGCGGACAGGAAGGCCACGCCCTCCAGCAGCCGCTCTACATAGGGATCGACGACTTCGACACCGTCCATGCCGAGCCGGGTGGCGATCTTGGGATAGGCCTGCGCGAATTCCGCACCCATGTCTCGCATGAACGCCAATTCGTTCTCGTAATGCTTGAGCAGGCGCGTATCCATGGACGTTTAGTTCACCCTTTCCAATGCAAGTTCCCCGGTGGTCACATCGACCTCACTGCGCAGATAGAGTTCCATCGGCATTGGCTGCGCCCACATGTCGGCGTGGATGTCATAGGTGACGACGCTTTGCCTGTTGTCGTGCCCGACTCGCAGCTGCACATCGATGGAGCCGGAATGAATGCGTGGCTCGAACGCGGTGATGGCGTCGATGATGGATTGCCGGATCATCTCGGCGCGCTCGGCTGTCGAGTAGTCGCCTGCGACCTCTTGAATGCCGTAGTTGAGCACCGAGAGCGCGGCGCTCGGGTAGCGCTCCGCGTCGATCAGGTTGTTGTTGTCCGACGTGTTCAGAAGCCATGACAGGTCACGCTGGATGATGTCGCGCAATTGCCGGATGTCGATGACACGGCTGTCGCGGGTTTCCTTGAGCGACGTGGGATCGTCGTCGGTGAGGCGGTCCAGCAGGGAGGGCTGAAGCCGCTCGGCGATCATCTTGTCAGACATCGCCCCCTCCGGCGTCGGCATCCGCGGCCTCGGCGTCAGGAGTGGCCTCGGCGGTCATCTCCACGTCCATCTCGATCAGACGGATGTCCATCAGCGGGAAGTCGTCCTCATTGGTGGTGAGGATGCGCTGGCCCAGCCCGGCATAGGTGTCGGACCCCAGATCGCGCCACTCGGTGCTGCGGGCGAGCTTGTCGCTGTCGCTGCCGAGCGTCGTGGTGCCGGCATAGCGGGTCGGAATGAGTGCGACGGTGTCGCCGCCATTGGGCAGGCGCAGCGTGGCGGGGGTCCAGACGGCATCGCGCAGATCGGCGGGATCTTCGAACTCGATCCGGGCGAGCGACGTGAAGGGAATCCAGAAATAGCGCCCGTTGATGACGGCTTCGAGCAGCGGGCCGAGGCGCATGTCGGCATCGGCGATCCACTCGAAGGGGCGCCCGTCTATCTTGCCGGTGACGGTGGGCGCGCTGTCAAAGGCCTTGGCGCGGGCCTCGGCGGCCGCCTCGGCATTGCCGGCGGCATTGGCCTTGAGCGCCTCGCCCATGAGCGCGATCCATTCTTGCGGCTCGCCGAAGATATGCGGCTCCTTTTCGCCGGCGAAGACTTTCTCGCGATAGACCTCGCAGACGATCCCCTCGCGATAGGTTTGCGCCATGGCGGTGGCGGCGGCGTCCATCTCGGCGGAGACCTTGAGTTGCCGGATGGCACGGTCCCAGTCGCCCCGGACGCACAGAAGCTGGAACAGGAAGATGCGCAGGCTGGCAGAGCCGGCATTGGCACGGATCTCGGTCTGGAGCGCGTCCAGCGCACCGTCCAGATCACCGGATTTCAAAAGGTCTACGGCGGACACCGGGCTCTCCTGCAAACAAGGTCGTCACATCAGGGCGGGCAGGCCCTCTGTTTGGGGGCCTGCCGCGTTGGTTCGGTCTGAAATAGCCGGTTGAGGCTTATTCGACGGCCAGGTTGGCCTCGTTGAGAACGCGGCTCCACTCGCCGGAGAACTCGTCGGAGGCTTTGCCTTGCTTGTCCTGCATGGTGTAGGTCACTTTCATCGCGCCGTACTGCATGACAACGGTCTCTTCGCAGATGTCGTCGCCGTCAGACCCGGACCACGAAATGTCCTGAATCATCACGAGCTTGAATTCCCACTTGAGGAATGTCGTGCCGGACGTGCCGGGCGCACCGCCCGAGCGACGCAGTTCGATGACCATGTCGTCGAAGTGAGCGCCCTCGCAGAGCTTGGAGAACATCGCGCAAGAGGCAGAGTCGGTTTTCTTGGTGATGGTGAGTTCCTTGAAGGTGGCCTTGCCGGCGCCGCCACCTGCGGTGATCGAGCCGATGTTGATGTTGTTCTCGGCGCCGATTTCGAAGCTGAGAATTTCGAAGGCGTTGTTGGCCTTCATGGATTTGTCTTGGGTTTCCCCTGCGACATCGGTCCCGGTGAAATAGCAGAATGCGTCAAAAGCCATGGGTTTTCATCCTTTCATGGGTTTATGGGGGTTGGGGTAGTGCTCGGGTTTACGGGGATTATCCCTTCTCGCTTGGTAGTTTGGAAACGAGCCGCAGGGACACTGACAGCCCTTCCAGCTGGTAGTGAGGACGCAGGAAGAACTTCGACGTGTAGTAGCCGGGATTGCCTTCCACTTCCTCCACAACGACCTCGGCTGCCGCGAGCGGACGACGCGCTTTGACGTCTTCCGGCGAGGTGGCCGAGTTCAGGTCGACATACTGGTTGATCCACTTCTGTAGCCACGCCTGCATGTCGTCGCGGGATTTGTAGGATCCCACTTTGTCGCGCACGATACACTTGAGATAATGCGCAAACCGACAGGTCGCGAACAGATAGGGCAGCCGCGCCGCGAGGTTCGCGTTTGCGGTGGCGTCCGCGTCGTCGTATTCCGCCGGCTTGTGCAGCGACTGCGCGCCGATAAAGGCGGCCAGATCGCTGTTCTTGCGGTGAATGAGGGGCATCATGCCGTTTTGCGCCAGTTCCGCCTCGCGCCGGTCCGAGATCGCGATCTCGGTGGGGCATTTCTGATCGACCCCGCCATCGTCGGTCGGGAAGGTGTGCGACGGCAGATCTGCCACTGCACCGCCGCTCTCGATCCCGCGGATGCGCGAGCACCAGCCGTATTCCTTGAACGAGCGGTTGATGTTCACCGCCATGCCATAGGCGGCGTTCACCCAGCTGTATTTCTCGCTGTCTGCACCTTCGGTTTCCTCTTCAAAGGCGAATTCCTCGACCGGATCGGTCTTGGAGCCATAGGGCAGACGACCAAGGAAACGCGGCATCGCCATACCAATATACTTGGAATCCTCGCTCTCACGCAGCGAGCGCCACGCGGCATATTCCGGCGTCTGGAAGATCTTCGTGAGATCGCGCGGATTGGCAAGCTCGCCCCAGCTGTCCATCTGGAACAGCGTGGGCGCGGCCCCGGTGATCAGCGGTGCGTGCGCGGCAGCGGAGATTTTCGCGAGCTCGGTGAGAAGCTCGACATCCGGCGGGCTGTGGTCGAAATGGTAGTCGCAGACCAGCGAGCCATAGGGTTCGCCACCGAACTGGCCGAACTCTTCTTCATAGATTTTCTTGAAGAGCGGCGACTGGTCCCATGCGGTGCCCTTGAACTTCTTGAGCGTCTTGTGGGCTTCCTTCTTGGAGATGTTCATCACGCGGATCTTGAGCATCTCGTCGGTTTCGGTGTTGTTGACGAGATAGTGCAGACCGCGCCACGCGCTTTCCAGTTGCTGGAAATCGGCGTGGTGCAGGATGAGATTGACTTGCTCGGTGAGCTTCTGGTCGATCTGGCTGACGATGCTCTCGATTGTGCGCAGGGCGTCATCCGAGATCAGATCGGTGTTGGACAGCGCTTGCTCGGCGAGCGTCTTGACCGCTTGCTCCACGGCTGTCTTGGCCTGATCGGACTTCGGACGGAATTCCTTCTTGAGCAGGTTCTCGAAATCGGAGGACCCGAATGCCGTGGCTTCCGCGCCACCGGCTGCTTCTGTTTCGACTTCAGCCATCTTTATTCCTCACCTTCATCTGCTTTGGGGGCCGGTTGCGCGGCCAGCGTTTTCAAAAGCGCGGGGTCTTGCATGATCTTGGCGATCAGGTCTTCAGCGCCGGATTTGCCATCCATGTAGGTCATCAGGTTACTGAGCTGGGTGCGAGCGTCTAGCAATTCCTTGAGCGGCTCAACTTTCGCGGCCACGGCGGCGGGTGAGAAGTCGTCCATGCTCTCAAAGGTGATATCGACCGCCATGTTGCCCTCGCCGGTCAGCGTGTTGGGCACGGTGAAAGCGGCGCGCGGAGCCATGGACTTCATCCGGTCGTCGAAATTGTCGACGTCGATCTCAAGGAACTTGCGGTCAGCGATGCCGGGCTGTTCCACTTCGGATTTGCCCGCGAGATCGGACATCACGCCCATCACGAAGGGCAGTTGCACCTTCTTTTCGGCGCCGTAGAGCTCCACATCGTATTCGATCTGCACCCGCGGCGCCCGGTTTCTGGCAATAAACTTCTGAGAGCTGCCGGACATCTGATTGTCTCCTTCGTACCCTGTTGTCTCGTTCGTGTTCCGCCGCCCGCAGGCGGCACTGTGGTGTCGTTATTCCTCGACGTCCTCGATTCCACCGATATACGTCACGTTCTCGACCCCGGCAGGGGCCATGTCCTTCATGATCGTCATGAAATCCGCGCCGACGAGCTTCTTGGCCCGCAGCAGCAGGATCGGCACCGGGCTGGAGGGCTCGGTGCGCTCATAGTATGCCACGATTCGGTCGATTGCGTTGCGTACATCGTTCGGCGTGTTGATGGCCCCGCCGCCACCGCCGCCTGCGGGCCGCGCTGCGGGGGCCGCACCACCGTCCTCTGCGCCGTCGCCCTCACCGACCTCCTCTGCATCGTCCGCGCTGTCCGCGCCGACGGCATCGTCGCCCATCGCATCGGCCATGCGCTTGTTGATCTGCACGAGGGTTTTCTGCACCGGATCGAGGTCTGGTCCTTGCCCCGGTGTCTCGCTGTCGAACTTCGCGCTGATGGCCTTGATGTCGCCGAGGGCCCGCGCGGCGGCTTCTGCCATCGCCTTTAGCTCGTCCGGATCGGTGTCCTGAAAGGCGGCCATGATCGACGCGGCGTCGGGCACGGTGTCCATGTCGGAGGTCGGGGTGATCTCCCCGTCGGCCACGAGCATGTCGCGCAGCGAGAGGTCGCCGAACATCCGGCTCTTGGTCATGGGGGCTTTGCGCAGCCCGCGCAGAATCCGGTTGGGGTCGGACAAGGCAAACACTGCATTGACCCGCATCGTGGGGTCGTTGTCATCGTCCTCATCGAGTTGCGGATGGCAACTGCCCCAGTATTCCTCAAGACACCGCCGCACATAGGTGGTGCAGTCGGCAAAGCCGGTCAGCCCTTTGAGCCGCAATTGTGCCTCGGCCATGAAGATACCGGCGCGCAGGTCGTGACTGCGCTGCATGATCTCGAGGGCTTTCTCGGCCACTTCCTTGTAGTCGGGATCTTCGGCCGCAAGGATTTCATCGCCGGCCTGACGTTCTTCGCCGGGCTGCGCTGCGATTTCGAGTTCGGTGAAGACCGGATCGTATTCCAGATCTTCTCCACTGGGAGCTTCTTCTCCGTGCGACTGAAGAAGCGCGTCTAAATCCATTTGTCCCCCCCCTGAGGGTCGGATGATCAATAATTGCGCCGGGCTTGAAGCGTTTGGTTTATTTGTGCCCTGCAAGGTGTGTACACGTTCCGATGATGATCGCGAACAGGTACACACTTACAAATTGAATAATCTCCGGCAAGACTTAAGTGACGCGCGCTTTGTATGGTTTTCCGGACTTTCAGCCAGTTGATTTTGAAATGCCACGCGGCAATAATCGCTCTGAGCGCATATGCGCCGCACGTGTCCGGCCTCGTTTTCAGCGGCATCCGGCACGCCCGCGCGCAGATACGCCAGCCGTTCTTCGCATGCGTGCCGGGGTATGTGCCCCGCGCAGGCCCAGCACCCGGAGTATTTGTGACATGGCCATGACGCCTGAAGCACTTTCAGATTTCGAAAAAATGATTGTGAAGGCCCGGCAGAAAGATCTGCCCTTCGGTCTCTGTCTCGGCAAGAAGCCGGAAGACAACGTGATGGTTCTCGACTTGAAGAAGTCGCCCACGGTCCTGATGCGGCAGGCCAAGCAGGATGGCGAGACCGGCAAGGTGACCTGTGGAACGCTTGGCGTGAAGGGCAAGATCATGTCCTTGACGCTGGAGCACAAGATGCTTCCCGGATTGGCCAAGAACATGAAAATGTTCTTCACCAAGAACAAGTTGAAAATGAAGGTCGTTATCCTTGATCCATCCGGTAACGTATTGGAATCAGAAGACGATGACGAACTGCCCGTCGATGGCGCACAGCCTGAGGCGGGCTTCGATCAAGACACCGGCGCGGATAGCGCCGCAACGTCGGACGCGGCGAGCGAGCAGACGTCGGCCGCCGCCGAGCCCGCCCCGGACATCCCGCCCCCGCCGCCACCTCCGCCCCCCCCGGGGGACGAGGCGTCCGCCGTCAAATGGATGAAACTGAGCACCGAGCTTGACCCGCGCGTGAAGGCGTTCGCCGAAAGCGGGCACCCGAAGGCCGCGGCGATCGTCAAGGCGTGGGAAGGCGGACAAGCGGCTGCGGAAAAAGGCAATTTCAAAGTCGCGCTTGCCGTCGCCGAAAAGATCAAGCCGGTGGTCACCGCGCCACAGACCACCACATCTGCTGCGACCGAGTCTGCCGCTGCGACCGACACTGCCGCAGACGCCGCGCCCGCGACGCCGCCCGAGACCGCTGCAGACCCCCCTGCCGATCCAGCCCCCGACATCCAACCATCCGCCGCGCCTGCAAGCACTGATCCCAACGCCGCAAAATGGGCACAGATCGAAGCGCGTGTGGGTGCACTTTATCTCGAAGTGATGAAGCTGAACCCGCCCGATTCGAGCAAACTGCGCACGGTCTGGATGGCCGCGACCGAATCGGCGCAGATGAACGACTTTACGAAGGCGGTCGCCATTGGCGGGCGGATCGAGCCGATGCTGCAAGCGGCCCGGACTGCTGCGGCCTCCGCGCAGAATGACGCGGCACCCCCCAGCATAGTGCCCTTTCAGAAATCGAAACTGGCATGGGAGTCGGCCCGCGCGAAGATGAAATCCGAGGTAGATAGTCTCGTTGAGGCGATCAAGGCGGCTTGTGCCGGGGACGAGGATCTCAAGGAGATCGCGGATAACGCAAGCGATCTGCACAAACACTTGGAGACGCTCGACGACCGTCTCGACGATGCCCTCAACGCGGTGATCAATGCACCGGCGGGCCCGCCGCGCGACAGCGCCAAACAGGACGCAGTGAAGGCGATTGCAACCTTGCAGGCGGCCTTGAGCCAGCCGTTCTTTCAGGACGTGGACAGCAACAATGGTTTCAAGCCGGTGAAGGTGACGGAAACCGCGATGAAATCTCTCTCGGCGATTGCAAAGATTATGGCCGCCGAGGAGAAATCCGCGGCCTGATCCGGCCATGCGCGAAACATCGCCGAAATGTGGCACGATCGGCATGCGGGCGACGCGGTATATCTAGTGGCAGGAGCGACGCTGGAGCGCAGGGATTGTGGCCGCGCGCCCGGCCGTGACTTTTAGGTCGCGCTGAAAAACCTCAAAAATGTCAGGAACTTGACCCAATGCCTTCGTAAACGGCACGTTTACTATGGTTGCACATGCTTCCTGTGCGCGACCCAATGACCATAATGGCAGGCAGTCGACACTTATGAACCAGACCATCCAACCGACGGCGTTGGCCAGTGCGGCCCGTCTGGCGCACCCCGCGCCGCCCCCGCGCTACCTGCGCCCGGGATCGGCCGCGCAACTCTACGTGGCCATGCCGCATCTGGGACAGCTCACCATCGCTCGGCCCCGCGCGGCGGAGCCCGCGCTGAACTATTTCTGCCGCCTGCGCGTGAGCGCCACGCCCGAAGACGCGCTGACCTTTGCCGCCTTCGCGCCCTTGCCACAAATGGCGATCTGGTGGGGTCATGAAAGCCTGCGCCTTCTGCCCGGCGCGCTCAGCAGCGAGGACAGCAAACTTCTCGAACAGATCGGCCGCTGGGTCGGCGCGCCCAATGCGCGGCTCCGGCACTGGATCATGCGCCGCGCGCTCTGGGCCGAGACCCGTACGCCGACCGTGGTGCTAGGGCTGGCGGCCGGTTGGTCCGGCGGGGCGCTCGCACCGAACGATCCCGAAGGCGTCGCCCAACACCGCTGCCCCGCGGCGATCAACACCGCCGTGCTCGGCACGCTCGCGATGGCGCCCTCTACCCAGCGCGCCGAGCTGCGCGCGCATATCCTCGACCTCGCAGAGTGCCTCTTCCGCGCGACGTGACACGGTCACGCGCCGAACAGAGGCGGAAAAAGGCGGCCCGGTAGGCGGCAGAGTGCTGATCTGGCATGGGTTTTTCGACCGGGCCTGTTGCAGATTGACACGGATTTCGCTCTAATCGCCGCAGCGGGCAACATCCGGGGGACCGCAGGCGCATGACACTGGTCTTGCAGATCGAGAACTACCGCACGCTGGAAGACGGCGGTCCGGTGCAGTTCACCGTGCCCGCTGAGGGCGCGAAGGTCGGGCGCAGCGCGTCGATGGACTGGACCTTGCCGGACCAGACCCGCCATATCAGCAGCCATCATTTCGATATCGTGGCGCAGCATGGGGTGTACTACCTGCGCGATGTGTCGAGCAATGGCACGTATCACTACCAGACCCGCGAGCGAGTGGACGGGTATCACCAGTTGCGCGACGGGGATCGCTTTCAGGTGGGCACCTACCTGATTTGCGCGGCGATTCAGGAGCGCACGCAGATTGCCGGGGCCGATCAGACGGTGTTCATGGCCCAGCCAAGCGCGGCTGTAGACAGGCCGGCCCCGAGCCCGCCGCCGCCGCAACCGGCACCGCAACCCGCACCCCCACCGGCACCACAACCTGCACCGGCACCGCAACCGGCGCCGGTACCACCGCAACCCGCACCTCCGCCGCCACCAATCCAGCCTGAGCCGGCACCGCAGCACGCACCACCTGCCCCGCCGCCTCCCCCAGC
>CBFHJA010000005.1:0-137661 GCA_965656085.1 uncultured Aliishimia sp. | reverse complement strand
CCGAGGACTTCGCGGCACGTTCTGGCCGTCCCGAGGGCGCGGGCTGGGGCAGGCCCGCGCGCCCCGAGCCCAACCGCCAGGCCCGCCGCTCCGAGACATTCACCGTGGTGCTCGACCCCGGCCATGGCGGGATCGACCCGGGCGCCGAGCGGGACGGGCTGGTGGAAAAGGAGATCGTGCTCGATTTCGCCCGCAGCCTGCGCGATTTGCTGCGCCGCGACGGGGTGAAGGTGGTGATGACCCGCGAGGCCGATGAATTCGTGTCCTTGCAGGCCCGCACTGGCATTGCGCATCAGGAGGGCGCGTCGCTGTTCCTGTCGATCCACGCCGATGCGCTGCCCGGCGGCGGCGCCCATGGCGCGACGGTCTACACGCTCTCGGACCGCGCCAGTGACGTGGCCTCCGAGCAACTGGCCGCGCGCCACAACCGCTCCGACATTCTGGCGGGCGTGGATCTGACGGGCACCGATGACGAGGTGGCCTCGGTGCTGCTCGATCTGGCGCGCCGCGAGACCGAGCCGCGGTCGCGCGCGCTGGCGCAATCGGTGATTGACGGCATGGCGGCGGCGGGCGGGCCGATGAACCGCAAGCCGTGGCGCTCTGCGGGGTTCTCGGTGCTGAAATCGGCAGATATCCCCTCGGTGCTGGTCGAGATCGGCTTTTTGTCGAGCGCCCGCGATGCCAAGAATCTTGCCGACCCGGTCTGGCGCGCGCTGCTCGCGGAGGCCATCGCCGGGGCGATCCTCGACTGGCGCGACGCCGACGCGGCCCGCGCCGCGCTGGTGCGCCAATAGCCCCGAGGACCTCTGCCGCCCCCTGCGACCTTGCGTCTTTTCACCGGAAAATCACCGGCAAATCCCCGCAGCCCGGTTTTGACGGGTCCGGAGCGCTTCTATATAGTGCAGTAAGGCCGAGCAGTCCGCGCGCCAGATAGGGCACACCATGTTCAGATTCGTTCTCTCCTTCTTCGGAGGCATCTTCACGACCATCACGATGGGCGTCGCCATGGCGGCGCTCTCGGTGGGGGCGATTTTCTACATGTATGGCCGGGACTTGCCGAGCCATGAGAGCCTTGCGCAATATGCCCCGCCGACGATCTCGCGCATTTACTCCGGGCAGGGCCTGCTGATGGACGAGTTTGCGCAGGAGCGCCGCCTCTTCGCGCCCATCGAAACGGTTCCCGATCTGGTCCAGCAGGCGTTTGTCTCCGCCGAGGACAAGAATTTCTGGACCCATGACGGCTATGACCTGCGCGGCATCGCAGCGGCGGGGATCGACGCGGTGCGCTCGCGGGGCGAGGACATTCGCGGGGCCTCGACGATCACCCAGCAGGTGATGAAGAACTTCCTTCTGTCGGGCGACCGGCAGGCCGAACGCAAGATCAAGGAGATCATCCTCGCGGCCCGGATCGAGGAGACCTTGCCCAAGGAGAAGATTCTCGAACTGTATCTCAACGAGATTTTCCTCGGGCAGAATTCCTATGGCGTGGCGGCGGCCTCCCAGACGTACTTCAACAAATCCCTCGACGAGCTGGCCCCCCACGAGGCGGCCTTCCTTGCCTCGCTCCCGAAAGCGCCCTCCGATTACCACCCGGTGCGCCGCAAGGACCGCCTGCTGTCCCGGCGCAATTTCGTGCTGAAAGAGATGTACGAGAACGGCTACCTGACGCAGGCTGCCTACCAGCAGGAGGTCAATATGCCCCTGCGCTCGGTGCAGAATGGCGATTTCGACAGCTTCAAATCAGCCCTGCCGCCGCGCGATTACTTCACCGACGAGATCCGCCGCCAACTCTCCGAAGACTTCGGCGAGGGTGAGTTTTTCTCCGGCGGCCTGACGGTCCGCGCCACGATCGACAACGAGATGCAACCCATCGCCGCGAACTCCTTGCGCCGGCAACTCGAAGAGTATGACCGCAGCCGCAAGGTCTGGCGTGGCACCGGAAAGACGATCCCCACCGAGAGCCTTGGCGAAGAGACCGCGTGGCGTGCTGCGCTGAGCGACGTGAAAGTGGCGCGCGATATCACGCTCGACGGGCCGTGGCATGTGGCCGTCGTGCGCGAGGTGTCTGAGAACCAATTGCGCCTCGGCATCGAGGACGTGACCGAGACCGAGGCCGAACCGCATGTCGTGCCGCGCCGCGACATCGCGTGGATGCAGGGCGATTTCTTCGACAATTTTGCGCCCGGCGACGTGGTCCATGTGCGCCGCATGACCGAAGGCGAGAATGGCGAAGGCGCGTTCATCCGCTGGTCGCTCCGGCAGGTGCCCGAGGTGCAGGGTGGCTTCATGGCGATGGACGTGGACACGGGCCGGGTGATCGCGATGCAGGGCGGGTTCTCCTACCAGCATTCGGTGTTCAACCGCGCCACGCAGGCCCTGCGCCAGCCGGGCTCCTCGTTCAAACCCTTCGTCTACGCGGCGGCCCTCGACAGCGGCTATTCGCCCGCGACGATCGTGGTGGACGCGCCCATCGAGATCAACACGCCGCAGGGCATGTGGCGCCCGCGCAATGCGTCCAACAGGTTCTACGGCCCGACACCGCTGCGCACGGGCATCGAACGGTCGCGCAACCTGATGACGATCCGCCTCGCGCAGGAGGTGGGGATCGACCTTGTGGGCGATTATGCCAGACGCTTCGGGGTCTATGACCAGATGCAACCGGTGCTGGCCAACGCGCTTGGCTCGCAGGAAAGCACGCTGTTCGACATGGTGGCGGCCTATGCGATGTTCGCCAATGGCGGCGAGCGGGTGGAGCCGACGCTGGTGGACCGGGTGCAGGACCGCTACGGGCGCACGATCTATCGCCATGACCAGCGCGTGTGCACCGATTGCCGGGTGGCGTCGCTGGAGCCGGGCTTCGGGCCGCGCATCGTGTCGAGCCGCGAGCGGGTGATGAACGCGGTGACTGCTTACCAGCTGACCTCGATGATGACCGGCGTTGTGCAACGCGGCACGGCGGCGCGCAGCGTGAATTTGCCGGTCCCGATTGCGGGCAAGACGGGCACCACCAACGATGCCAAGGATGTGTGGTTCGTGGGCTTTTCCTCGAATATCGTGGCCGGGTGCTACATTGGCTATGACACGCCCCGCAGCCTTGGCAGAGGCGCCTCGGGGGGCGGCTATTGCGGGCCGGTCTTTCAGCGCTTCATGAGCGCGGCGATCGAGAAATACGGCGGCGGGGCGTTCGAGATTCCCGAGGAATGCACGTTCATCAAGATCGACCGGTTCTCCGGCGCACGGCTGAGCGACGACGCGTCCGGGGCCAATGTTGTCTCCGAGTGCTTCCGCGAGGGCGAGACGCCGATCTTCGGGATCACCTATGACGGGGGCTTCGCGATGGGCTCGGATCTGGAGTTCCACGAGCCGTCGGGCCAGACGGCGCGCGAGGTGACGACGTCGACGGGCCGCAAGGCGGTGGTGGGCGACAAGGCGACCTTCGGCGCGGTGAGTTCGGGCGGTCTCTACTGACCCCCGCCGCCGGCGTGCTTTTCTTGCAAGACACCCCCGCGCCATCACCCGCCGCATGGCCTGAGCGGTGCGCAGGTCTATTGCGCCGCCGCCAGCGCTGATCTATCACACCGAAACCCAAGACAAAAAAGGCTTCTCCATGCGCGCAGAGACGCAAACCCTCGTTGCGGATATCGAAAAATCGCTCGCCCTTCTGGCGCAGCGCATGGATGCGGAGACCGCCCAGCACCGGCTGGAGGAATTCAACGCCCGCGTCGAGGACCCGAACCTCTGGGACGACCCGGACGCGGCGCAGAAACTCATGCGCGAACGCCAGATGCTCGTCGATGCCATCGAGACCCATGACAGCATCAAGACCGAGCTACAGGACAGCATCGACCTGATCGAGCTGGGCGAGATGGAGGACGACACCGAGGTGGTCAGCGAGGCCGAGGCCGCGCTCGCCGCGCTCCGCGACAAGGCGGCGGCCAAGGAGCTTGAAGCGCTTCTCGATGGCGAGGCGGACAGCAACGACACGTTTCTGGAGATCAACGCGGGCGCGGGCGGCACCGAAAGCTGCGACTGGGCGGCGATGCTCGCGCGCATGTATGTCCGCTGGGCCGAGCGCAAAGGCTACAAGGTGGAGCTTCAGGCCGAGCAGGGCGGCGACGAGGCCGGGATCAAATCGGCGACCTACAAGATCTCCGGCCACAACGCCTATGGCTGGCTGAAATCCGAGAGCGGCGTGCACCGGCTGGTGCGCATCAGCCCCTTCGATTCGGCCGCCAAGCGCCACACCTCGTTTACGTCGGTGAAGGTCTACCCGGTGGTCGATGACAATATCGAGATCGAGGTGAACCCCTCGGACATCCGCATCGACACCTACCGCTCCTCCGGCGCGGGCGGCCAGCACGTCAACACCACCGACTCGGCGGTACGCATCACCCACCACCCCACGGGCATCGTCGTCACCTCCTCCGAGAAATCCCAACACCAGAACCGCGACATCGCCATGAAGGCCCTGAAATCCCGGCTCTACCAGCTCGAACTCGACAAGCGCTCGGCGCTGGTCAACGAGGCCCATGAAAGCGCCGGCGATGCGGGCTGGGGCAACCAGATCCGCTCCTACGTGCTGCAGCCCTACCAGATGGTGAAAGACCTGCGCACCAACTACGAGACCTCGGACACCAAGGGCGTGCTCGACGGCGATCTCGACGGCTTCATGGGCGCGACACTGGCGATGGATGTGTCGGGCAAGAGCCGGGCCGAGGCGCAGGGCGAGTAGCGTCGCTCAGGGGGCCAGCCCGTCGTCCATTCGGACTTGAACCAATGGCGCAGCAATGCACGACCCCCGCGAGATTCTTGTCATAAAGAAAACAGGGGCGGGGCGCCCGGTGGCTTGACGTGGGACACCATTGTGCAACACGCCCCGGGCGTGACCCGGGGCCTCGAGTCCCAAAAGCGCGCTTCAAAACAAAAGGCTCCTGTAGGGTAGGCAATTTTGCCCACCAAAGAGGGTTAACGCCGAACCACCGCACGCCCCGTTAACCCCGGACCGAATCAAAACCGAGCCATACAGGTGCCATACGCCGCGCCATACGCCTGCCATCCCTTGTTTTTATGGCGTTAACCGGGGCTTTCCCGGGGTCATCGCGATTTTGCCTGTTGCGTGCGCACGGTGCGTTAACCTTTTACGGCCAAACCCCGGCGCGCTGTCGCATCCCGCCCTTGCCGCTTGCACCCCGCGCGCGCCGCCGTACTCTGCGCCCATGACAGCCTTCCCCATCACCGAGTCGACCCCGATCACCTATGCCGGCCCGCCCCCCGAGGCCGCCGATGTGGTCGTGGTGGGCGGCGGTGTGATGGGGGTCTGCACCGCCCTGTTCCTCGCCCGCGACGGCCAAAGGGTCGTGCTGTGCGAGAAGGGCCGCATCGCCGGTGAGCAGTCCAGCCGCAACTGGGGCTGGATCCGCCAGACCGGGCGCGATCCGCATGAATTGCCCATCGTCGCCGAGGCCACCCGCCTCTGGCAGCACCTCAGCACAGAAACCAATGCCGATATCGGCCTGCGCCAATGTGGCGTCACCTATCTTGCTGAAAGTGAAGAAGAATTATCCCGATACCGCGACTGGTGCGCTGAGGTCGGCGCCGAGTCCCCGGACAGCCGCATCCTCACCCGCGAGCAGACGGCCGCGCTCTATCCGGGCCTGTCGCGGTCCTATCCCGGCAGCCTGCACACCGCCTCGGACATGCGCGCCGAGCCATGGGTCGCGGTCCCGGCGCTCGCGGGCATCGCGGTGCGCGACGGGGCCACGCTGGTGGAGAATTGCGCCGTGCGCCGCATCGAGCGGACGGGGGGCCAAGTGACCGGCGTGATCACCGAGGCGGGACGCATCCGCACCTCCCGCGTCGTGGTGGCGGGCGGGGCGTGGTCGTCCTTGCTCCTGCGCCGCCTCGGCGTCAATATCCCGCAGCTTTCCGTGCGCGCCTCGGTCGCAGCCACGCAGGCGCTGCCCGATATCGGTGAGGCGAGCGCGGCCGATAGTGATCTTGCCTTCCGCCGCCGCGCCGATGGCGGCTACACGCTCGCGGCGGGCGGCTTTCACGAGCTTTTCATCGGCCCTGACGCCTTCCGCGCCTTTCCAAAATATATCAATCAGTTACGCGCCGATCCGACCGGCACGCGCTTCTTCCCAGCGGCCCCGCGCGGCTACCCCGACAGTTGGCTCACGCCGCGCCGCTGGCCCGACGAGGGCCCGAGCCCCTTCGAGAAAATGCGCATCCTGAACCCCGCCCCGAACCTGCGCAAACTCCGCGCCGTGGCGCAGACCTTCGCCGACCGTTTCCCGCAACTCGGCCCCGTGCGCATCGCGGCGGCCTGGGCGGGGATGATCGACACGATGCCCGACAACGTGCCGGTGATGGACGAGGGCCAGAGCCTCAAGGGTCTGTTCATCGGCACCGGCCTGTCCGGCCATGGCTTCGGCATTGGCCCCGGCTTCGGACGGGTAATGGCAGACCTTGTGCAAGGCCGCGCGCCGGGGCATGATCTGAGCCGGTTCCGCCTGTCGCGTTTCAATGATGGTACGAAGATGCGCTTGGGACCGACCCTCTGAGATGGCGCTCCTGCGTTGATTTCAAACCTGATATTCCGCAGACCGCCCGCGCGGGCTTGAAATGCTCCGCGCCGGCCGGCCTGCTCCCACACCGTGAAAGGACCAAACCCCATGCCGATCAAGAACCGCTTTGCCGAGCTTCAGGCCGAAGTGACCGAATGGCGCCGCGACATTCACCAGCACCCGGAGATCCTCTTCGACACCCACCGCACCTCCGCGTTAGTGGCTGAAAAGCTTCGCGAATTCGGCTGCGACGAGGTGGTCGAGGGCATTGGCCAGACCGGCGTCGTGGGGGTGATCCACGGCAAACAGACCGGCTCCGGCAAGGTGATCGGCCTGCGCGCCGACATGGACGCGCTGCCGATCCACGAGGCGACCGGGCTCGACTATGCCTCCAAGACCGACGGCGCGATGCATGCCTGCGGCCATGACGGCCACACCGCGATGCTCTTGGGCGCGGCCAAGTATCTGGCCGAGACCCGGAATTTCGACGGCACCACCGTGGTGATCTTCCAGCCCGCCGAAGAGGGTGGCGGCGGCGGACGCGAGATGTGCAACGACGGCATGATGGAGCGCTGGGGCATTCAGGAAGTCTACGGCATGCACAATTGGCCGGGCCGCCCTGTGGGCAGCTTCGCCATCCGCTCGGGCCCGTTTTTCGCTGCGACCGACCTGCTCGATATCGAGTTCGAGGGTCTCGGCGGGCACGCCGCCAAGCCGCATGAGACCATCGACACCACGCTGATGGCCGCCCAAGCGGTGACTGCGCTGCAATCCATCGTCAGCCGCAACGCCGACCCGATCGACCGCATCGTCGTGTCGATCACGAGCTTCGAGACCTCCTCCAAGGCGTTCAACGTGATCCCGCAAAAGGTCCACCTCAAAGGCACCGTGCGCACCATGTCGCCCGAGGGCCGCGATCTGGCCGAGAAGCGTGTGACCGAGATCTGCAACGGGATGGCGGCGACCTTCGGCGGGACCGCCAAGGTCGATTACTTCCGCAATTACCCGGTGATGGTGAACCATGACGACCAAACCGAGTTCGCCGCCGACGTGGCGCGCGAAGTGTCGGGGGCCTGCGACGAGGCCCCGCTGGTGATGGGCGGCGAAGATTTCGCCTTTATGCTCGAAGAGCGCCCCGGCGCGTATATCCTTGTGGGCAATGGCGACACCGCGATGGTCCACCACCCCGAATACAACTTCAACGACGAAGCGATCCCGGCGGGCTGCACGTGGTGGGCCGAGATTGTCGAAAAACGGATGCCGGCGGCCTGACCCCGGCGGGCGGGTGCGAGGGCTCTGCCCTTGCGCGCCCGGGATATAGCTGACCAACCGAAAACAGGGGCGGGCGGATGAGGCGGGCCGCGTAGGGTAGGCAATCCGCCCACCTCACCCCTCCGACCACAGCGCCTCATACACCGCCCCGATCCCATCGGCCTCCCGCTCTGCGCTGAACTGCGCCTCAGCCACCTCTTGCGCCGCCGAAGACATCGCCCCGAGCCGCGCGGGATCGCGCAAAAGCGTGTCCATCGCCTCGGCCGCGCCTGCCGCATCTTCCAGTGGAACGACCAGCCCGGTCCGCCCCTGCGCGGAAAACGCCCGGTAATACCCGGCATCCGACGCCACAAACGGCACGCCCGACGCCATTGCCTCCAAGGGCACCATCCCATAGCCCTCATAGCGCGGCATCTGGCAGACCAACGACAGCGACCGCAGCACCTCCGGCAACCGCGCCGCCGGCGCTTCTCCGGTAAACCGTATGCGCTCGGCAAGCCCGGCCGCCGCGACTTTCTCCTCCAGCCCACGCTGAAACGCGTCATGCGTGCCCCCGGCGCGCCCAATCACCAATGCGATCACGTCCGGATGGGCGGGCAGAAGCCGCAGCATCGCCTCGACGAAGAGATCGGTGCCCTTCTCGGGCCGAATCCGCCCGATCGTCGCAATCGCCCGCTTGCCGCCAGCCTCCTGCGCGGCCCAAGCTGCCGCGCGATCCTCGGCGGGGTGAAACCGGTCTATATCAACGCCATGGGGCACCACGGCCCGCACATGCGGCACGAAGCCGGCGGCGGTGTCCGTGGTCGCCACAACCGCATCCATTCGGCTGATCAACCAGCGCGGAAAGGCCGAATGCCGCCGCTGCGCCGCCGAGGTGAAGACGACCCGCACGGGCAGGCGCAGCACATCCCGCGTCCACAGGGCCGCGCGCATCTCGGTGTTCCGCCGGACGTGCCAGATCGCGAAGGGCTTGCCTTCGGGCGCGCGCACCGACAGCGCACGGGCCATGCGCAAGGGGACCGGGGCAGGGCAGCCCGGCAGGTCCACGCCGACGAGCCGCAGGTCGTAGCGCGCCCGCTGGACCCGCACCACATTGGCCGCCGTTGCCGACACCCCGGTGAAATTGCGGTTGAAATTGGTGACGAAAAGCTCAGCCATCGGCCCGGTCCAGCCCGAGCGCCGTGACAAGCCGTGCCACGATATCCTCCAGCGCCTCGGCGTGCCCCGCACAGATGTCTCGCGCCGCCGCTTGCGCCCGTTCCAGCGCGTCCGCATCCCCGAGGAAGGCGGCCACCTGAGCGGCCACGCAATCGACCGAACTGTCCGCGAACCGTGCGGCCCCGGCCTCAGTGAGCGCCTCGAAGGTCTCCGCGAAATTCGCCACATGCCGCCCCGAGACGATTGCCGCCCCGGCTTGCGCAACCTCGAACGGATTGTGCCCGCCGATCTCGCGCAAGGACCCGCCCAGAAACACCACATCCGTGAGCGCATACCACGCGCCAAGCTCGCCCAGACTGTCGGCCAGATAGACCGGCGCGCCGGGTTCAGGCCACACGCCCGCGGAGCGGCGCGGCACCGGCCAGCCCTGCGCTGCGATGTGCGCGGCCACGGCTTCTCTGCGGGCGGGGTGGCGCGGTGCGAGGATCAGGCACAGATCGGGCCAGCGGGTGAGCAGCCCTTCATGGGCGGCGAGCACGATCTCCTCCTCACCCTCATGCGTGGAGGAGGCGACCCAGACGGGCCGACCGCCCAGAGCCGTGCGCATGTCGGCCACGAGGCCTGCGTCGACGGGCAGGGGGGCGGACATGGATTTGAGGTTCACGCCTTCCACCACGCGCTCCGGCGCGGCCCCGAGATCGCGCATGGTCTGCGCCATGGCGGCGTTCTGTGTCACGATGAGCCGGAAGCCGCCGAGCAGCGCCCGCGCGGTGGCGGGCGTCTTGCGCCAGCGCGCGGCGGACCGGGCCGACATCCGCGCATTGAGCAAGGCCATCGGCACCCCGCGCGTTGCCGTCTGCCGCAGCATGTTCGGCCACAGCTCGCTTTCCACGAAAACCGCCGCATCGGGGCGCCAATGATCGAGAAACCGCGCCACCGGCCCGGGAGCATCCAGCGGCGCGAATTGATGGCGGCATCGCGGCGGCATCCTTTGCGCCACCAGATCGGCGGAGGTCGGCGTGCCGGAGGTGATGAGAAACGCTGCGTCCGGCAACCGCTCTGCCAGCTGCCCGATGAGCGACAGGACCGACAGGCTCTCGCCCACCGAGGCGGCATGAAACCAGATGAGCCTGCCCTTGGGCCGCACCTGCCCCGCAACCCCGCGCTTCTCCGCGAACCGTTCGAGCGTGCCGGCCTCCGCGAGCTTGCGCCGCTCCACGCGCAGCGCGAAAGGCAGGGCCAGCCGCGCGAGCGCTGCATAGGCTCGCTGCAAAGGCGTCACATGCGGCATTGGGCCTTAGCCGCCCGTATGGCTCATATGCCGGGACATCTGCCCGTCCAGCCGCTGGCGCGAATAGTCGAAATCATGCCCCTTGGGCTTGAGGTTGATCGCCGCCCGGATCGCGTCCTCCAAAGGCGCGTCGTCCTTGGGATTGTTGCGCAGGGCCGGGCGCAGATCGGCCATGTCCTCTTGGCCGAGACACATGTAGATCTCCCCGGTGCAGGTGATCCGCACCCGGTTGCAACTTTCGCAGAAGTTATGGCTCAGCGGCGTGATGAACCCGATCTTTTGCCCGGTTTCCTCCAGTCGCACATAGCGCGCGGGTCCCCCGGTGCTTTCGGGCAGATCGGTCACGCTGTACGCGGCCTCATAGGCGCGGCGCACGTCCTTGAGCGACCAGTATTGCCCGAGCCGGTCCTCGTTGCCGATATCGCCCATCGGCATGACCTCGATCCATGTCAGATCCATGTCCCGCTCGGCGCACCAGCGTGTGATGTCGGGCAGTTCGGGCTCGTTGAACCCTTTCAGCGCGACCGCGTTGATCTTCACGCGCATCCCGGCGGCCTGTGCGGCATCGATACCCTCAAGCACTTGTTTCAGACGCCCCCAGCGGGTGATCTCCGCGAATTTCTGCTCATCGAGCGTGTCGAGCGACACGTTCACCCGCCGCACGCCCGCCGCGTAGAGGTCCTTCGCGTATTTCGCGAGCTGCGAGCCGTTGGTGGTGAGCGTCAGCTCCTTCAAAGCGCCGCTGTCGAGATGCCGTCCCATGCCGTTGAAAAACGTCATGATGTCCCGCCGCACCAAAGGCTCGCCCCCGGTGATCCGCAGCTTCTGCACGCCCAGACGCACGAAGGTCGAGCACATCCGGTCGAGCTCTTCCAGCGTCAGCAATTCCTTCTTCGGCAGAAAGGTCATCTGCTCGGACATGCAATAGACGCAGCGAAAATCGCAGCGGTCGGTGACGGAGACGCGCAGATAAGTGATCGCGCGCGCGAACGGATCGATAAGCGGTGCTGTCATGCCCTCTTTGGTATCCATGCCCGGCGCGGCGAGCAAGGGATTTTGCGCGTTGAGCACCGACGGGGGCTGTGTCAGGCTGTCGCCATGAAGTGCGTTATCTTGTGTTTTGTGGCCGGATTGGCTCTTTCGGGCTGTACGCAAGGGCCTGCCGGGGCGCCGGGCGGGACAGGAGAGGCACGCGTGGGCGGGATCAGCGCCGAGATCGTCCGCCCCCGCACACGCCCGGGCGCGCAAGATACGGCACGCCGTCCGCCCGAAGGCGCCCGCACGGCCGGCCAGTTCGACACGACGAGCGCGCAGGACCGCGCCGCCGCCGCAGCGGCGCCCGCAGGCCCTGAGCGCGCGCTCGGCACCACGATTGCCTCGCTCGGCACGCCCGCAGAGACGGGTTTTTGGCTCAAGACCCCGCTGGTGGCCCGCCAGACGCCGGGACGTGTGATCTATCCCGTGACGGGCAAATCGGTAGAGGTGACGCTGATCCCGCTCGACGGCCCGCCCACTGCCGGAAGCCGCATGTCCCTCGCTGCGCTGCGCCTGATCGGCGCGCCACTGACCGGGCTGCCTGAAGTCGAGGTGTTCGCGGAGCGTTGACCCGGGA
The DNA here is from genome assembly GCA_965656085.1 of uncultured Aliishimia sp. GTDB lineage: Bacteria > Pseudomonadota > Alphaproteobacteria > Rhodobacterales > Rhodobacteraceae > Aliishimia. The sequence continues at coordinate 125,762 of CBFHJA010000005.1, read as the reverse complement.
CCTCGCACCGTGGTGAGCAGTTTCTCAGCGGCGATCCGCGCCTCATAAATATCTGTTTTCCAGAGGAAATCCGCGACCGCCACACGGCCTTCCGCGTCTAGGTCCCGGCGCCAGTCCCCGGTCAGATCGTTGAGCACCGGATTGGGCACGCCCAGACAGCGGCGCGCCGCCTTGTGATAGGCTTTCGCCCCTTGTGCCCGCTCCGGATTTTCCAGCGCAACCAGCGCGCCGAGCGCGTCCTGAGGCGTCACCGGATCACTCCACCGTCACCGATTTGGCGAGGTTGCGCGGCTGGTCCACATCCGTCCCCTTCGCGACCGCTGTGTGGTAGGCGAGCAGTTGCGCCGGGATCGCATAGAGAATCGGTGTCACGACATCAGGCACTTGCGGCATCTCGATCCACGCCCAGACATCGCTCCCGGCCTCCGCGAGCCCATCGGCATCGGAGACCAGAACCACCTTGCCCTTGCGCGCCATGACTTCCTGCATGTTGGAGATGGTTTTTTCGAAGAGCGTATCGCGCGGCGCCATCACGACCACCGGAACGGTTTTGTCGATGAGGGCGATAGGCCCGTGTTTCAACTCTCCCGAGGCATAAGCTTCGGCGTGTATATAGCTGATTTCCTTGAGCTTCAGCGCGCCTTCATGGGCGAGCGGATACATCAGCCCGCGCCCCAGAAACAGCACGTCCCGCGCCCCGGCGATCTTGCGCGCAGCGGCCCGAATGCTGTCTTCGGCGCTGAGCGCGATGTTGATCGCCCCCGGCACCTGCCGCAGCGCGGCGATATGCGCGGCGATCACCTCGGGCTCCAGCGTGCCGCGATCCTGCGCGGCCTTGAGCGCCAGCGCCAATAAAACCGTGAGTTTACAGGTAAATGCCTTGGTCGAGGCGACCCCGATCTCCGGCCCGGCATGGATCGGCAGCACCAAATCACTCTCCCGCGCAATCGAGCTTTCCGGTACGTTCACAAGGGACGCGATGGATGCGGCCCGCCCCTTGCAATAGCGCAGCGCCGCGAGCGTGTCGGCGGTCTCGCCCGATTGCGAGGCAAACAGCGCCAGCGTGCGCGGCGGGATCGGCGGTTCGCGATAGCGGTATTCGGAGGCGATATCGACCTCCACCGGGATGCGCGCGAGTTGTTCGAACCAGTATTTCGCCGTCAGGCAGGACAGGTAGGCGGTCCCGCAGGCCACCATCGTGATCCGGTCGATCTGCGAGAAATCGAGCCCTGCGCCGGGTAGGGTAATGGTGTTATCGGGTTGAATATAATGCTGAATCGCCGCTGAAATCACGGCCGGCTGCTCGGCGATTTCCTTGGACATGAAATGCTTGTGCCCGGCTTTGTCGACCCGGGTGGCGTCGAGGTGAATGGTACGCTGTTGGCGCGTGACCGGATCGCCATGGGCGTCGCTGATCGCCACGCTGCTGCGGGTCACGACGGCGCGGTCGCCCTCTTCGAGATAGGTGATCTGGTCGGTCATGGGCGCGAGCGCGATGGCGTCGGAGCCGACATACATCTCGCCGTCGCCATGCCCGATGGCCAGCGGCGAGCCGCGCCGGGCCGCGACGATCAGATCGTCCTCGCCATCGAACAGAAAGGCCAGCGCAAAGGCCCCGTCGAGCTTGTCGAGCGTGCGAAAGGCGGCAGTGACAGGGGCATCGCCCTCGTCCATATGCATCCGTGTCAGCAGAGCCACGGTTTCGGTATCTGTCTCAGTTTCAAAGGCATAGCCTGCGATCCTCAAGTCCTCACGGAGCTCGCGGAAGTTCTCGATGATCCCGTTATGCACGACCGCCACCTTGCCCGCTTGGTGCGGATGCGCGTTCACGACCGAGGGCCCGCCATGGGTCGCCCAGCGGGTGTGCCCGATCCCGGCGCGCCCCGCGAGCGGGTTGTGCACAAGCTCGTCCGACAGGTTCACCAGCTTGCCGACCGCGCGGCGCCGGTCGAGCACGCCCTTGTTCACCGTCGCGATCCCGGCGCTGTCATAGCCGCGATATTCGAGCCGCTTGAGCGCCTCCACGAGGATCGGGGCCACCTCGTGATTTCCCAAAACGCCGACAATTCCGCACATGACCTTACCCCTTGCTTTTCTTTGCTTTTTTCGCGCGTAGCATGTCGAAGAGCTTGGCCGCCATGCCGGGCCGGTTGACCTGCCGCGCGCGCGCAATCGCGATGGCGTCCTCGGGCACATCCTCGGTGATGACCGAGCCCGACCCGGTGAGCGCGCCGCGCCCCACGGTCACCGGCGCGACCAGCATCGTGCTGGAGCCGATAAACGCGTCCGCCCCGATCTCCGTGTGGTGCTTCATGACACCGTCATAATTGCAAGTGATTGTTCCTGCGCCGATATTTGCGTTATCCCCGATCGACGCGTCGCCGATATATGACAGGTGATTGACCTTTGCCCCGGGGTTTATGACAGAATTCTTAATCTCCACGAAGTTGCCGATCCGCACATCTTCGGCCAGTTCCGCGCCGGGCCTGAGCCGGGCATAGGGGCCAACAACGCTGCCGCGGCTCACATGACAGCCTTCAAGATGTGAAAACGCCCGGATCGTCGCACCGCTCTCGACCGTCACGCCGGGGCCGAACACCACATTGGGCTCAACCACCGTATCGCGTCCGATCACCGTATCCTGCGCGAAGTAAACCGTCTCCGGCGCCATCAGCGTCACCCCGGTCTCCATCGCCTCCAGCCGCATTCGCGCCTGAAAATACGCGTCCGCCTGCGCCAGTTGCGCACGGGTATTGATCCCGATGGTTTCCTCTTCGGCGCAGGTCACCGCGGTGGCGGAGAGACCACGCGTGCGGGCGAGCGCCACCAGATCGGTAAGATAATACTCGCCCGAGGCGTTGTCGTTTTTGACCTGCGCAAGCAACTCGAAAATCTGCGGGGACCGGCAGGCCATAAGCCCACCATTACAAAGGTTTATCGTCCTCTCTTCATCTGTTGCATCTTTGAATTCGACAATCCTGTCGAGCCCCTCCGATCCCATCACCAACCGCCCGTAGCGACCTGGATCGGCAGGCTCGAAGCCGAGCACGACCACGTCATGACGCGCGGCGGCCTCCCGCATCGCCAGCAACGTGGCCTCGGAGATGAAGGGTGTGTCGCCAAAGAGAACCAGCGCAAGCCCCTCAAAGCCGTCAAGCGCTTCCGCAGCCTGCGCGGTCGCATGACCGGTGCCGAGCTGCTCCATCTGCGGTGCGATCTGCACCTCCGGATCGACGTCCCGCGCCGCCGCCTCCACGGCCGCCGCGCCGTGCCCCGTCACCACAACGGTCCGCGCCGGCTCCAGGGCCCGGGCCGTGGCCAGCACATGGGTCAGCATCGGCACGCCGCCGATGGGATGCAGGACCTTGGGCAGGTCCGATTGCATCCGCGTGCCTTTACCAGCGGCCAGAATGATCAGGGCGGTGTCCATGAAGCCTGTCTCTTTTGCTTTTATTCCGACCGGTTTTATCGGATGAGAACACAGAGGCAAGGCGGGGCGGCATCAAGATAGGTTGCAACGCCGCAATATCTTGGGGGCAGGACACGCAAATGCACACGGTAATCTTCGATCTGGACGGCACGTTGGCCGATACGAGCGGCGATCTGCTCGCAGCGGCCAATCATTGTTTCAGGGACATGGGGCATGGCGATGTGCTGGAGATGGCGCGCGATGCGGGCGCGGCGCTGCGCGGTGGGCGGCGGATGCTGACCGAGGGGCTTGCGCGCGTTGGCGTGCCGGACCCCGAGCCGCTGATTGAGCAATATTATCCTGTTCTCTTAGAGGCTTACGGAGCAAGCATCGCGGCCCACACCCGGCTCTACCCCGGCGCGATGGACGCGGTCGAGACACTCAAGTCGCGCGGCTACGGCGTCGGCATCTGCACCAACAAGCCCGAAGCGCTCGCGGAGCAATTGTTACAGGCGCTTGAGGTCCGGGACGTCTTCGCGGCACTCGTGGGCGCCGATACGCTGCCGGTGCGCAAGCCCGACCCGGCCCCGCTCGTCGAGACCGCCCGCCGCTGCGGGGGCGATCCGGCGAAAACCTGTCTGATCGGCGACAGCGACACCGACCGCAACACCGCACGCGCGGCTGGTGTGCCCTCGGTCCTCGTCACGTTCGGCCCGGCGGGCGACGATATGGCGGCCCTCTCCCCCGAGGCCCTTCTGCACAGTTTCACGGACCTGCCCGACCTGATCGACACGCTGTTCAAACGCGCCTAACCCCCTGTTTTCCTTTTGACAAAAATATTCCGGGGGAGTCGCGCAGCGACGGGGGCAGAGCCCCCAGCTACGGCAGGGTATAGAGCAACGCCGTCAGGTCGGAGAGCGGCAGGCCGTCCAGCGACTGGCTGGTGCCCAAGATCGCATCCGCGCGCGCCTCGCCCAGAACCGGCGCGGCCAGCGCGGTGAACTTGGCCTCCAGTTCCGCATCGGTCGGCGGCGCGTCTGGCGCCCAAAGCGGGTTCATCCAATCGCCTTGCAAGACGGTCCCGTCGCGCAACGTGAGCGCCACACGCGAGAGCCGCTCGGCGGGGAAATTCTCTTGTGCATAGGCATGTTCGCGCATCTCCAAGCTCTCCGACAGGCGCAAGACCTCCACGTCGCCGAGCGCCCCATCGGCTATGTCGCCCGGCGTCAGCGCGCCGCCTACCATCGCCACCGCGCAGGGGAAGGAGGTGGAATATTGCGCCTCTTCGGTCGTCACCGGCGTTGCAGTGGCAAGACGGCAAGATTCGTGGAAGGTTTCCACGGTGATCTTGGTCACATCGGCGGCGGTCAGACCATGCGCGCGGCGCAGCGCAAGAATCCCCTCGACCGGGGATTGGGCCCATCGGCAGACGGGGTAGGGCTTGAAATACTGATCGAGCGTAATCCAGTCCTGCCCGAGCGTGGCGAAGAACGCCGGGGCCTCTTCGACGGTGATCGCGGGCGCGCCGGTGAAGCCGCGCGCGGCCAGTTGCAGGGCCGACACGCCGCACAAAGCGCCCCAACCGGAGCCGTCCTTGAGCATCGTCGGATGGTCGATACAGCGCATCATCTGGCTGCGCGGGCCGTGATATTCGGCAATGCCGAGCGCGTGGCGGGTCTGCTCCGCGTCCAGCCCCATGAGCCGTGCGCCCGCTGCCGCAACGGCCACCGCGCCCCACGATCCGGAGGTGTGATAGTCCGGGCAGGTGGCGTGCTGGGCTGTGGCCACGCGCCCGCCGATCTCGTAGCCCACGACCATCGCGGTTAGAAACGCCTCACCAGAGAGGCCCTCGGGCGCAATCGCCAGCAAGGCAGGCACAAGCGGGCAGCCGATATGGCCCTTCGCGGGGTTGTAGCCGTCATGCCCGTCGAGACTGTCGATCATCATCCCGCCCGCCATCGCGGCGGCGCTGCGCGCGGCGGTGCGGGCGTCGAGCAGCATCGGCACCGGGCCGGGCATGTCCTCGGCGGCATGATCGCGGATGATCCTTGAGAGCCGCGTGCCATGCCCGCCCGCCGCAACACCCAGCGTGTCGTAAAGGCAGCGCTTGATCTGGTGGCGCACCGGGTCCGGCACGTCCGCCCATCTCAGGTTGGCGAGAAAGGCGAGCGGGTCCGCAGGGGAGAGATCTTTGGCAGCCATGCGGTCAGCGTCGCGCGTAAAAAGCGGCCCTTGCTTGCTCAAAACCGACACCGCGCCCGGCGCCTGTGTCGCTCCGGGCGCGCGATCCGCAGGGCTGCAAAACGCCGCTGGTCATTTACCGGCCGCGCGGCATAGGATGCGCGCGACGCAACGGACGTACAATCGGGACAACGGATGATGGAACGGTTCGACGGCAGTTTCACCCAGCAGGAAGCCATCCCCGAGGAGGGGATCACGGCAGCGCTCGACGTGCTGCGCCATGGCCGCCTGCACCGCTACAACACCGCGCCGGGCGAGATCGGCGAGACCGCGCGTCTCGAAGAGGAGTTTGCCGCGCTGGTGGGCAGCAAATACGCGCTGGCCTGCGCCTCGGGCGGCTATGCGATGGCCACAGCGTTGCGCGCGGTGGGCGTCGGGCCCGGCGATCCGGTTCTGTCGAATGCCTTTACGCTCGCCCCGGTGCCGGGCGCCATCGCGGCGGTGCACGCGCGCGCGGTCTTTGTCGGCGTGACCGAGAGCCTGACCATCGACCTCGTGGATCTGGAGGCCAAGGCGGATCAGGCCAAGGTTCTCTTGCTCAGCCACATGCGCGGGCATATCTGCGACATGGACCGGCTGATGGCGATTTGTGAGCGGCATGGGATCACGGTGATCGAGGATTGCGCCCACACGATGGGCGGCGGCTGGGCCGGTGTGCCGTCGGGACGCCATGGCGCGGTCGGGTGCTATTCGTGCCAGACCTACAAGCATGTCAATTCCGGCGAGGGCGGGTTTCTGGTCACCGATGACGAGGAGATCGCCGCCCGCGCGATCATGCTCTCGGGTTCCTACATGCTCTATGAACGCCACCGCGCCGCGCCCGGCCCGGAGGTGTTCGCGCGGGTGAAATACGACACGCCGAATATCTCGGGACGCATGGATAATCTGCGCGCCGCGATCCTGCGCCCGCAATTGCGGGACTTGCCCCGGCAGGTCGCGCGCTGGAATGAACGCTACAAGGTGCTCGAAGACGGGGTGCGGGACACGCCGGGACTGACGGTGGTGGCGCGGCCCGCCGCCGAGCAGATCGTCGGCTCCTCCTTTCAGGTGCTTCTTCTGGACTGGGCCGCCGAGCAGATCCGCGATGTGGTGGCGCGCTGTGCGGCGCGCGGGGTGGAACTCAAGTGGTTCGGCGCGCCTGAACCCGTGGCCTTCACTTCGAAATACGATTCGTGGCGCTACGCGGGCCCCGTGCCCATGCCCGCCACCGACCGCATCCTGCACGGCATTCTCGACATGCGCGTGCCGCTGACCTTCAGTCTCGAAGATTGCGCGCTGATCGCGCGGATCATCCGGGGCGAAGTGTCGGCGGTCTGGCAGGCCGGACGGTAGCGCCGGACAGATGATCACAGGGGGAGGGGAGCCGGTGACGGACCTGACATACAAACCGGCGCTGGAGTTGTCGGAGATGCTCGGCGCGGGACAGATCTCGGCGCTGGAACTGATGCGGGCCACGCTCGCGCGGATCACCGAGACCAATCACGTCAACGCCATCGTCTCGCTGCGCGACGAGGCGGCGCTTCTGGCCGACGCCAAGGCCGCCGACAGCGCCGAGCGCAAGGGCTGGCTGCATGGCATTCCCCTCGCTGTGAAGGACCTCGCGAACGCCAAGGGCCTGCCGACCTCGATGGGCTCGCCGCTCTTTGCCGGGCAGATCGCCGAGCGTGACGACATCCATGTCGCGCGCCTGCGCGCGGCGGGCGCGATCGTGATCGGCAAGACCAACACGCCGGAATTCGGCCTTGGCAGCCACACCTTCAACGAGGTGTTCGGCGCCACGCTCAACCCCTATGACGCGGCGCGCACCTGTGGCGGCTCGTCTGGCGGGGCGGCGGTGGCGCTGGCCTGCGGGATGCTCTCGGTCGCCGATGGCTCGGACGCGATGGGCTCCCTGCGCAACCCGGCGGCGTGGAACAATGTCTACGGCATGCGCCCCACCGAGCGCCTTGTGCCCTCCGAGCCAAAGCCCGGCGGCGATCTCTACCTGCAACGGCTGGCCACCCAAGGCCCGATGGCCCGCACCCCGCGCGATCTCGCGGCCCTGCTCGACACCATGGCCGGGCCGGACCCGCGCCAGCCCGATGGGCTGAGCCTGCCGATGAGCTTGCCAGAGATGGACGGAGAGATGCACGGGCGCCGCGTCGGCTGGCTCGGCGATTGGGGCGGGGCTTATCCCTACGAGCCGGGCATCGCCGAGATTTGCGAGGATGCGCTGCGCCAGATGGCCGATCTGGGGCTGGAAGTCGAAGAGGCCGCGCCGCCGCATCCCGCTGAGGCGATCTGGGACGCGTGGGTGGGGCTGCGCAACTACGAGAAGGCCTGCGCGCTGGCGCCGTTCTACGACGACCCGGTCAAGCGGGACGCGATCAAGGGCACGATGCAATGGGAGATCGACCGGGGGCTTGCGCTCAACGGGCGCGAGCTGCACCGCCTCTCCGCGCTGCGCTCCGAGTGGTACCGCGCCGCCACGCGCCTCTTCCAGCGCTACGATCTGGTGGCGCTCCCGGCCGCGCAGGTCTGGCCCTTCCCGGTGGAGACCGAATACCCCACCGAGATCGCGGGCCGGGCGATGGATACCTATCACCGCTGGATGGAGGTGATGATCCCCGCGAGCCTGCTGGGGCTGCCGGTGGTGTCGATCCCGATTGGCTTCGGCGCGGATGGCTTGCCCATGGGTCTGCAACTGATCGGCCCGCGCGGCAGCGACGGACGGCTCCTGCAGGTCGCCGAGGCGTGGCACAAGGCGACCGACTGGCCGGGCCGGGCGCGGCCGCAATTCTCTTGATCGAAGCGCCCTCCCGGCGCTACGCTGGGGTATGGACATGACGATGCAAGACAGCGCTGCCGCCCGCCCGCACGGCGTCCCGCAGATGCGCGCGCCCACCATGGCGATGCTCGGAACGGCGCTGAAGCGCGGCTGGCAGGATTTCACCATTGCCCCGCGCATGGGTCTGTTCTTCGGCGCGGTCTATGTGATGATCGGGCTGGCGATCTCCGCGCTGACGCTGAATTCCGGCCAGACCTTCTGGCTGGTGCTCGCGGCGGTGGGCTTCCCGCTCATCGGGCCGTTCGCCGCCGTGGGGCTCTACGAGATTTCCTACCGTCTGGAGCAGGGCATCCCGCTGAACCGGACGGAAATCTTCGGCGTGATCTGGCGCCAGCGCGGCCGTCAATTGCCGTGGATCTGCGTGCTGATCGTGATCCTGTTCCTGTTCTGGTTTTTCATTGGCCACATGATCTTCGCGCTGTTTCTGGGCCTGTCGGCGATGACCAATGTCTCGACCTCGCTGGAGGTCTACACCACGACCGAAGGGCTCTCGATGCTGGCGATGGGCTCGGCAGTGGGGGCGGGCTTCGCGCTGGTGCTGTTCTCCATGTCAGTCCTGTCGCTGCCGATGCTGCTTGACCGGGAGGTCGATTTCATCACCGCGATGCTGACCTCGATTGCTCTGGTGCGCGACAACCCCGGCGTGATGCTGGTCTGGGGGCTGATCCTCGCGGCCCTGACCTTCGCGGCGATCCTGCCCGGGTTCCTTGGCTTGCTGATCATCTTCCCTTGGCTGGGTCATGCAAGCTGGCACATCTACAGCCAGCTCAAATCCGAGGGCTAGGCGCGTCTCTCCTGGCCTTGGAGGGTTGCTGCGCAAGCGAGAATTCCATTCTCGCGCTCTTGGGGATATTTATAGCCAAAGGAAGACAGGAACGGCGGAGCGACCGAAGCCACTCCGCCAAAGAAGACAATCGTCTTCCTCCGGCACGGTCATCGGCGTCCCCGCCTGTACCGCACCATGTTTATAGGCACAGGATACTTGCCAAAGCGTAAAGATGTGGACAGCTTCCAAGAACAGACGGGCAAGCCCATTCCTGTTCTTCCTTTGGCTAAAAATATCCCAGAGAGCGCGAGAGACAGCGTCTCTCGCTTGCGAAGCAACCCCTTGTGCAACAGAAGGTTAAGCGCGCGCCGCCTCGGGCCGCAGCACCAGCCAGATCAGCGCGCCGCCCGCGAGCGTCAGGAACGGCACCATCGCAAGGTTCACCGCGATCCAGCCCTGTTCCGGCGCGCTGCCCGCGCAGTTGAAGAGCCCCCCCGAGGCGAGCGAGGCGAAGGTCACCGAGCCGAACACGATCAGATCGTTCAGCCCCTGCATCCGCCCGCGCTCTTCCACGCTATGGGCCGTGGTGAGCATCGTCGTCGCGCCGATGAAGCCGAAATTCCATCCCAGACCGAGCAGGATCAGCGCGATGAAGAACTGTTCCAGCTCCACACCGGTCATCGCCACGCCCCCCGCAGCCGCGAGGATCAGCAAGCCCAGCCCGGTGATCCGCTCGACACCGAAGCGGGCGATCAGATGGCCGGTGAAGAAGGAAGGCGCGAACATCGCAAAGACATGCGCGGTCACGACATTCGCCGCATCCGGCTCGGCAAAGCCGCACCCCACCACCGCCAGCGGGGTGGCGGTCATCACGAGGTTCATCAGCGCGTAGGAGACTGCAGCGCAGATCACCGCAACAAGGATGCGCGGGCTGGTCAAGAGCTCCATCCGCGTGCGGATCGGCGCGCCTGTGTCCACCGCGCGGGGCGGTTTGGGCGCGTCGAGGAAGAAGAACAGCGCCATGCCAAACAGGTTCAAGCCCATCGCCGCGATGTAGATCGGGAAATAGCGCATCACGGTCGCATCGGGGTTGTCGGTGGTCATGTAACCGACGATTTGCGGGCCGATGAAGGCCGAGATCAGCCCGCCCGCCATCACATAGGAAATTGCCTTGGGCCGGAACGCCTCGGAGGCGCTGTCGGCGGCGGCAAAGCGGAAAAAGCCCTGTGAGGACATGTAGATGCCGGTGAGGTAGCTGCCGAACAGGAACAGCCAGAAATTCTCCAGCGTCAGCGCATAGGCGCTCACCGCCGCGCCCACCAGCCCCCCCAGAGCGCCGACCCAGAACCCGACCCGGCGGCCTTGCCGCTGCATCAACGTCGAGAGCCACGGTGCGGTGGTCATCGAGCCGAACACGATCAGCGAGATCGGCAGCGTGGCAAGGCAGGCGAAGGGTGTCAATTGTTGCCCGGCAAGCCCGGCGATCACGAACATCATGGTGATTTGGCTGCCAAGGAACGCCTGCGCTGCCACAAGCACCGCCACATTGCGCTTGGCGCGCCCGTCATCAATCAAGTCTGTCATGAGCATTTCCCTAGTCCTGTTGCGTGGCCCCCGCAAGGCGCTAGGGTGCTCCGCATGGTGGGTCGTATCATAAAATCTGAATGTGACGTTGCGGAAGGTTTCGATTGGCTGCGCACGCAGGACCCCCGTTGGGGTCTTGTTCCGGACCCGCTGCCGCTGCGCCGCCGCCCCGATGGATTCGCCCAGCTTTTGAGCGCGATCGTCAGCCAGCAGGTCTCCACGGCCTCCGCGGCGGCGATCTGGGGGCGGATGGAGCAAGCCGGGCTTGTCACGGAATCTGCGGTGCTGGCGGCGGGCGAGGCGGGGCTGCGCGCCGCCGGGCTGAGCCGCCAGAAAATCGCCTATGCCGGGGCGCTGGCCGAGGCCCGGATCGACTATGCCGCCCTGCGCGCCGTGCCTGACACCGAGGTCATTGCCACCCTGACCCAAGTGAAGGGCATCGGCGTCTGGACTGCCGAGATCTACGCGATGTTCTCGCTGGGCCGGGCGGATGTCTTCGCGCCGGGCGATCTCGCCTTGCAGGTCGCGGCGGCGGCTCTCTTCGATCTGCCGGACCGCCCCCGCGAACGCGACCTGCGCCGGCTCTCGGAGGCGTGGTCGCCATGGCGTGCGGTTGCGGCCCGCGCTCTCTTTGCCTACTACCGGGTCGTCAAAGGTCGGGAAGGGATTGCCACATGACTCGCGTACTCACTGCTCAGCGCAAAGCCCCGGTGTCGGGCACCACCCGCTCGGTGGTGGTGTTCCTGCACGGCTATGGCGCGAACGGCGCCGACCTTCTGGGCCTCGCGGACCCGCTGGGCGAGCATCTGCCCGACACGCTTTTCGTCGCCCCCGACGCACCCGAGCAGATCCCCGGCTATCCGGGCGGCTACCAGTGGTTCCCGATCCCATGGATCGACGGCTCCTCCGAAGAAGAGAGCGAGCGCGGCATGGATGAGGCGGCGCGCGATCTGGGCGCGTTTCTCGACGCGCTGATGGTCGATGAGGATGTCTTGCCCGAACAGGTCGTGCTCTTCGGCTTCTCGCAAGGCACGATGATGTCGCTGCACGTGGCCCCGCGCCGCGACGATGCGGTGGCCGGGATCGTGGCCTTCTCGGGCCGCCTCTTGCGCCCCGAACTGCTCGCCGATGAAGTCAAGGTGCGCCCGCCGGTCTTGCTGTTGCATGGCGATGCCGATGACGTGGTCCCGCCCCAGTCGCTCCCGGCGGCGGCGGAGGCCTTGCAGGAGGCGGGCTGGAAAGAGGTCTACGCCCACATCATGAAGGGCACCGCCCATGGCATCGCCCCGGACGGGCTGTCGGTGGCGCTGGCCTTCATGCGCGACAAGCTGAGCCTCTGAGCGCGGCGGTTAGCTCATCGAGCCGTAATCGGTCTTGCCGTGCGGGGCGGGCCGCGTGGGCCCGTCGATTTCGCGGTAGCCCAGATTGCGCCACCAGGCTGTCGTGAAGATCACCCCGACCGAGGCTGCGAAAGATTTCCTGAGCGTTGCGAGGATCGTCTGCGTTCCAAACCGTGCCATGATCCGTCCCATCCACGTTGATCGATTGCTGCGTTGCTCCCAGAGTGGTGCAAAGCTGACGCTGCGTCGAGTGGGGTATTCCAGACCCGGTGGCGGGGTCCGGCACTGCAGGCGCGATTGTGGATAACTGTCACATAACTGTGAACTGACCATGCGACAGACTGGTCACATGTAGTGGTTACGCAAGGGGTTGCCAGCTTTCCACCGCGATATATAGTTGACGCGAAGGCCTGATCCGGGAGATCACTGGCGCTCCCGGAACCCGGGCCATCTAGGGCAGACAGGGCACGGGACGAGTCGCAATGACACTGAGCAGTATCGAACAGGCCACCGGAACGTTTCGAAGTGATTTCACACGCAATCCGGGCGCGCTCAAACAGCATCCCGCACTGGTGCTGAACGCAGATTACAGACCGCTGAGCTATTACCCGCTCTCGCTTTGGCCATGGCAGGAGGCGGTCAAGGCGGCGTGGCTGGAGCGGGTGGATATCGTGGCTGAATATGAAGAGATCGTCCGCTCACCCTCGACCGAGATCCGCATCCCCTCTGTGGTGGTGCTGAAGGACTATGTCAAACCCCAGAAAAAGGTGGCCTTCACCCGCTTCAACCTCTTCCTGCGCGACGAATTCCGCTGCCAGTATTGCGGCTCGCGCGGCGAGCTGACCTTCGACCACGTGGTCCCGCGCGCCTCCGGGGGTGTGACCTCGTGGCAGAACGTGGTGGCGGCGTGCTCGCCCTGCAACCTGCGCAAAGGCGCCAAACCGCTGCACCGCACCGGCCTCAGCTTACGCAAACCACCCCGCCAGCCCGGCGCGGAGGAATTGCGCAACATGGGCCGCAAATTCCCCCCCAACTACTTGCACGAAAGCTGGATGGACTTCCTCTACTGGGACGCCGAACTGGAAGCGTAGGCCGAGGACCAGAGCGGGCCTGCTTGCGGCTGTCGGTGGAACAAGGCGCTATCTCGAACGCCAATAGTTGAGGCGTTGAACCAAGAGCATATGGCAAGGTCTAAAGCAGTAAATGACCATTTGATGCCCGGAGCCGACCTCAATCCGGCGATATGCTATGCCCAGATTGCGAGATTAGCGGAAGTGCACGCCTGCATCCACTCCGATGCTCTGCCCTGTGGTTGTGCGCGATTTGCAGAAATAAACGACTTGAGAAGCGACATCTTCAATGTCTGTAAAGCTCTTCAAGGCGGCCCTTTCCTGCCACATATCGTAAACTGCATTGTCGCCATCGGGCTTGGGACCGCCACCTCCCAACGCAGTTTCTACCATCAACCCCGGTGCAACACAGTTTACCGTGACATCCGGCGCCAAAGCTGCGGCCAAGAACCGGGTGAGTGGAATGACTGCTGCCTTGCTGGGAGCAAATATTCGATCCTGATACCAGTCACCATGGCCGAGCGTAGAACCAATATTCACCACGCGGCCCCACTTCGATGCACGCAAGTGAGCCGCGGCAGCACGGGCGACAAGATAGGGCCCCTTCACATTCACTGTCATCATTTCGTCCCAGATTTCCGGGGTGAATGCATCGAGATCCCCGAGCTCAATCGAGTGCCCGCCTGAAGCAATTGCTGCGTTGTTTACGACAATGTCCAGTGATCCCAGATCAGCGACGACTTTAGATATGGCACTTTCGATTGAAACGGGGACAGTTTGGTTCACTTGGATGGTGAGTGCCGTTCCACCAGCAGCCTCAATCCGCTCCCTCACATCTTCGGCCCTGTCTTTGCCTTGATAATAGCCTATCGCGACACGTACACCTTCGTTGGCAAGGAGGGTACAGATGCGGGAGCCAAGTCCACCGCTACCACCCGTGACAAAAGCTACCGCTCCAGAGATGTCCATATCAGCTTCCTGTTCCAACTTTTGTCGTAGGTTACACAAAGGACGACTTAAAGTCACTTTGCGCCGCCCCGGCAGAGAAGGAGACATTGGATTTCCAAGTTCCAATGTCTCAAAGGTCCCGCAGAGCCTTAGTTGGTCGGTGAACGCAGTGGCGGACTGGTAGGGTGGGCAATACTGCCCACCAAGCGCCTCCCACAAAGGTTAACGCACCCCCACCGTAGGCCCCGTTAACCACCGTCTTAACGCACCGTGCGTATGTACAGGTGCCATACGCGGAGCCATACGCCCAGCCATACGCGGTATGTACCAATAAAATATGGCGTTAACCCGCGTTTTGGGAGGCTGTGGGAATTCTCGCGATGTTGCGCCATCGCGCAACGCGCGCTGCGTTAACTTCTTCGCGGCGCAGGCTACTCCGCCGCTGTCTTGAGCTGGAAGCCCTTCTCGATCATGTCCGAGGGCGCGACCGGGTATTCGCCGGAGAAACACGCGTCGCAATATTGCGGGCAGCCGCCATCCCGGCCCCCCGGCTCGCCCACCGCGCGGTAGAGCCCGTCGAGCGAGATGAACTTGATGCTGTCCACCGCCAGATGCACCCGCATCTCTTCCTCGGACATCGTCGCGGCTAGCAGCTTGTCGCGCTGCGGCGTGTCCACGCCATAAAAACAGGGCCAGGCAGTGGGCGGGGAGGCGATGCGGAAATGCACCTCCTTGGCGCCCGCATCAAGTAGCATGTCCTTGATTTTCATGGTGGTTGTGCCGCGCACCACGCTGTCATCCACGAGGATCACCCGCTTGCCCTTGATCAGCGCGCGGTTGATGTTGAGCTTGAGCCGCACGCCCATGTTGCGGATCTGCTCGGTGGGCTCAATGAAGGTCCGGCCCACATATTGGTTGCGGCTGATCCCCATCGCGTATTCGATCCCGCTCTCCTGAGAATACCCAATCGCAGCAGGCGTGCCGCCATCCGGCACCGGACACACAAGATCTGCCTCGACGGGGGCCTCGCGGGCGAGCTCCACGCCGATCCGGCGGCGGCTCTCATAGACCGATTGGCCGCCAAGAACCGAGTCAGGACGGGAGAAATAGACATACTCGAAGATGCAGGACCGCGATTTGGCGTCCCGGAACGGGCGGCGGCTCTCGATGCCGTCCTCGTTGATCACCACCATCTCGCCCGGCTCGATCTCGCGCACGAACTCCGCGCCGATGATGTCGAGTGCGCAAGTCTCTGAACTTAAAGCATAACCTGTGTCCCCGATCTTGCCGAGAACCAGCGGGCGCACGCCCAAGGGATCGCGCACGCCGATCAGTTTGGTGCGGGTCATCGCGACGATGGAGAAGGCGCCCTCGACCCGGCGCAGCGCGTCTTCCATGCGCTCGGGGATGGTGCGTTGCAGCGAGCGGGCCATCAAATGGATGATGCATTCGCTGTCCGAGGAGCTTTGGAAGATCGAGCCCCGTTCGATCAACTCGCGGCGCAGCGCGTCGGCATTGGTGATGTTGCCATTGTGGGCAATCGCCGCGCCGCCCATGGCGAACTCGCCAAAGAAGGGCTGCACGTCCCGGATCGCCGTGGCGCCCTTGGAGCCGGCGGTCGAGTAGCGCACATGACCGATCGCGAGCGGGCCGGGCAGGGTGTCCATCACGTCCGGCGAGGTGAAATTGTCGCGCACATAGCCAAAGCGGCGGGCGGAGTTGAAGCCGTGATCGGGGTGATGGGTGACGATTCCGCCCGCCTCCTGTCCCCGGTGTTGCAGCGCGTGCAGACCCAGCGCCACGAAGCTGGCGGCGTCCTGTGCCCCCAAAACGCCGAAAACGCCGCATTCTTCGCGGAGTTTGTCGTCATCGAAAGGGTGTGCGGGGGGCATCTGCTTGAGATCGGTCGGAAGATCAGTCACGGGGAGGGCAGCTCCGAATCCGGGTGTTGACGGCCCATCTTTTAACCTTCCTGTTACACGCTGTCACGGCCCCGTTGCGCGCGCGCCACCTTTTGACGCGCGCCAAGGGCCGGTTCGCCTCAGGCTGCGGCATCTGCGCAGAGGCGGGCGCCGAACAGGGCACGGGCTTCGGCGGGCCCGATAGCGTGGAAATAGGGCTCGGTCATGGGACGTGCGTGGACCAGCAGCCCGGTTTGCACCCAGAGCATCTCCTCGGAGGTCAGTCCGATCGTGTAGGCGCGGGGGCCGGACAGACCATGCTTGCGAATTCCGCGCAGCCCGGCCAGCGCACGCAGCGGGACCGAGAGCACGTCGGTCGTGGCCGTGGTGAAGCTGTCCGGCGCGGTCAGACCGATTCGTGCCTCGGCGGGCAGGGACAGGTCCGAGCAGTTGCCGAGCGCGCCGGCGGGAACGAAGAACGCGGATTGCTGCACGGCCCGGCGCACCCAGGCAAGCGGGACGAAGCCGCCATCGAGGCTGGCGATCCGGTCACTGGGGCGCAGGTCTTCGACCGCGCGCCAGCCGCGTTCGCTCTCCACAAGCGTGCCCTCGGAAAGCGAGAACATGGCGCCGCTGAGGGCGTCAGGGGTGGTGATGTCAGTGAAATCGGTGGTGTAACGGGTGAACATGCGAGGGTCTCCTGTCCTGTGATCTGTGGCATATCTGTGGTGCCGAGGTGGCGGTTCTGAGGCCAAGGAAGCGCCCGGACTTGGCCGAAACTTCGACCGTTGCGGGGCGTGTTTGCGGCGCTGTTGCCGCTCCCGCGTTAGTATTTCGGAAAGGATTGGACTGGCCGCGCAGGGGCGACGGGCTTCAGGTTTGGTTTACCAAGAACGGCTCACCGACGCGCAGGCGTCGCTGCTTCAAATTTTCTGAAACCTGTTTGATTCTGGTCTGTTAGCCTTTGAAACGCGTCCGGCCTGCCGCTCCGCATCCGTCCCGAGCCCGGCCTGAATTCCACAAGTCGCTAACCTTGATCCGTGCCCTGTGCATCCGTCGGACGCGCTACTGGCACGCGCCCACGAGCGTCTCATATTGCTGTGTGATCCAGCCCAGAGCCGCCTCGGGGTTCTGCTCCTCGATCTGCGCCGTGAACTGGTTGAACACCGCCGCCGAGCGGCTGTCATCCACGATGGTGACCTCCTGTCCGGTGATCACCGTGTTGTAGACGAAAAACGCAATCGCCACGAGCAGGATGCCGCGCACCACGCCGAACAGAAAGCCAAGCCCCTGATCCACGCCCCCAAGCGCCGAGCGTTGCACCAGCGATGAAAACAGCGGCGTGAACAGCGACACGATCACAAGGGCGACGGTAAACACGATCGCGAAAGCGCCGATGATCGACAGCTCGCAGCTATCGGCAATGAATTCGCCGATGACGGGGATTTCCTGCACCAGCGGTTCGACCCGCGGGGCAAAGAGGAACGCGCAAATCGCCGCAACAACCCAGCCTGCGATGGCCATCGCCTCCCGCACGAGGCCGCGACCATAGGCCAGCAAAGCCGAAACCACGATGATAAGCGCGACGCCCCCGTCGATAACCGTAAAACCATCCATAACGCGACCTGCCCCTGTCTTCGTTTATCCATATTGCGACCATGGGCCTTAGCCCGCGCCGAAAATCTCGCCGACAAATCCTGTCAGATCCGGCATTTGCATCAGTGTCAGCCCCTTCAGGCCGGCCGCTTTGCCCCCGGACGGTGCGATGGCTGAGGAAAAACCAAGTTTTTGCGCTTCTTTCAACCTGTTTTCTGTCTGCGGGGACGGTCGGAGCGCGCCCGATAGGCTGATTTCGCCGAAAATCACTGCACCTTCCGGCAGGGCGGCGTCCTCGCGCGCCGAGAGCAGGGCCGCGGCCACGGCCAGATCGGCGGCCGGTTCGGAGACTTTCAGCCCGCCGGCGACATTCAGATACACGTCGAGCCCGGTGAAGGGGATGCCGCAGCGCGCCTCCAGCACGGCGAGGATCATCGCAAGCCGCGAGCCGTCCCATCCCACGACCGTGCGGCGCGGCTGGCTGTGCGGCGTGGGCGCGACAAGAGCCTGAAACTCCACCAGAACGGGACGGGTGCCCTCGATCCCGGCAAACACCGCGCTGCCCGGCGCGGGCGTGCCACGCTCGCTGAGGAACAGCGCAGAGGGGTTGGTGACTTCCGTCAGCCCGCGCCCGGTCATCTCGAAGACGCCGATCTCGTCGGCGGGCCCGAAGCGGTTCTTCACCGAGCGCAGGATGCGGAACTGGTGCCCGCGCTCGCCTTCGAAATAGAGCACCGTATCGACCATGTGCTCGACGACGCGCGGCCCGGCGATCTGGCCCTCCTTGGTCACATGGCCCACAAGGATCACCGACACCCCGCGCCGCTTGGCAAAGGCCGTCAGCTCATGGGCTGCCGCGCGGACCTGGCTGACCGACCCGGGGGCGCTCTCGACGCTGTCCGACCACATGGTCTGGATCGAGTCTATGATCACAAGCCGGGGCTTCTCGACTTCAAGCGTTGTCAGGATATCGCGCAGGTTGGTCTCGGCGGCCAGCCTGAGCGGCGCATCCGCCAGCCCAAGGCGCTGCGCGCGCAGCCGGACCTGCGCCGAGGCTTCCTCGCCCGACACATAGATCGTGGGCAACCCGGCGCGGGCGAAGGCGGCGGCGGCCTGTAACAGCAGTGTCGACTTGCCGATGCCGGGATCGCCACCCACGAGCGTGGCAGAGGCGTCCACCAGACCGCCGCCGAGCACCCGGTCCAGTTCGCCGATGCCGGAATGGGCGCGGGGTGGGGGCGTCTCTTCGGCACCGAGATCGACAAGGGTGACGGGGGTGCCGCGCCGCGCGCCAATGCCGGATTTCGCGGGGCCCGCCGCACTCAAACCCGCGTCTTCGGAGATCGTGTTCCACTCCCCGCAGGCATCGCAGCGGCCTGACCACTTGGTGAAGGACGCGCCACAGGCGGAACAGGAAAAGGTTTTTTTTGCCATGCCTTACGCGCCCTTCTTGATCTTGCGGTTGCGCTCTGTCGCCCAGCTGATGAGGATTGAGGTGAGGATCAGCGCGGTGAACAGATACAGCCCCCACGCCACCTCGATCCGGCCCACGCCGACACCCTTGAACACCGTGACGTAGACCGCAATCAGGAAGATATCCGCCATCGCAAGCCGTCCCAGAAGCGACAGCGCAGGCTCGGTGCGCGGCGAAAGCAGCCGGAAATGGAGCAGCGCAAGACCGATGGTCTTCAGGTAGGGTGCAAAGAGCGCAAAGGTGGTGACGATCAGCGCAAGCACCACGTCACTGCCCCAGAGCGCTTGCAGCCCGGTGATCACGGAAATCTCGCTCAGTCCGAACAGCGGCAGGAGGCCTGCGCGCATCAACGGGGCGAACCACGCGACCGGATAGAGGATCAGCAGCGACAGGTTGAGATATTTCAGCGCGGTCAGGCTCATCGCACCGCTTCGATCGGACCCTCGGCGCGGCCATGGATGAACTGGTCGAGATAAGCATCGCCGGAATCGTCCATCTCCGAGACCGGTCCGGTCCAGCGTACCTTGCCAGCATGGAGCATGGCGACATTATCGGCAATCGCACGCACCGAGCGCATGTCATGGGTGATCGTCATCGCCGTCGCGCCCATTTCGGTGACAATCTCGCGCACCAGATCGTTGATCACGCCGGACATGATCGGGTCGAGCCCGGTGGTCGGCTCGTCAAAGAAAATGATCTCCGGCTCGGCGGCAATGGCGCGGGCAAGGCCGACGCGCTTCTGCATACCCCCGGAGAGCTCGGCGGGAAATCGATCGGCCACATCGGGGCTGAGCCCAACACGGCGCAGTTTCTCGATGGCAATCTCGCGCGCTTCCGGTTTGGGACGCTTGAGCGCGCCGCGCAGCAGGCGGAAGGCGACGTTTTCCCACACATGCAGGCTGTCGAAGAGCGCGCCGCCCTGAAACAGCATCCCGAAGCGCGCAAGGAAGGCGTCGCGGTCGCCCGAGGTGTTGGGCTTGCCGTCGACGGTAATCGTGCCTTTGTCAGGCGTGATGAGACCCAGCACGCATTTCAGCGCGACCGATTTGCCGGTGCCAGAGCCACCGATGATGACCATGGAGGTGCCCTTGGCGATACTCAGATCAACGCCGCGCAGGACTTGGTTGGTGCCGAAGGCTTTGTGAATGTCCTGGAATTCGATCATGGGCTCGCGCCTTTGGCTCATGTTGGCTGCCTCCGGCGGGAGTTGATTGGGCAAAGTGAATGGGCGGGGTGTGCGACAGGGGACAGCGATGCGCGGTCGGTTGTCGGGGTGGTCGTATGGCGCGTTGTGGGCCTTCTTTCGTTTTGCCATTGGGCCGCGGGAATACGCGACCGGGTTTCGAGGGAAGGGCGTCGCGCGCATTGGGTCATAGCGAGAAAAACATCCCCGTCAAAACGAAATTCGCTGCAAGGATCAAGATCGCCGCCGCCTCCACCGAGGATTTGGTCGCGCTGCCCACCCCTTGCGCGCCGCGCCCCGAATTCATGCCAAAATAGCACCCCATCAGCGCCGCGATGAAGCCGAACACCGCGCCCTTGGTGAGCGAGGAGATGATGTCGAGCGCTTCCAGAAAATCCACCGTGTTGCGGATATATGCGGCGGCGTTGAACCCCAGCGTGCCCGTGGCGACCGCGTAGCCGCCGAAAATGCCGATCACATCGCCCACGCCCACCAGCAGCGGCACGCACAGCGTGGCGGCCAGAACACGCGGCACAGTCAAGTACTTCATAGGATGAGTGGAGAGCGTGACCAGTGCGTCAATCTGCTCGGTGACCTTCATCGTTGCGATCTCGGCTGCGATAGAGGAGGTCACGCGAGCTGCGATCATCAGCCCGACCAGCACCGGGCCAAGCTCGCGCACCATGCCGATCGCGACGATCTGCGGCACCACCGCCTCTGCGTTGAACCGCGCCCCCCCCGCGTAAATCTGCAGCGCCAGCGCGCCGCCGGTGAACACCGCGGTCAGGCCCACCACGGGCAGCGAAAGCCAGCCGATATGGAGCAAGGAAATGCCAAACTCGCGCAGGTAAAACGGCGGGCGCAGTACGTGGCTGACCGTGTCGAGCGCGAAGAGCGCGATCCGGCCCACCGCCGCCAGAAAGGCAAGCACCATGCGGCCGATCAAGGCCAGCGCGCTCATCCGATCACGCGCCGCGTGTAGCGCCCGCCCAGTGAGGTCAGGATTTCGTAGCCGATCGTGCCGGCGGCGTCGGCCACATCATCGACGCTCTGGTGGGGGCCCAGCACTTCGAGCGCGTCCGGATCGGTGCCCAGATCGGTGATATCGACGGTGATCAGGTCCATCGACACCCGCCCCACAACCGGCAGGGCGGTGCCTGCGTGATAGACCTGCCCACGCGGTCCCATGGCGCGGATCAGCCCGTCGGCGTACCCGGCAGAGATCGTGGCGATGCGGGATGCGCGCGGCGCGCTCCACGTGTTGCCATAGCCCACGGTCTCGCCCGCCTCTACATCGCGGGTCTGGATCACCGGGACCTGCAAGGTGACCACCGGTTCGGCCTCCGCGAAGGGCAACCCGCCGTAAAGGCCGATGCCGGGACGACAAAGGTCGAAATGATAGGCTGGGCCGAGCAGCACGCCCCCAGTCGCCGCGAGCGAGCGGGGGGCGTCCAGATCGTCGGTCATCTCGCGGAAGACGCGCAGTTGCTGAGCGTTCATCGGATGGTCCGGCGCGTCCGAGCAGGCCAGATGGGAGATCAGCAGGCGCGGGGAGAGGCTCATCGCGATCTCCCGGACCGCCGACCATTCGGCCGGTTCCATGCCCAGCCGGTTCATGCCGCTGTCGAGCTGTACGCCAAAGGGGGCGCCGGGCAGGGCCTCCACGTGGCGTAGCAACTGGTCCACCGAATTGAGCAGGGGCAGCAGGCTGTGCTCGCGGAGCGTGGCGGTATCGCCCTCCATATGGCCGGAGAAAACGAAAATATCCGGGCCGGGTCCGAGCGCGCGGCGCAGGATCGCACCCTCCTCGGCGATGGCGACGAAGAACCGGCGCACGCCCTCGCGCGCCAGCCGCCGCGACACCACTGGTGCGCCCAGCCCATAGCCATTGGCCTTGACCACAGCCCCGGTCTCCACAGCGGTGCGCGCATTCAGCCCGCGCCAGTTGCGCGCCAGCGCATCAAGGTCAATCGTCAGGGAAGCCGTGCTCATGCCCCGCCTTGTGACATGGCACGCGCGCGCGTCAAGAGGCAGTATAAGTCACCGTGCGCGGCGGATGCCGGCAAGCAGGACCAAACCGCTCATGAGGATCCACACGGATGCCGGAAGTGGAATGGCTGGCGGACCGGACACAGGTACGAGTTGCGCATCGTCATGCTGAACAAACAGTCCTGCGCCGGTCACGCCGGAATCATAGTAGATCAACTCGAAGGCCACGGTGCCAGCGGTTGGGGCTGTGTAGATCATCGGCGTGTTGCTGAACCCGCGCGGGCCCGTAAAGCTGTCTGGCAACGGCACGCCGCCCAAAGACAGGCGAAAGCCGTCGTCCGACGTTACGTCGAAAACGGTGTCGCCGGCGGCAACCGAGATGAACCCTGAGAACCGGAACACCGCACCGGCGAGTGAGATGGCCTGTTCCGTCGCCGTGAGCCCGCTGGCATCCGCGCCCAAAAACTCTCCCAGCGTTGCAGTCTCGGTATACACGTCACCGTTTCGGCTGCCGGTAATGATCCGGTCAGCTGTCCGGGGTGTTGTTGCGTTCGGATAGTCCAAAACCAACACGTCAAAGATCACATCAGGCGGTGTGTCGAGCGTGGCGAGAACGGAGTCGAACTCAAACCCGCGCGGAAAATCGCCTTGGTTTGCGTCGCTTACGAACGGAGCCACGTCCCAAAACTCGCCTTTGAAGCTGGCAGCCTGTGCGGAGGCGGAGGTACAGGCGAGGATGGCTGCGCAAAGCGCGGAAAGACACCAGAAAGTCATAAGAAGGTCCCCTTGCGATATTACTTTTGAAACGTGGATTGGTCTTGAATGTCAGGCCTGCTGCAAAAATGGAGCGCTGATGTAACACCACAATTGCAACCAGCCCGGTAAACCAGGCGGAGAGTGTTGCGTGGCGCGGTTTGCCCGCCGATTGGGCATCTTCAAGAGGTGGGAGGGCCGCAGTCGCGGATCAGGGCTCGGCGAAAATCGCGCGGTTGCGCTCGGCGATCTTCTCGCCGATGAGGCAATCATAGGCAGAGGTCGGCTGCACGCGGGGCTGTGCGCGCCGTGTGATCAGGCCGGAGATCTCAAGCACCAGCTTGCGCTGGATCGAGGGAGCGAAATCCTCCCATGTCCATACTGGCAGCATGAAATGGCCCGGTCCGCCGATCACGCATTCGGTGTAGTACACGTCGAGGTCTGGAATGCCCCACATTTCGGAGATCGCGTCGGTAGTCATCAGCGGCAGCCCGTTGATCGTGATCCCTTCGGCCAGCGCCCGGTCGCGAGCGGCTGTGACCACGCCGCCCTGATTGTTTGGCCCGTCGCCGGAAATGTCGATCACCCTGCGCAGGCCTGAGATTTCGTTGGCTGCGATGGAGAATCGGGCGTAGTCGAGAATGCCTGAGATGGAAGTGCGCCGCAGACTGGGCTCAAATCGGGTTGTTATCGTCTCGGCCACCTCGCGGATATCCTTGCGGGTCTCGATGATCGTCCAGTCCACCACGACATTCTGCGCATAGGTGCCTGCCCATTCCACATAGGTCACGGCGATTTCACCAATCAGCCCGGAGCGGATCGCGGCCCAGACCGCATCCGAGGAGAGCGCCGCCGCATAGCCCTGCCGCTGGATTTCCAACTCTTCGGGAGACATGGAACGCGACACATCGACCGCAAGGAACAATTCGAGATCGACCTCGCGCGGCCCATCATAGGCGAGGGCGGGCGAACAAAGCAAAAAGGGTAGGGTGAACAGCCAACGCATTGGCCCATTGAGCCGCATTGCGCCGGTCCTGTCCAGTGCGCAGCGTTTCGGGCGGCAATCACGACCGGGTGAGTGCCTCCACGTTTGTCGGTGCGTGGGCCTCGTAAGTGGCTTCAAGCTGGTTGCGCAGGAACGTATCGAAGCGGATCGGCGCGAAGCGGGGCTCGCCAGTGCCGGGTAAAGGCGAGATCATCGTGTGCACATGAGGATCGAAAAAGAACGGGATTGAGAGGCGCTCTCGGCCGGAGCGGTTGATCACCCGGTGTGGGGTCGAAAGCAGGCGGCCATTGGTCAGCCGGTGGAGCATATCGCCCACATTCACCACGAAACTGCCGGAACGGTAGGGCGCGGCGAGCCAGTCTCCTGCCGGAGTCCTCACTTCGAGCCCGCCGACCGCGTCTTGCGCCAGCAAGGTCAGCGCGCCGAAATCGGTATGCGGAGCGGAGCCATACAGATCGTCCGGGCTTTGCGGGGGCTGTGGCGGGTAGTGCAGCAAGCGCAGCCATGTGGTGGGCGTGTCGAAGGCGGACAGGATGCTGCGATCCTCAATCCCGGCGGCGTCAAGGGCGATGCCGAGCAGCCGGCGGGCCAGCCCGGACAGCGCCGTGACATAGTCCTCCATCGTCTGCCGAAAGCCCGGCAGGTCCGGCCATTGGTTGGGGCCTGAGAGATAGACATCTGGGTCCAACTCTGCGTCCTCGCGCATGAGCATGAAGCTCGACGACTGATTGGGCTTGGTCACGTCGGCCAGTGTCGTGGTCCGGTCCGTCGAGGTCGCAAGGCCGATGTAGCCGCGATGGGCGGCGTTGACGGAGAGCGCTTGCTTGTCGGCCTCTGGCAGGGCGTGAAAGGCGCGCGCCGCGTCGAAGGTCCGGTCGATCTGGAACTGTGAGATGCCGTGCCCGATAACGTAGCCGAAGCCGATCTCGCCATAGGCTTTGGCGAATTGGGCCGTGCAGTCCGGGGCCGAAAGATCGACCACCGGGATCGTGCTGGTCGCCGGATCAGAAGCCGTCATTGGGCAGGTAGCCGGGGCGCGCGAGGTTGCCGAAGCGCGTGAACTGGCCCTCGAAACTGAGGTCTACAGTGCCGATGGGCCCGTGGCGTTGCTTACCGATGATCACCTCGGCGCGGCCATGCAGGCGCTCCATGCGCTCCTGCCACGCGGCCATCTGTTCGAGGTTGTCATCGCCGGGCTTTTCGCGTTCGGCATAATACTCCTCGCGGAACACGAACATCACCACATCCGCGTCCTGCTCGATTGAGCCCGATTCGCGCAGGTCGCTGAGTTGCGGGCGCTTGTCTTCGCGGTTCTCGACCTGCCGCGAGAGCTGCGACAGGGCGATCACGGGGATGTCGAGTTCCTTGGCGATGGCCTTGAGGCCCATGGAAATCTCCGCGATTTCCTGCACCCGGTTGTCCGCGCCGCCCCGTACCAGTTGCAGGTAGTCCACCATCAGAACGTCAAGCCCATGGGTGCGCTTGAGGCGGCGCGCGCGGGCGGCAAGCTGAGCGATCGGGATCGCTGGCGTGTCGTCAATGTAAAGCGGGCAGGCTTCGAGCGACTTGGCGGCCTCGACGAAGCGGCGGAACTCGGTCTCGGTCATATCGCCGCGGCGGATGTTCTCAGACGGGATCTCGGCGGCTTCGGAGAGAATTCGCGCCGCCAACTGTTCGGCGCTCATCTCAAGGCTGAAAAAGCCCACGACGCCGCCCTCGACGGCGCCTTCGCTCCCATCCGGCTTGAGGCCTTTTTTGTAGGCTTTGGCGATGTTGAAGGCGATGTTGGTCGCGAGCGAGGTCTTGCCCATGGACGGGCGCCCGGCGAGGATCAGAAGGTCGGAGCGGTGCAGCCCGCCGAGCTTCTTGTCCATGTCCACGAGGCCGGTGGAGACCCCCGCGAGCCCGCCTTCGCGCTGATAGGCGGCATTGGCGACGTTGACCGCATCGGTCACGGCGCTGAGAAAGCTCTGGAAGCCGTTTTCTGACTGGCCCTGCTCGGCCAGTTGATAGAGCTTTTGCTCGGCCTCGACGATCTGCTCTTTGGGCTCGCTGGCGACCTCGACCTTGGCAGCCTTGGCGGAGATGTCCTGTCCAAGCCGGATCAGGTCGCGCCGGATCGCCAGATCGTAGATCATCTGCGCATATTCACGCACCGCAAAGGCCGAGATCGCGGCGCCTGCAAGTCGCGCGAGATAGGCCGGACCACCGAGTTCCTTGAGCCCCTCGTCATCCTCCATGAATGCTTTGAGGGTGACGGGCGAGGCCAACTGGTTTTTGGCGATGCGCGCGGCGGCGATGTCGTAGATGCGGGCATGGACCGGGTCGTAGAAATGCTCGGCCCGGATAATCGACGCGATCCGGTCGAAGACGTCATTATTGGTCAGGATCGCGCCCAGAAGCTGCTGTTCGGCCTCTGTGGAATGCGGCATCGCATCCTGCACCGCATCGGCGCTGTCCGGGCTGACCCCGTCGAAACTGGTGATCTCGTTCATCCTTGCCACCTCATGCTTTGCTCTTGGGCGCTCTTCTTAGACAAGGGGGCGCGCGCAAGGCAAATTGTATATCCCTGTGGATAAGCTGTGCGTGATAACAGGCTACAGGATATGGGGGTAAATTGCGAGGGAATACCCCATATCCTGCGTGCAGGGGCTTAACTTTTATGCGCGTTCTGCCAGCCGCGCGGGTCGTTCAGAAACGCCTCTACACCCTCGATCGTGGCCGCGCTGAACGCGCCCGTCGCCTTGGCCTCGGCCAGAACATCCCACCATGTACAGAGGCAATGCAGGGCAACACCATGTTCCCCCAAGGTCTTTTCGGTATCCGGGAAAATCCCGTAGTAAAAGATCACCGCCGTATGGCCGCACGTCGCCCCTGTCTCCCGAATCGCATCTACGAAAGACAGCTTGGAGCCGCCATCGGTGGTCAGGTCCTCCACGAGCAGCACCCGCTGGCCTTCGGTCATCGCGCCTTCGATGCGCGCATTGCGTCCGTAGCCCTTGGGCTTCTTGCGCACATAGGTCATCGGCAGCGCCATGCGCTCGGCCACCAGCGCCGCGAAGGGGATGCCCGCCGTCTCGCCGCCCGCGACATTGTCGAACGCCTCGAAGCCAGCATTGCGCATCACGGTAACGGTGAGGAAATCCATCAGCGTGGAGCGGATACGCGGGTAAGAGATCAGCTTGCGGCAGTCGATATAGGTCGGGCTGGGCAGCCCCGAGGCCAGCGTGAAGGGCTCCTCGGCGTTCAGATGCACGGCTTCTATTTCAAGCAGCATCCTTGCGGTGAGGCGGGCCATCTCTTCGGCAGAGGGGTAGGAGCTTGGGATCATCTGTCGGATGCCTTCGGCGAGAGTTTAGTGGGCTAAGTGAATGCGGATCAGCTCACGCGCCAATGCAGCGGGCGCGCGGGGTCGAAGACGGTGACGGGGCCAGCACCTGTGGGGACTTCCCGGGGCCAGTCGATGGGATCGCCCTTGGTCAGGGTGATCTGCTCGTCGTTGACCGGCAGGCCGTAGAATGCCGGGCCGTTCAGAGAGGCGAAAGCCTCCAGCCGGTCCAGCGCCCGTTCTTCTTCGAAAAGCTCCGCGAGGCAAGAGAGCGCGATGGGCGCGGTGAAACAGCCCGCGCAGCCGCAGGCGTTTTCCTTGGTGTCGGTCGCGTGGGGCGCGCTGTCGGTGCCCAGAAAGAAGCGCGCATCGGTGCCCGTGGCCGCCTTGACCAGCGCCTCGCGATGGGTGCGGCGCTTGAGGATCGGCAGGCAGTAGTAATGGGGGCGGATGCCGCCCACGAGCATCGCGTTGCGGTCGAGCAGCAGGTGTTGCACGGTGATCGTCGCGCCCAGATCGTCGCCTGCAGTGGCTGCGTAATCGGCTGCGTCCTTGGTGGTGATATGCTCCATCACCACGCGCAAGCCCGGCGTGGCCCGGCGTATCGGGTCGAGCACCTGCTCTATGAAGGCCGCCTCGCGGTCGAAAATGTCGATCTCGGCATGGGTCACCTCGCCATGCACACAGAGCGGCAGGCCGATCTCGGCCATCTTCTCCAGAACGGCACGGACCTTGTCGAAATCGGTGACGCCCGAGGCCGAGTTCGTGGTCGCCCCGGCGGGATAAAGTTTGACGGCCTTCACGAGACCAGAGGCATGGGCCGCGGCGACGTCGTCCGGGTCGGTGTACTCGGTGAGGTAGAGCGTCATCAGCGGCTCGAACGCCATTCCCTCGGGCAGCGCGGCAAGGATTCGGTCGCGGTAGGCGGCGGCATCTGCGCCCTTGACCACGGGCGGGACAAGGTTGGGCATGATGATGGCGCGGGCGAAATGCGCTGCGGTGCTCGGCAGCACGCCTTTGAGCATCTCCCCGTCACGCAGGTGGAGATGCCAGTCGTCGGGGCGGCGGATCGTGAGTGTTGTCATGCGCGTGCGCTAGCACGCAGGCGCGGATTTGGGAAGTGGGCGTGGCGCCGGTCGCCGCAGGCGCCCGGCCCGATGATGGCATGGGCCAGTGCGTCTTTCAGTGGCCTTCAAATCCTTACGGAACCGCGTGCAGGGCAAGTGGCGCGTCAGAGTGCCGTTGGAATAATGCCGCAAGAGAAGGGGAACGGCGAGATGCTTCAGCCGCTGAGCGCCTCCTGTTCTTCCGTCAACTCGCGCAGGCGGCGTGCGAATTTCGGGGCCTTCATGCGCGAGGTGACATTGCGGCAGAGCATTTCGGTCAACGCATCGCGCCCTTCGCGATCCAAAGTGCTCATGAGAGTGCGAAGATAGGGTGCGTGTTCGCGGCGGGCGCGCAGTAACTTGGCAAAGGACAGGCGCGTCAATCGGCCCGCCCCGGCCTGCGCGATCAGGCGGTAGATGATGTGCATATCCATCAGATCGGTTTGCAGTGAAGCCCCGAAATTGCGCATTGGCAGTTTGGTCACAGCGGGCCGTGTGAAGAGTGCGGCATGCATCGCATCCATGGTGACCATTGGGTCGTAGAGTATAAAGGCGCGTTCGGCGGCGTCGAGCATGTCGGGTGCGTAGCCATAGCGGTGGCTGAAGTCGCGCCGGCGCTGCTCCAAGAAGCGCTGGTCCCAGCCCGCAATTTCCGGATCGAGCGTGGCTTGCGGTTGCACCGCGATCACCGTGGCCCCCGGCGCGGCCACCGAGAAGGCCGCGGCGGCATAACCGCAGGGGCCCGCGCCGTAGAACACGACGCGCGCGAATTCGTCGAAGAACCCGTCATCGGCCAGCCTGTCGAAATAGTCATAGACTTCGGGTGCGCGAAACCACGTGTCGCCGTCGCTGATCACGGCCAGATGTGACCAGCCCATGGCCTTGACCATTTCCCAACCCAGAGGCTGCGCATCCGTATCTAGCGCGCGGATGCCTTGCTGAGTCTCGAAACTGACCAGCAGGGTGTCCTGATCTTCGATGAAGGCCGCGAAATGCCGGTCGCCAAGTTCCTCGAAATCGCCATGATCGTTTGCGATCTCCGCAAGCCGGGCGCGCCAGTCCTGCAAGCTCAGGTTGGCGAGCGGCTCCGCGAATGTATTCGGACTGTCTTGCATCGAGATGCTCCATCCATGCCTCGGGCGGCCGCATTATGGCGCGGCTCTTGGAATGACGATAGGGGCGGAATTTGGCGAAATTACGCCCTCAGGGCGGCCCCTTGACGGTTTTCTGTCGCGCGTTGGCTGCGTAGCCATGCAGGAAGCGGGCGGCTTGGGGTGTTACCGGCCGGGCCGGCGGAGCCATCAGAAGCCTTGCGAAGAGGGCACGGTACGGCTCCTCTTGCATCAGCGCATCGAAGCGGACATGCCGCCATGCCACGGCGTCGCGGTGCAGGCGGGCGATCTCGGGATCAGCCAGCAGCGCCGCCTTACCTTCCTCTCGGGCCGCGTGATAGCGGGCGATGCTCGTATCCTCAGCCAGGCACCAGTTGCGTTCGGTCCAGTAATCGAGGCCGAGCAGGTGGTCGGAATGCACCGCGCGCCCCCGATCGGCCTTCAGCACGAAGCTCTCCATCGCGCCGAGCGCGTAGTGGTTGATCTGGGCGAGGCGGTAATTGGGTCGCCCAAAGGGCGAGAAAAGCTGCTTTGTCTTGAACCGCTCCCCCAGCGCGCGCCCTTCGCAATCGAACCAGCGAACGGCCTCCAGTCGCGAAGGGTCGGGATCGCGCGGGCGGTGCACGCCCGGTTTTCGGTAGGTGCCATCGTTGCGATAGAGTGTCTTGAACATCGCCGCGCGCCACGGCCAGTGCAGCACCTCTGGCGCGGCCTTGGTAAAGACATCCGGCACCGGGCGATCTTCGAAGCGCACATGGCCATCATTGCCAAACAGCCGCCATGTGAGCGTGATCGCCGTCGCTTCGGGCAGAGCCGCGCGGAGGGCGCCGAGCGTGCCGTCGCCGGTATGGATGTTGACGAATTCGTCGATATCGAGCGGCAAAATCCAGTCAGCGGCCTGCGTCAGCGGATGTTTGGCAGCGGCCTTGAGCGCAGTGAACTGGATGCCACCTTTGTCATAGGGGCCGTCATTTCGCTCATGGGTCAGGTGCCCAAGCGCCGCCAGACGGTCGAGCATCGCATCGGTGCCATCGTCGCAATCATTCGAAAACACCAGAAAATCGGTAAAGCCCACGGCCTTGTGATTGGCCAGCCAGTCGAGCAGGAAAGCGCCCTCGTTGCGCACGCAGAGGATCGCCAGATCGCTCATTTGATCGGCCAGTCCCGGCGAAAGCACACCACCTTCTGCGAGGAGGTCTTGGCGTGATAGGCCAGCCCGGCGCGCATCATCGCGCCGAACACCGCGTTGACGCCCGCAGGGCCGATCCATTGCGGATGGAGTTCGATCATCGCCGCGCGCAGTCCGCTGAGGTCCATCTGAGGCAACAGATCGGCCTCCGCCCCCTCGATATCGCAGATCAGAACGGTCGGGCGCAGCTCGGCCAGCACCTCGGCGGCTGCGCGTTGCGCGATCTCGATTGTCTCCAGAACCTCCGTGCCTTCCTGCGGGCTGAGCGAGGAAGCGAGAAAGTTGCGGCGCACATGGAAGGGGACCGTCCCGGCTTCCGGCCCGAGGATCGCATGATGCACTGTGGCGTTGGTCACACCGTTTTCGGCATGGACCGCGCGGATATAAGGGATGAGCGCGGGGTTGGCCTCGAAGACATGGATATGCGCGGGGGCACGGTGCGTCGCCAGAAGGGTGGACATATAGCCGATGCCGCCGCCAAGTTCGAGAACCACGTCGCCGTTGCGCACAACGCGCAGCGCGGCCTCGGTCTCGCGGGCCTCGTAGCGGTCCTGACGGAGTGCGGCGGCGGAGCGGCCAAGCGGGACGGCAGGGTTATGGGGAAAGCGCATCCCGCGTGAGCGGAGCATCTTGCTTTCAGTCTTTTGCATCAGCTTTCCATATCCAGCGCGAGTGCAAACGCGACACGTTCCATCTCGGTGAGCCTGATCTTCAGCGCGCCATCATAAAGCTCGCGAAACTCCGCCATCTCGTGCAGCGAATCTGCCTTGGCGCGGTGCCACTCGTGGCCCGCACGGTGCAGCGCCGCCAGACGGCTGTCCTGCATCAGCCGGTCGTATTCGGCCTGCATCCGGGGCAGGTTTCGCTGGATCGTCACGTCGCGGTAGTCGCCCCAGTCCATGCGGATCCAGTAATTCAGCCCGATCGAGCGATCCACATGCAGCGCTCGGCCGCGCTGGCGCTTGATCAGGAAGCTCTCGGCGCTGCGAAGGGCGTAGTGGTTGAGTTGCACGAGGTCATAGCCGATCGAGCGTTTGGAATTGCGCCAGCCATTCTTGAGGGTCTCCGCTGTCATGTCGCGGCCCGAGCCATTGACCCATTTCACCGCGCCCTCCTGGCCTGGGTCGAGCTTGTTGGGGCGATGGCAGGAAATCTTCGAATACGCCCCGATATTGCGGAACATCGTCTTGAAACCCCAGACCGTATGCGGCTTGGGGCAGTATTTGGGTGCGCAAGTCTCGAATTGGCGGATGACGAAATCATCCTTGAGGTGGCGCACCCCGTTGTGACCGAAGAGGCGCCATGTCATGGCGATATTGGTGGCCTCCGGCACCGCGGCGAACAGATCGTCGAGCGTGCCATTGCCGCAGCGCACGTTGATGAATTCGTCTACGTCGATATGGATGATCCAGTCCGCGTTTTGGATCACAGGCTCCTTGAGCGCGCGATTAAGGGCGTATTGCTGGGGCGAGTTGCCTTTCCAGTCATCATTGCCCCGGTGCTGGAGAATACCAAGCTCCTGCAAGCGGTCGAGAAGCTCCGCCGTGCCGTCCTCGCAGCCATTGGTGTAGATCAGGAAATTGTCGACGCCCATGGCGCGGTGATACGCCACCCACTCAAGAATGTAGGGCGCCTCGTTTTTCATGCAGCCGACGATCACGTTACCCGACGAGCCTTGCAGATCTCGTGGCGGGATCGGTTCGAAAGAGGCGGCGAGTTGCTCTTCGTCCACCGCGCCGAGCCGATTGTGGGGCGCGAAAGACGAGCGGCGGAGCTTGTTGAAGTTCTGGACCGCGAGGGGCGGCATCACCGCCCGGGCTTCGGCGCTGAGATCGGGCACCGGGGGCACGGAGACGGGCGCGTGCAGGTCAATCGGTCGCTTGCCCGCTTTGCGAGCTTGTTGTCGCGTCGCCTTGTCGATCCGCCACATATGCGTGAGCAGAACCTGCGATGCGCGGTAGCCCTGCCCGGGTGTCGGTTCCTGCCACGCCTTCTTCGGGCGTGGGCGACGGAAGAGGGCCTTGCTCAGCGCAGGCTGGGTCGTGAGCAATGCGCTGTTGGCGGCAGCAAAATGCCGCGAGATCGGGGCGAGCCGGGCCGGGTCGATCCCCGGTCCGTCCTCATGCAGATCGTCAAGAATGGCGCGCCAGAGCGGGCGCGGCACCTGTTTGGCCGTATTCGCCCGGAGCGCGCGCAAGAGGTGGTTCATGGCGCGCGCCTTCGCGAGCCACACCTCCGAGGGCGGGACTGCGGGCGTGGCGGGTTTCGCGGGGGCCAACGGGCCGGGCAGCCCGAACGCCGCCGCGATATGTTCTGCGACCCCTGAGCTTGCGAATACATCTTGATCGAAGGGCAGTAGCCTTGTGGCGCCGTCGCCGAACACCGCGTCCCAATGCGCGACCAGCCCTTGGTAGTCGAGCCAAAACGGCACCGACTGCACTTCCGCGAAGACGCTCTTGCCGGGATCGGAGGCGGGCTGTGCGGACCACCACCTGACCTGAGCGGCGTGCTCGAGTTCCCGGGTGAGGGGGACGCTGCGCCCATCAAGTACCTGATCGCCATAGACCCGGGCCATCAGAGCGGCTTGCTCGTCCACATGCGCGCAAACGGAGATGTCGTCCGAGAGCGGCGCCAGCAAATCGCGCAGGCGGTGCAGCTCAGAGGGCGCCGCGAGCCAACAGAGTTGTGCCGCTGACAAGATCAGCATTTGCGGGCTGTGTTCGGCAATCTCGCTTTGCAGATCGCGGACCAGTTCAGCGCGCAGCGCCGCCTGCCGTTCAGGGTCTGCAAACCCGCGCTGTGCTCGCAGCAGGTCCACATGGGTGGGATCGGTGACTGCCATCCAGAGCCGGGTGTGGTTTTTCTTGCCGGGGCTTTGCGGGAAGAGCACGCCTTGCGCGGCGAGCGCGCCGCGCTGCGCGGACAGCACTTCATGCAGGCGCTGCGCACCGCATTGTTCGAGACCGATATGCAGGACAATGCGCATCAGGCGACCTTCGAGTTGCTGTCGGCGGCGCCCTGATTGGCATTAGCGCGGCCCCACCATGTGATCTTGCGCCCGATATGCCGGGCCAGCAGGTATTGCGCGTCGGGCGCGCCCACATCAAGGCGCAGAAAGGCTGGATCGTCGTGGAAGATCGCATCGAGATGTGCGTAATGTCCGTCGATCCAGACCATGCGCTCCTTCAGCGTATCGCCATAGCCGCGCGGCAGGCCGGGAATGTCGCTCTGCGGCAAACGGTTCGAGCCGAGATCGGACCAGGCCAGCATCGAGTTGGCCACGTGTTCAGCGGGCCGCCAAGTCGCAACGAACCGCGCGGCGGGGTGGTGCTGGCGAAGGGCGGATATCACGGCGTAATCCATCTGCGGCCAGAGTGAGCGACCGTCGCGCAAACAGGACATCTCCGAAATCGCGCTGAATTCCGCGAGCATTGCGGCGGGATCACCGGTGTGGAAGTAGCCGCGATAGAGTAATTCCCCCACAAAGGCGCCCTGCAGGTCCGACTGATCGGTCTGGCGGCGTCGAATGCGGTGGTCGGCGGTCTTCAGTCCCGACACTTTCAGGGCGCGTGCAAGGGTTGTCGTGCCGGTTTTCGGCAGGCCGAGATTTATCACGTGCAGGCTCATGGATGCGCTCCAGCGTCTTGCATCGGCCAAAGCCCGATCTCACGCAGCAGCGCTTCCTCCTGAGGCGGAAAGGCGGCAGCGGCGCGTAACTGCGCCTGCATCTCGCGGTAAGCAGGCTGCTGAAGCAGCGCGTCCCGTTTGGCGCGGTGCGCCGCCACACAGGCCTTGTGGAGCGCCGCGATCTCGGGGTCGGACTTGAGGCGCTTCAGTTCAGCCTTGAGCGCGGGCAGGCTGCGCAGGATCGTGTCATCGCGCCACGCCGGATCGTTGCGCTCGCGCCAATAGGTATCGTCGAAAGCGCGGTTCTCGCGGTTCACATCGCCCCGGTCATTCTTCACCAGATAACTGTCGAGCGCGCGCAAGGCGTAGTGGTTCAGCGTGGCGAAGTCCCGGCTGCCGTTTGCAGGGAAGCGGCGGATGCGGCGTGGGTTGGCCGCGACGAGAAAGCGGTGTGGCACGGGGCGCCCGGACCCATCGGTCCAGACCGGGCGCTTGGCCTTGGGCAGGTTGCCTTTGAAGAAAGGGCGGTGCGCGCCGAAATATTGCAAGGGAAAGTCGCGGCGCACCAGTGTCTTGACCTCTATCGCCCGCTCGCCGCACCAGATATCGGGATTGTGCGAGCGCAGGAATTGCGCGATCACCGGGCGATCCTCGAAACGCTCCACCCCGTCATTGGCGAAGAACTGGAAATTCACCGAGATTGCTTGCGGATCGCCGCAGGCTGCGATCAGCGCCGGGATCGTATGGTTCCCCACGTGAATGTTCAGGAATTCGTCCACATCGGCGACCCAGACCCAGTCCGCCTCTGCGACGATGGGCTGACCGCGCGCATGCTTGAGCGCCTCCATCTGGTAGTTGCGACCCTCGGCGGGATTGGGCAAATGCCGCACGATCCCGCGCTCTGCCAGCATATCGAGAAGCGCGTCCGTCCCGTCGTCACAATCGTTGGAGTAGAACAGGAAGTCCGTCACGCCGATCAGACGATTATAGGCGATCCATTCCAGCAGGAACGGACCTTCGTTCTTTACGCAGGTCACCGCCGTGATTTTCATGACCAAAGCCCCGTTCCGGGCATCCACTCGTGTCGCATCGTGCCTCTCACCGGCGCGGGTTTTCCCGGCTCTGACGGTTCTAGCTGTGATGCCTTTACATTGTGTGTATGGTGGCACGGGGGCAAAAATGCGTCAATTCGCGGGAGCCATGGGCGGAAGGTCCGACTTGACGCCGCGTGGCCATGGTGCAGGTTGGTCACGACGGTCAGGAGGACGTGATGGGCGGATTTGAGAGCATTGACGCGGTTCAGGAGGAACTGGGCAAGACGGGCTATGTCTGCGGGCGCGACCTTGCGACGGTGGTGTTCTTGTCGCTGCGGCTCGGGCGGCCGCTGTTTCTTGAAGGCGAGGCGGGTGTCGGCAAAACCGAGATCGCCAAGTCCATCGCGGCTGCGCTGGGGCGCAAGTTGATACGGTTGCAATGCTATGAGGGGCTCGATGCGTCCTCGGCGGTCTATGAGTGGAATTTCCCCGCCCAGATGGTCGCGATCCGCACTGCCGAGGCGACGGGCGGTGCCGAAAGGAGCGCATTGAAGACTGAGCTGTTCTCTGATGAATACCTGATCGAACGCCCGCTTCTCGAAGCCATGCGCCCCGACGAAAACGGAGCCCCGGTCTTGCTGATCGACGAACTCGACCGCACAGACGAGCCGTTCGAGGCGTTCCTTCTGGAGGCCCTGTCCGATTTTCAGGTGACGATCCCGGAGCTCGGCACCATCAAGGCTCCCGAGCCGCCCATCGTGATCCTGACCTCCAACCGCACCCGCGAAGTGCATGACGCGCTAAAACGCCGCTGCCTCTATCACTGGGTCGACTACCCGGGCTTCGAGCGTGAACTGGACATCCTGACTGCCCGCGCCCCGGAAGCCTCGGAAGCCCTCAGCCGGGAGGTGGTGGCCTTCGTGCAGCGCCTGCGCACCGAGGACTTGTTCAAGAAGCCGGGCGTCGCGGAAACCATCGACTGGGCGAAATGCCTGCTCGCGCTCGACGTGATCAATCTCTCGCCAGAGGTCATTGCCGACACGCTCGGCGCGATCCTGAAATATCAGGACGATATCCAGAAACTTGAAGGCTCTGAAGCAAAGCGCTTGCTTGATGAGGCCAAGGCCACGCTCGAACCGGCATGAGCACCCGTCCTGTTTTCCTTTTGACAAAAATATTCCACGGGGGTCCGGGGGTGTGAAACCCCCTGCGTCGACATTTGCCTGAGTACCTGCCTCTAGACATTCCCGAAAACCCCAAGCTGGCGGGCAACATTACCCATTTCGCGCGCGCCCTGCGCCGGGCCGGGCTGCCCATCGGGCCGGGGCGGGTGATTGACGCGGTTCGGGCCGTGGAGGCGGCGGGCTTCACCGAGAAACGGGACTTCTTCTACGCGCTGCAGGCCTGTTTCGTCACCAAGCCCGAGCAACGCCGGGTTTATGCGCAGGTCTTCCGCCTCTACTGGCGCGACCCGCGCTATCTCGAACACATGATGTCCTACATGATGCCCGCCGTCCGGGGCGTGGCCGAAGAGCGACAGGCCAAGGCCGCCGAGAAGCGCGCCGCCGAGGCACTTCTGGACGGGATGGGCGATGCGCCGGAGGATTTCGAGGCCCCGGAGGAGGACGGCACCGAGATCCAGATCGATGCCTCGCTGACGATCTCCAACGAGGAAAAGCTCAAAAGCCTCGATTTCGAGCAGATGTCGGTCAAGGAGATCGAAGAGGCCAAGCGGATGCTGGCACGCCTCACGCTCCCTGTGGATCCCATCGCTTCGCGCCGCACGAAAGCCTCGCATCTGGGCACGCGCATTGACACAGCGCAGACCTTACGCCGCGCGATGCGGCAGGGCGGTGAGTTGCACAAGTTGGCCCTGAAGGAGCGGCGCATCCGCTGGCCGAACCTTGTGGTACTCTGCGATATTTCCGGGTCGATGAGCCAGTATTCGCGCCTCGTGCTGCATTTCCTCCATGCGGTCTCCAACGCCAAGGGGCAGGGCTGGGCGAAGGTTCATGCGTTCACCTTTGGCACGCGGCTGACGAACATCACCCGGCACTTGCGGCAACGCGACGTGGATGCGGCGCTCAAGGCGGCAGGCGCGGAGGCGCAGGATTGGGAGGGCGGCACGCGGATCGGCGATTGTCTGGAGCAGTTCAACCGCGATTGGTCCCGCCGGGTGCTGGGGCAGGGGGCCGTGGTACTGATGATCACGGATGGGCTCGATCGCGGGGAGCCCGAGGCCCTGTCCAAGCAAGTGCAGCGGCTGCACCTGTCCTCCAAGCGGTTGATTTGGCTCAACCCTTTGCTGCGATGGGAAGGCTTCGCGCCCAAAGCGTCCGGCATCATGGCGATGCTGCCCCATGTGGACAGCTTCCGCGCCGGGCATAATGTGGCGTCCTTGGAGGAACTGGCGCGGGTGATCTCCGCGAAGGGCGATCAAGGCGAAAAGGCGCGGCTGATGCGGATGATGGAGTGACCCCGTCCCGGGCTTGACCCAAGCCTGCCGCATCGCGGCGGGCGACGCACTGCAGGCTCTTTCCGAAGGAAAGATGCCGAGAGTGCGGGACCTCATGTCAAAGGGGACGCGTGATCCGGCGAGGCCCCGGATCAGGTCCGGGGCGCGTGTCTCTCTGTACGAAACGTAGCAAAGCTGCTGGTCTCACCAAAACCCAAATGGTTTAGGCGACAGCCTTGGCAAAGCTCGTCCGGTAGATCTCCGAAAGCTCCGCAAGTGGCGCGGAGGCGCTGGAGGCGAACCAGACATCTGTTCCGGTGAACTTACCCACGGATTGAACCGAAACGCCCGCCGAACCCGCCGCGACCATCAGTGCTTCGGCCTGATCGAAGTTGCAGGCGATCAGGTAGCGCCCTTGGTCTTCGCCGAAGAGGGTGGGGGTGTCGTCCGTGTCGAGCCAGATGCCGACGCCTGCCGCTTCGCAGAGTTCGAAGGCCGCCAGCGCGAGGCCGCCGTCGCTGAGGTCGGTGCAGGCTTTGATGTTCTCGCGATTGGCGCGGATGAAATCACCGTTGCGTCTCTCGGCCTCCAGATCGACCGCAGGGGCGTCGCCCTCGACACGGCCAAAGACCTCCGCGAGCAGCGCGGATTGGCCCAGATGGCCCGTGGTCTCGCCGACCAGCAGGGCGACATGGCCGTCGCGGACCTCGTTGCCGATGATGTCCTCGGGCGCGCCGATGAGGCCAATCGCGCCAATGGTCGGGGTGGGCAGGATCGCCGCGCCGTCGGTCTCGTTGTAGAGCGAGACATTGCCGGACACGATGGGCATGTCGAGCGCCTTGACGGCTTCGCCAATGCCTTGAATAGCCCCAACAAATTGCCCCATGATGCTGGGCTTTTCGGGGTTGCCGAAATTCATGTTGTCGGTGGTGGCAAGGGGTTTCGCGCCCACCGCCGTCAGGTTCCGGTACGCCTCAGCGACCGCCTGCTTGCCGCCCTCGACAGGGTTGGCCTGCACGTAGCGCGGCGTCACGTCGGAGGTGAAAGCGACCGATTTGCCGGTGCCGTGGATGCGGATGATCCCGGCCCCAAGGCCCGGCGTGCGGGCGCTGTCGGCCATCACCATCGTGTCATATTGCTCGAAGACCCAGTTCTTCGCCGCGTAGTTCGGGCTCGCGAGCAGCGCCTTGAGGCCGTCGGCCGGGTCGATGCCGGGCACGTCGCCGAGGGGCTCGGGCGTGGATGTCGGCTCCCACGGGCGGTCGTATTCGGGGGCGGAGGAAGCAAGGGTCGAAAGCGGCAAATCCGCCTTCACCGTGTTGCCGTGCAAGACCAAAAAACGATCCTCTTCAAGGGTTTCGCCGACGATCGCGAAGTCGAGGTCCCACTTGTCGAACACCGCCTTGGCCTCGGCTTCAAGCTCGGGTTTGAGCACCATCAGCATCCGCTCCTGGCTTTCGGACAGCATCATCTCATAGGCGGTCATGTTCTCTTCGCGCACGGGCACTTTGTCGAGATCGAGCCGGATACCGAGACCGCCTTTGTCGCCCATTTCGACGGCGGAACAGGTGAGGCCCGCAGCCCCCATGTCCTGAATGGAGATCACCGCGCCGGTGGCCATCAATTCCAGCGTGGCTTCCATCAAACGCTTCTCGGTGAAAGGGTCGCCGACTTGCACGGTGGGGCGTTTTTCTTCAATGGAATCATCGAATTCCGCCGAGGCCATGGTCGCGCCGCCGACGCCGTCGCGGCCGGTTTTGGCGCCGAGATAAACCACGGGCATGCCGATCCCGGAGGCCGCCGAATAGAAGATCTTGTCCGCATCCGCGAGGCCCGCCGCGAAGGCGTTGACGAGACAGTTGCCGTTATACGCGGGATCGAACCGCACTTCGCCGCCCGCGCAGGGCACACCGAAGCAATTGCCATAGCCGCCGATGCCCGCGACGACGCCGTTCACGAGGCTTTTCGTCTTGGGATGCGAGATCTCGCCAAAGCTCAGGGAGTTCATCGCGGCGATGGGGCGCGCGCCCATGGTGAAGACGTCGCGCAGGATACCGCCAACCCCGGTGGCCGCGCCCTGATAAGGTTCGATATAGGAGGGGTGGTTATGGCTTTCCATTTTGAAAACAATGGCTTGCCCGTCGCCAATATCCACCACCCCGGCATTTTCGCCGGGCCCGCAGATTACCTGCGGACCTTCCGTTGGCAGGGTGCGGAGCCATTTTTTCGAGGATTTATAGGAGCAATGCTCGTTCCACATCGCCGAGAAAATGCCAAGCTCGGTGAAGCTCGGCGTGCGGTCCATGATCTCCAGAAGGCGCGCGTATTCGTCGTCTTTCAGGCCGTGGGCGGCGATGAGGTCGGGCGTGATGGCTGGCTCGTTCATGTGACGTGAGATCCCCCGGATGGCAGTGTCGGGCGCTGTCATACAGGGGGTTTGCGGTGGGGGAAAGGTGGCAAAGGTTAACGGAGCGCGCGCAGGCGGGCAGCCGAGAGGCGCAAAATCCCCGAAACCCGGGTTAACGCCCTAAAATCAAGGGCCATACCGCGTATGGCCCGGCGTATGGCTCAGCGTATGGCACTTGTATAGCTCGTTTTTGATTCGTTCGCGGGTTAACGCACCGTGCGGTGCCCCGGTGTTAACCTTTCGCCATGCGACCCACCGATGACGCGGCAGGCGGAGGTGACACGCCCCTGCGCGCAAACGGCGCGTTCCCCTCTGGCCGACAAATTTGCTCCACCGCGCAGGATTTGCTATATCAACGCCATGCAACGCGCGCTGAAACGACTGGGCAAGACGGCGGAACGGGTGACGGCACTCGTGCTGGGCAATGTCGTGCCGGGGCAAACTTTTCAGGACGCGGTGCAGATGCTCGAACAGGCGCCCGCACCGGCGTGGCGCTTCTATGTGTTTGGCACGCTGGGGCTGTTGTTCTTGCTGGCGCTGATATCGGCGTCTTTCGGCGTGATCGGGCTGGCGGTCTATTTCGGCGCCGTGGTGCTTCTGATCCGGTAGAGCGTGCCCGGGTTTTCGCGTGAACAAGACAGGCTCCAACCCTTTGAGGATGCAGGCCCAAAAGCTGAAACGCGCCTGCCACTTTTCAGCGACAGGATGTGGCCGGTATACCGATGCATGCGCGTATACACTTGTATGCATATGAAAAATATACATTTTTTCTGATCCAATCGCGATCTGCGCCGTATCCCTGTTATCTGTGACAAAGGAGGTAACACCATGGACTTCGGACTAGGAATACTGACGTTTGGCACTTTGGGTTTTGTCGCCGTCTTCGGCTATCTGAGCGCTCGGGCAACCGAGAAATACCGGCAGAGCGGCGCGCCGAAATCAGCGCTGTCCAAGGACGGAATCGCCGAGCGCCTCGCT
Organism: uncultured Aliishimia sp.; assembly: GCA_965656085.1. GTDB lineage: Bacteria > Pseudomonadota > Alphaproteobacteria > Rhodobacterales > Rhodobacteraceae > Aliishimia. The sequence goes on along the minus strand of CBFHJA010000005.1, from coordinate 84,439 downwards.
GCACGCAACGGCTAAGCAGGTCTCATCTGCAAAACGGCGCGGTGCAGGGTGATGCGCCGCGCCTTTTTGTGCGAGGCACCCGTTTCGGGTCGCGACGCGCCATCCGCTCAGCGTTGATCTTGAGATGGCGCCTCTGCCAATTGCTCTTGCGCCGCCTCGGAGGCTGCAGCGGCAATGGCCGCCTTGTCCTCGTCGGTCAGGTCCGCCTCGCTGCGGTGATCGAGGCTCGGCAGCGCGACGCGCACCTCGCGGCGGGCAAAGTCGATGCCATTCTCGGCAAATGCCGCCGAGACCCGGTTGTAAATCTCCTTGCGGATCATGAACTGCTTGCCCGGCTTTGCCATGAACTTGCCCCGGATCACCATGCCCACATCGTCGATCTCCAGCACGCCCTGCGATTTGAACGGTTGCAGAAAGTCGGGGCCAAGCTCTTCGGTCTCCTGAAGATCCTGACCGATCTTCTTGAAAATCTTCTTCACCTTGTTGGGATCAGTGTCGAACGGCACCGTGAAGCGCAGTTTCATGATCACCCAGTCGCGGGAGAAATTGGTGATCTTGGGGATCTCGCCATAGGGGATCGTGTGGACCGGGCCTTTGTGGTGGCGCAGTTGCAGCGAGCGGATCGAGATCTTCTCTACCGTGCCCATGGTGCCCTCGATCTCCACATACTCGCCGGTGCGGAACGCGTCATCCACGAGAAAGAACACACCCGACACCACATCCGTGACCAGCTTCTGCGCGCCAAAGCCAATCGCGAGCCCGGCAATCCCGGCCCCGGCGAGGAGCGGAGTGGTGTCGACGCCAAGCGCGGCGAGGGCCAGAAGAGTGAACAGCACGACGATGGTGATCCGGCTCGCCAGCAACGCCAGCGGCAGCACCGTGGAGAGGCGCGAGCCCCCCGCGCCGCCGCCATCGCCGCCGAAATCGGCATTGTTGGGATCATAGCCCGAGGCGGTGTATTCCGCCGCCAGTTTGCGGTTGATCCAGAGCGAGACCAGTTCATAGGCGAGATAGCCCACGGCCAGAATGATCAGGAATTCCACGAGCCGGCCTGCAACCTGCGCGCCAACGCCCGCCGCCGCCATGTTGGTCAGATCAAGGTTCCAGATCCGCGCGACGAGCAACACGACCAGCACGAAGACGATCACGCGGCCTGCGCGGATATAGGAGCGGCGCGAGGCCTCCCACGCCGCCTCCGCCACCGCGCCTTCCCCCGTCATCGGCGGCATCAAATGACGCACCAGCCCACGGATCGCGGTGTCCATCGCCGGGGCGAAGGAGATCAGCAGGATCATCGGGATATGGGGGTAGCTTTGCAGCAGATCGAAGCGTCCAAGCCCGGCGAGGACCTCCACCAGCCACCAGATCAAGGCCACCGAGACAATCACGAACCACGGATAGGCGCGCGACGCCCACGCCTCGCCCGGGGTCACGTCGGCAGAGGGGCCGCGCATCATCAGCACGAAGCTGTCCTTGTAGGCCCAGATCAGCCAGATCACGTAAAGATGCAGCGTCAGGTTCAGCCAGAACCCCAACCGGGCCTGACCGAAATCGGCCCCGGCGGTGCGCAGAAATTCCGGCGCCCAGAAGGTCAGCCCCAACACCACGGCAAGGCCGATCTGGTGGCGATAGAGGCGGACGGCGTGGTCCTCCTGCACCTGCACGATCCGGACAGCGGGGCGTCTCGGCGCCAGCATGAACCGGCCCACCGCCGCGGCAACACGCGGCAGCACGATCAGGTTGAACCAGATCGGCTCGATATATCCCGCAACCCGCATGCCCTGTTCGGGCCCTTGCAACATGGATGGCGCGAGCACATCCGCGAGCGTGGTGCCGATCAGCCGCGCGGCAATGAAGAACACCACCACCGCAACGATATCCGAGGTGAGGCGCTTGCCGAGAAAGCTCAGGGTCTGGCGTAAGCTCGGGTCTGTTGCCGGATGGTCGATATTTTCCACCCAATCGCGGACCCAGCGGCGAAACAGCATTTCAACGGCCAGCGCGCCTGCAATCGCAACGCCCATCACAAGAAGGGTGAAGCGCAGCCCATTCGGGGCCATATCCTCCAAAAACCCCGCCCACGCGCTTTTGAGCGTCCCGCCAAGGCTGGGCAGTTTCAGAACGGCATCCAGCACCGAACTCGCGACGCCGAGCGTGGCCATGCGGGCCAGATCGGCAAGACTGGTCGCCTCTTGGTCCGGGGCACTTTGGGCCTCGGCAAGCGCGTCCAGCCGCGTGAGCAGCAATTGCCGCACCTCGGCGTCCGAGAGCGTCGAGAGCAGCGCGCGGGCCTCCTCGCGGGTGATTGTTTCGGGCAAAGCGGGCGCTGCGGCGTCGTCAGCACTTGCTTGCGTGCCGGGGACAGGCACGGCCAGTTGCGCCTGCGCCGGGAGCGCCAGCGTCAACGCGCTCAGCGCAAGGATGAGGGCCAGCGCAAGCGGCTGCCAGACAGGACGACGGGATGAGCGCATGGCGTATCTCGGCAAAATCGGGTCACATCGCCGGGACTGTGTCGCAAAGCCGGGCAGGTGGCAATGGAGATGGGCGGCGCGCGCATGGCAAAGCGCGCCAAATTGCGGCGCGTCCGGTGTCTCCGGTCGCCCGGGTGTGCATCGCACAAAAAAAAGCCGAGCCACAAGGCTCGGCCAGTACAACAGGGAGGTATGAAGGGGCGGGCAGAACCCGCTACCTTCGAGAGGTCAGTTAGGGGTTGGGATCGGTCCGATCAAGCACCAAAATGGCACCGGGCAGTCATGTCTGATATGCGCCCCGTGCATGGCTCACCCATGGCTCAGTCGTCATGCATCTCGCGCGACAACTGTCTATAGGACCGGATCTCCGCCTGAACGAAGTCCCGAAACGCCGCTACCCGCTTGGATTGTCTCAATTCTTCCGGGTAAGCCAGAAACACCGGGACATCCGCAGAGCGCGCCTCGGGCAGGACCATCACCAGATCGGGATGCTCAAGGAGCACGTAATCGGGTAGCAGGCCAAGGCCGAGATCATAGATCACGGCTTGCAACACACCGAAGTAATTGTTCACGGTCAAGAGCCCGCGCGGCTCATGGGTCAACAATTCCTTCACAAGCGTATTTCCCGCGCTCACCTGCACGGAATTTGGGCTCTGGCAGATCAGCCGGTGCTTGTGCAGATCGTCCAGCGTCTCCGGCACCCCGGCCGCGTCGAGATAGGAGCGGGTCGCGAAGAGCCCCATGCGGATCGACATCAGCTTCTTGCGCACAAGGTCGGCCTGGCTCGGCTCCTTCATGCGGATCGCCACATCGGCCTCGCGCATCGGCAAGTCCAGCACCCGCTCTTCGAGCATCAGGTCCACCTTGAGGTCGGGATATTGCTCATAGAGCTTGTGCAGGCGCGGGGCCAGCCAGAGCGAGCCGAAGCCGATCGTGGTGGTCACGCGCAATTCGCCGAACACCTCTTCCTCGCTGTCGCGGATGCGGGCGGCGGCGGTGTCGAGGCGGCGGGTCATCGCCGAGGTCGCGTGGTGCAATAGCTCGCCCTGTTCGGTCAGGATCAGACCGCGCGCATGGCGGTGGAACAAGGTTGCATTGAGTGATTCTTCCAGCGCCCTGATCTGGCGGCTGACCGCCGATTGCGACAGGTTGAGCTTGTCGCCGGCATGGGTGAGGCTGCCCGCATCGGCGACGGCGTGAAATATTCTGAGTTTGTCCCAGTCCATCGGTTATACTTTCGTTCCCTGCACCCTTGGATAGAGGAAATTTTCCATCAAGGCAGCGCTCACGCGGCGGAAAATGCAAAATTTCCTCGTCGGGTCAGCATTTGTGACCTATATTACATGGAAATGATGCATAACAAGGCAGGCGGGGTCTGCGCGGCCCCATTCTGCTTCAGCAGACGACGGGAGGCGCCTGATGACCAAGCACGCAATCACCCTCGATGACCGCTACGATCTCGAGAAATCACCCGTTCTTTTGAACGGCACGCAAGCGCTGGTCCGGCTCATGCTCATGCAGGCCGCCATCGACAAAGCCGCCGGGCTCAGCACCGCCGGGCTCGTCACCGGCTATCGCGGCTCGCCTCTGGGCGCGGTCGACATGCAGATGATGCGGGCTGAGAAATTTCTCAAGCAATCGGGCGTCGTCTTTCAGCCCGGGCTCAACGAAGACCTCGCCGCCACCGCGCTCTGGGGCGCGCAGCAAGCAAACCTGCGGGGCGAGGGCAAGTATGACGGGGTGTTCGGGCTCTGGTACGGCAAAGGGCCCGGCGTCGACCGGACCGGGGACGTGTTCAAACACGCCAACATGGCCGGGACCGATCCCAATGGCGGTGTGCTCGTGGCGATGGGCGACGATCACACCGGCGAGTCCTCCACCGCGCTGCACCAATCTGAGTTCGCGCTGATCGACGCCTATATGCCCGTGCTGAACCCCGCCGGTGTGCAGGAAATCCTCGATTTCGGCCTCTATGGCTTCGCGCTGTCGCGCTATGCCGGGCTCTGGGCCGGGCTGAAGACGATGAAGGACACGGTGGAAGTGACCTCCGTGGTGGATGGCGATCCGTCGCGGTTCTCGTTTGTGACGCCCAAGTTCGATCTGCCCGAGGGCGGGCTCAACATCCGGCTGGTGGACGATCGCATCGAGCAGGAGGCGCGGCTCATCGACTATAAGCGCCACGCCGCCGAGGCGTTCAGCCACGCCAACCAGATGGACAAACGCGTCTGGGGCAAGCCCGGCGCGAAGATCGGCATGGTGGCGGCGGGCAAGAACTGGCTCGATCTGGTGCATGCGCTGTCGCTCTTGAACATCGACGAAGGCGAGGCCGAACGGCTCGGGATCACCACCTACAAGGTCGGGCAGACATGGCCGCTTGATATGGCAGGGATCACCGAGTGGGCCGAGGGGCTGGATCTGATCATCGTCGTGGAGGAAAAGCGCAAGCTGATCGAAGTGCAGATCAAGGAAGCGCTCTTCGACAACCGTCAGGGGCGGCGGGTCTATGGCGGCACCAAGGACGGCAAGGAATTGTTCTCGGCGCGCTATGCGCTCGACCCCACCGACATCGCCGAAAAGCTGGGCCGGGTGCTGCTCGAAGAAGGGCGGCGCACCGATGGGATCGAAGCGGGGCTTGCGTTGCTCGATGAGGCCCGGCGCTCGGACAACGCGGAGGACATCGCCGCGCGCCTGCCCTATTTCTGCTCGGGCTGCCCGCACAACACCTCCACGAAGGTTCCCGATGGCTCGCGCGCCTATGCCGGGATCGGCTGTCACTTCATGGCGCAATGGATGGACCGCGACACGCTCGGATTCACCCATATGGGAGGGGAAGGCGCGAACTGGATCGGCGAGGCCCCGTTCTCGACACGGGAGCACGTGTTCCAGAATATCGGCGACGGGACCTATAACCATTCCGGGGTGCAGGCGATCCGGGCCGCGCTCGCCGCCGGCACCAACATCACCTACAAGATCCTCTACAATGACGCCGTGGCCATGACCGGCGGGCAAGGCAATGAGGGCGATCTGACGCCCTACCGGATTGCCGACGAGGTCCGCGCCATGGGCTGCGAGACCGTGGCGATTGTCTATGACGAGAAAGAAGACGTCGATTTCTCGAAAGTGCCCAGCGGGGTGCCGACCCATGAGCGGGCGGACTTGCAGACGGTTCAGGAAAAGATGGCCGAGATCGGCGGCGTGTCCGTGATCGTCTATGTGCAGACCTGCGCCGCCGAGAAACGCCGCCGCCGCAAGCGGGGCACCTTCCCCGATCCGGACAAGCGGGTGTTCATCAATACCGACATCTGCGAGGGCTGCGGCGATTGTGGGGTGCAGTCGAACTGCGTGTCGATCGTGCCGAAGGAGACCGAGTTGGGGCGCAAGCGGGCGATTGATCAGTCCTCCTGCAACAAGGATTTCTCCTGCGTGAAGGGCTTCTGCCCGTCCTTCGTGACCGTGAAGGGGGCGCAGTTGAAGAAGGCCGCGACGACCTCGATTGACCTGCCGGACCTGCCGGAGCCTGCAATCCCCGAGATCAAGGGGACGTGGAATGTCGTCATCACCGGGGTCGGCGGCACCGGCGTCGTGACCATCGGCGCGGTGCTCGCGCAGGCAGCGCAGATCGACGGCAAGGGCGCGTCGATGATGGAGATGGCGGGCTTGGCGCAAAAGGGCGGGGCGGTGCATATCCATGCGCGGCTCGCAAATGATCCCCATGATATCAGCGCGGTACGGGTCTCGACGGGAGAGTGCGATGCGCTCATTGGCGGCGATCTTGTGGTCTCGGCGGGCGCGAAGACGCTTGGGCTCACATCGCCGGGCAAGACCGGGGCGGTGGTGAACAGTCACGAGATCATCACCGGCGATTTCACCCGCGACACCGAGTTTACCATTCCCGCGGACCGGCTGAGCCTCTCGCTCGAAGCGCGGCTTCGGGATCGGCTGACACTGTTTGACGCTTCCGATCTGGCCAAGGCGGTGATGGGCGACTCGATCTTCTCTAACATGATGATTTTCGGCGCGGCGTGGCAGATGGGCCTTGTTCCGGTCTCCGGCGAGGCGATCCGGGCGGCCATCGAGCTCAACGGCGCGGCGGTCGAGAAGAACCTGCGCGCCTTTGATATCGGGCGCTGGGCGGCGCTGCACCCGCAAGAGGCGGCGCGGGTGGCGGAGCCCAAGGTGGTGCAGATGCCCAAGACGCTGGAGGACAAGATCGCGTTTCGCGCCGAGCACCTGACAAAGTATCAATCCAAGCGGCTTGCCAAGAAATACCGCGCGTTTGTGGACGGGATCGAGGATGCGGCGCTGAAGGAGGCGGTTGCGAAGGGCTATCACAAGCTGCTGGCCTATAAGGACGAGTACGAGGTCGCGCGGATGCTGCTGGAGACGCGGGCCAAGGCCGAGGCCGAATTCGACGGTGATCTGGAGCTGACCTATCACCTTGCGCCGCCGATGCTGGAGAAGCAGGGGCCGGATGGGCGGCCTGCCAAGCGCGAGTTTGGGGAATGGGTGGTGCGGTTCATGCCGCTGCTGAAGCGCATGAAGGTGCTGCGCGGCACGCCCTTCGATCTGTTCGGGCGGACCGCCGAGCGGAAGATGGAGCGCGCGCTGATCCGGCAATATGAGGCGGATATGGCCGAGGCGATGGGCAAGCTGACCCAGCAAACCCGCGAGGCGGTGCTCGCGCTCGCCGCGCTGCCGCTCGACATTCGCGGATTCGGGCCGGTGAAGGCGCAGAACGAGGCGAAGGCGGCGAAACGGCGCGAAGAGCTTTTGGCCGTGATCCGCGCGGGCGGCGCGCCTGTGGCGAAGGCGGCGGAGTAGCGATCCGGCCGAACCCGCGCCGGGCGGGAGGTATCGGATTGCGGCCCCGGGGCGCGCAAGGTGCAAGTCATGCCCAATTCGTCACAGATCTGTCATCAAGGATAGGCATAGTGCTGCAACCGCGCTACAGAGCAGCCAAACAAAGACCAGTTGAGCGATACGATGCCGAATAAACGCTCCGTGACCCGTGACATCTCCTACGCGTTTGGCGCCCAGACACGGGGCGGACGCGCCGTTGTGCGGCTGATGGAAAACACCACGGGCCGGCTTCGGCTCATCAAGCGCGCCGATGGCTACGAACAGGACGTCGCGGCGGGCCGCGATTTCTGGGATGTGATGGTCGCGCGCTACGGGCTCAGCCTCGACATCACGCGCGGCGCGCTGGACGCCATCCCCCGGACCGGGCCGCTGGTGCTGGTCGCCAATCACCCTTACGGCATTCTTGACGGGCTGATGATGGGGCATATCCTGCGCCAGACCCGGGGCGATTTTCGCATTCTGGCCAATTCGGTCTTCCGGCGGGCCGAAGAGGTGAACCGCATCGTGCTGCCGATCTCTTTTGACGACACGAAGGATGCGCTGGCGCTGAACATCCAGACCCGCAAGGAGGCGTTGCGCTATCTCGGTGCGGGCGGCGCGATTGGCGTCTTTCCGGGCGGCACCGTGGCGACGGCGGCCAAGCCCTTCAGCCAGCCGCTCGATCCGCGCTGGCGCAGCTTCACCGCGCGGATGATCGCCAAATCCGGCGCGACCGTGGTGCCGATCTTCTTCGAGGGCCATACCAGCCGGATGTTCCAGATCGCCAGCCACATGCACTACACGCTGCGCCTTGGCCTGCTCATCAAAGAGTTCACAAAGCGGGTCGATACGCCCGTGCGCGTTGTGATCGGCGACCCGCTCGGGCCCGAAGACTGGGCGCCTTTTGCCAAGGATGGCAAAGCAATGATGGAATTCCTGCGAAAAGCCACGTATGAGCTTGCGCCAGACGCGGTGCCGAACCCCACTGCGTTGGGATATGAATTCGAGGACCATCACCGGTAGCACCGGGCCGCAAGATCGGGCGCAGGACATGGCAGTTGGAATTTTCGATAGCGGCCTTGGCGGGCTGACGGTGCTGGATGCCGTGGCAAAACGGCTCCCCGATGTGCCGCTCTATTACTATGCCGACAGCGCCCATGCGCCCTACGGGGTGCGGGACAGCGACGATATCCACGATCTGACCAAGGCCGCCGTGACGGCGATGTGGGATGCGGGCTGCGATCTGGTGATTCTGGCCTGTAACACCGCTTCTGCCGCCGCGCTGCGGCGGATGCAGGAGGCGGGCGTGCCACCGGGCAAGCGGGTGCTGGGGGTGTTCGTGCCGATGATCGAGGCGCTCACCGAGCGGCAATGGGGCGATAACTCGCCGCCCCGCGAGGTGGCCGTCAAACATGTCGCGCTTTTTGCGACCCCCGCGACGGTGGCCTCTCGGGCCTTCCAGCGCGAGCTTGCCTTTCGCGCGATTGGCGTCGATGTGGAAGCGCAGGCCTGCGGCGGTGTGGTGGATGCCATCGAAGAGGGCGACATGATCCTCGCCGAGGCGCTGGTGCGTTCGCATGTGGACGCGCTGAAACGCAAGATGCCCGAGCCTGAAGCCGCAATTCTCGGATGCACGCATTACCCGCTGGTCGCGGACGCGTTTCAGGCCGCGCTTGGCCCGGAGGTCACGGTCTATAGTCAGGCCAATCTGGTCGCCGCTTCGCTCTCGGACTATCTGGAGCGGCATCCGGGCATGGTGGGCGACAGCCCGGCGGGTTTTGTCACCACGGGTCATCCGGAGCGCGTCAGCGACCGGGCGACGCAGTTTCTCCGACGACAGATCACGTTCACATCCGCATGAATTTTGATCTGTATCTGACTGAAAAGACATGACAATGAAGAAAATCGCAATTCTGGGGGCGTCAGGCTACACGGGGGCGGAACTGATCCGGCTGATCTCGACCCATGGCGGCTTGAAGATCGCCGCTCTGGGGGCCAACTCCAAGGCCGGCATGGCCATGGCGGAGGTTTTCCCCTTCCTGCGCCATCTGGACCTGCCCGATCTGGTCACCATCGACGCCATCGACTGGGACGGGATCGACCTGTGCTTCTGCGCGCTGCCGCACAAGACCAGCCAAGAGGTTATCTCGGCGCTGCCGAAAGACCTGAAAATCATTGATCTCAGCGCCGATTTCCGGCTGAGCGACCCCGAGGCTTATGCCCAGTGGTATGGCAACCCGCACAGCGCGGTGGATATGCAGGGCGAGGCGGTCTATGGGCTCACCGAGTTCTACCGCGCGCAGATCAAGGACGCGCGGCTGGTGGCCGGGACCGGTTGCAACGCGGCGACGGGGCAATTCGCGCTGCGCCCGCTGATCGAGGCCGGGGTGATCGATCTCGACCACATCATTCTCGACCTCAAATGTGCGGTCTCGGGGGCCGGGCGGTCGCTCAAGGAGAACCTGCTCCATGCCGAGCTCAGCGAGGGCACCAATGCCTATGCGGTGGGCGGCACGCACCGCCACTTGGGCGAGTTCGATCAGGAGTTCAGCGCGCTTGCCGGGCGCAAGGTCAAGGTGCAGTTCACCCCGCATCTGATCCCCGCCAACCGGGGCATTCTCGCCACCACCTATGTGCATGGCGATGCGGACGCGATCCACGCTGCGCTGACAACGGCCTATGTGGACGAGCCCTTCTTGCAGGTGCTGCCCATTGGTCAGACGCCCTCGACCCATGACGTGCGCGGCTCCAACTTCTGCCATATTGGTGTGACCGGGGACCGCATGGACGGGCGGGCGATTGTTGTGGCAGCTTTGGATAACCTGACCAAGGGGTCCTCCGGTCAAGCCTTGCAGAACGCCAACCTGATGCTTAACTTTCCCGAGGTGCAGGGCCTGATGATGGCTCCGCTCTTCCCGTGACAGAAAACGTGTAGTGATATGAAAAGCCTCAAGAAACAGCGCCGCGTCCAGATCATCCTCGTGCTCTTTGTGGCGCTCGTTCTGTCCACTGGGCTGATCGGCTACGCGATGCGCGATGGGATCAACTTCTTCCGTTCCCCGTCGCAGGTTGTGGCCGAGCCGCCGCAACCGACGGAGGTGTTCCGCATCGGTGGGCTCGTGGAGGAGGGCACTCTGATACGTGGTGAGGGCGCAACGATCACCTTCAACGTGACCGATGGCGGCGAGAGCGTGCGCGTCGCCTATACCGGTGTGCTTCCTGATCTTTTCGGGGAGAACGAGGGCATGGTCGGCACCGGGCGTTTCGTCGATGGCGTGTTTCAGGCCTCCGAAATCCTCGCGCGGCATGATGAGACCTATATGCCCAAGGAAGTGATCGACGCGCTGAAAGAGCAGGGCGTCTATCAGGAGCCGGGTGCCGAAAGTTAATGGCACCGTACGGCCCGATTAAGAGCCGTTAACCCAATTTTCGGATAATACTCCCGTCCATCACAGACGGAGGGTGTCATGCAGACAGTCCGCGAGATTGCCACCGAGATCGTCGCCCGCGAAGGCGGCTATGTGAACGATCCCGACGATCCCGGCGGGGCCACGAATTTCGGGGTCACCATCCACACGATGCGCCGCCTCGGGCTCGACCTGACGGGGGACGGCAAGATCACCCCCGCCGATGTGCGCAAGCTCACGCGCGGTCAGGCGATCCAAATCTTCATCGAACACTATTTCGACAAGCCCGGCATTGCCGGTCTGCCGGATGTCCTGCACGCGTCGGTTTTCGATATGTATGTGAACGCCGGCGGCAATGCGGTGAAGATCCTCCAACGGCTGCTGCGCGAGATGGGGCAGGAGATCACCGTCGATGGTGCGATCGGTCCGCAAACCCGCGCCGCTGCCCATGCCGCCTATGCCGCCGCGCCGGCGTATCTGGCCGACGCCTATGCCATCGCACGGCGCAACTACTACTTCCGGCTCGCCGACCGCCGCCCGGCCTCGCGCAAATTCGCTCGCACACGCGCCGGCAGCAAGGGCGGCTGGATCAAGCGGGCCGAGGAGTTCATGTCCAGCGCCTATCACCTGACAGCGGCGCAGTTTCAGCAAAGGGTCCAATCATGGGGTTGATCGATATCGTTCTGGGCGCGCTCTTCGGGGGCGGGCGCAATGTCATCCGCGAGACTGCCGAGGTGTTCCGCGAAAATGCCGAAACCGGCTCTGAGCGCAGCTATGACGTGCAGCTTGAAGCGATGGGGCAGCATGGCGACGAGTTCAAGCGCTCCGGCAAGGGCCGCTTTGACCAGTTCATGGACGGCGTGAACCGCCTGCCGCGCCCGCTGCTTGCGCTCGGCACGCTGGGGCTGTTTGTCTCGGCGATGGTGTCTCCGCTGTGGTTCGCCGAGCGGATGCAGGGGATCGCGCTGGTGCCCGAGCCGCTCTGGTGGCTTCTGGGCGTGGTGGTGAGCTTCTATTTCGGCGCCCGCCATCAGATCAAGGCGCAGCAATTCCAGCGCGAGTTGGTGCACACGATGGCGCGGGTGCCGCAGGTGACCGAGAACATCCGCGCGATACGCGAGTTGCGCGGCACGGAAAAAGATGTGGCCGCGACGGATGGCGATGTGGCGCTGGAACTGGCGGTCACCAAGCCCGATGCAAACCCCGCTCTGGAGGCGTGGCGGCGCGCGGCCTGAGCGTGGGCAGGGGGCTGCAGACCGGGGGCAAAGCGCCGTTCGCTTAGCCCCCTTCCCACGCCCGCAAACTGACACAGCTGTGATGCGGCATTTTCGCCTCCGTTATTGCGCGGGGCCGGGCATGCCATATACTTCGCATCATGATTACAGAGCTCGGTCACTTCGCCCTCATCCTCGCCTTCTGCGTTGCCATCGTGCAGACGGTCGTTCCCCTCTACGGCGCGTGGAAGCGCGACGCGCGGCTCATGGCCGTCGCCGAGCCTGCCGCAAACGCGCAATTCGCGCTCACAGCGCTAAGTTTCGGCGCGCTGATGTGGGCCTTTATCGTGTCCGATTTCTCTCTGCGCCTCGTGGTGCTGAACTCGCACAGCGCCAAGCCGATGCTCTACAAGATCTCTGGCACATGGGGCAATCACGAGGGCTCCATGCTGCTCTGGGTGCTGATCGTGGCTCTATTCGGTGCGATGGCGGCGTGGTTCGGCGGGAACCTTCCGCCAACCCTGCGCGCCCGCGTTCTGGCGGTGCAAGCCTCTATTGGCGTTGCGTTTTTCGCCTTCATCATCTTCACCTCCAACCCGTTCCTGCGCGTCGCCGTGCCGCCCTTTGACGGCCAAGACCTCAACCCGCTCTTGCAGGACCCCGGACTCGCGTTCCACCCGCCGTTCCTCTATCTCGGCTATGTGGGCCTCTCGATGGCCTTCTCCTTCGCAGTCGCCGCATTGATTGAAGGACGCGTGGACGCCGCATGGGGCCGCTGGGTGCGCCCTTGGACGCTCGCGGCGTGGGTGTTCCTCACGATCGGCATCGCGCTCGGCTCGTGGTGGGCCTATTACGAGCTTGGCTGGGGTGGCTTCTGGTTCTGGGACCCGGTGGAAAACGCCTCCTTCATGCCATGGCTGCTTGCTGCTGCGCTGCTTCATTCGGCCATCGTCGTGGAAAAGCGCGAGGCGCTGAAAAGCTGGACGATCCTGCTGGCAATCCTCGCCTTCGGCTTCTCGCTGATCGGGACTTTCATCGTGCGCTCGGGCCTGCTGACTTCAGTCCACGCCTTTGCAAACGACCCTGAACGCGGCGTGTTCATCTTGATGATCCTTGCCTTCTTCACGGGCGGTGCGCTGATCCTTTTCTCGCTGCGCGCAGGCACGATGGAGGCTAAAGGCGTCTTCGGCATGGTCAGCCGCGAAAGTGCTCTGGTGGCGAATAACGTCCTGCTCGCGGTGTCCTGTTTCGTGGTCTTCGTGGGCACCATGTGGCCGCTCGTGGCTGAGATGCTCTTCGACCGCAAACTCTCCGTGGGCCCGCCCTTCTTCAACGCGGCCTTCACCCCCTTCATGGCGGTGCTCGGCCTGATCCTGCCACTGGGCGGCATGATGCCGTGGAAACGCGGCAAGATCGGACGCGCGGCCTATCAGTTGCGCTACGCGTTCGGGCTGGCGCTGGTGCTTGGCATGTTCGTCTGGGCGATGCAGACAGGCCGCACGATCCTTGGTCCTGCGGGCGTGTTCCTCGCCGCGTGGATCACCATGGCCTCGGCTGTAGAGCTGTGGTCGCGGACTGGCAAGCAGGGCTCGGTGGCCCGGCTCTGGCGCCTGCCGCGCGCTGACTGGGGCAAGGCGGTGGCGCATATCGGGCTTGGCGTGACGATGCTCGGCGTGTCGGGCCTGATGGCATGGCAGCACGAGGATATCCGGGTTGCGCAGATCGGCCAATCGTTCGAGGTCAAGGGTTTCGAGTTGACGCTGGATGATGTGCAGCGCGTCGAGGGGCCGAATTACATCTCCACGATGGGCTTCGTGACTTTGGCCAAGGACGGGCAGGAAATCTCGCAGTTGCGGCCCGAAAAACGCATCTACCCGGTGGCGCAGATGCCCACGACGGAGGCCGCGATCGACTATAACCTCGCGCGCGATGTCTATGTGGTGATCGGCGATGCGCAGGCTAACGGGGGCTGGGCCGTCCGGACCTATATCAAACCGCTCACCAACTGGATCTGGATTGGCTCGGGGCTGATGGCGCTTGGCGGGCTGCTGTCGCTCTCGGATCGCCGCTTCCGGGTGGCGGCGGGCGCGCGCAAATCCAAAGCCGTTCCGGTGCCGGCGGAATGAAGCGGCGTGCGTTCCTGATCGGGCTTATAGCCGCCGGCCCCGCTCTGGCGCTCGACCCCCGAGAAATGCTGTCCGACCCGGCGCTGGAGGCGCGGGCGCGGGCGCTCGATCATGAGATTCGCTGCGTGAAGTGCCAATCGGAGGCGGTGTCCTCCTCGAACGCGGAATGGGCCGTGGATGCGCGGCGCTCGATCCGTGAGCTTATCGACGGGGGCGCGAGCGATGCCGAGGTGCGTGCATGGTTTGTGGAGCGCTATGGCGAGTTCGTGCTGATGGACCCGCCGAAGACCGGCTCCAACCTCGCGCTCTGGCTGGCGGGTCCGGCGATGATGGCGATTGCCGTTCTGGGCGCGGTCACCTATCTGCGCGGACGATCGCACGAGCCGGAACCTGCCGAGGGCCAGACCGCACTCAGCGCCGAAGAGCAGGACCGGCTGCGTGAAATTCTGAAAGACTGACGCAGCGCCCCGCTTCCCCTCGCTGCGCCATCTGCTAGGACTATGACAAAGCGGGAGATTTGCCATGAATTACGAAACCCTCGATGTCCAGAGCGCTGGTGGCGTGACCACCATCATCCTGAACCGCCCGGACAAGATGAACGCGCTGACCACGCAGATGCGGGCCGAGATCACCCATGCGGTGAAGGAGGCGGGCAAAAGCGCGCGGGTCGTGGTGCTGGCCGGGTCCGGGCGCGCCTTCTGCTCGGGGCAGGATCTGGGCGACCGGGCCAACGCAGCCAATCTCGATCTCGAACGCACCCTGCGCGATGAATACCAGCCGATGCTCGACGCGATCACCCATTGCCCGGTGCCGACCATTGCCGCCGTGAACGGGGCCGCCGCCGGGGCCGGGGCGAACCTTGCGCTCGCCGCCGATGTGGTGATCGCCGCCGAAAGCGCCTATTTCCTGCAGGCCTTCGCGCGGATCGGCCTCATCCCCGACGCGGGCGGCACCTACACGATGCCGCGTTCCATGGGCATGGCCAAGGCGATGGGGGCTGCGCTCTTCGCCGACAAGATCAGCGCCAAGGATGCCGATGCTTGGGGGCTGATCTGGGAGGCGGTGCCGGACGATGCGTTCGAGGCCCATGTCAAAGCGCGCGCGCAGCACCTCGCGGAGGGCCCGACGGCGGCCTATGGCGCGATCAAGCGGGTCATCCGGGCCTCATGGGATAACAGCGAAGAGGACCAATTGGCGCTTGAGGCCCGCGAGCAGGGAGCTTGTGGACAAAGCCGTGACTTCAAGGAAGGTGTGCTGGCCTTTACCGAGAAGCGCAAGGCGCAGTTCGAAGGGCGCTGAGCCGGCTCATCACGACACCGGCCACTTGCCGTGGCCCGGCTTGTAGGGTGCGATCTTGGCGGGGCGGCAGAGCGCGTCGCGTTCATTCGCAGTCACGCAACCCCCTCTAACTTATTGATTTCGAATGTCGAAGAGCTGAAAACTGCATACCACTTTCCAGCGACCTGCTCTAGGCGCTCTTAAAGTGCTTGGACAGTTTTAGGCCCTGACCCTGATAATTCGAGGCGATGCCCGCGCCGTAAAGCTGGGTCGGGACCTCGGCCATCCGCTCATAGACCAGCCGTCCGACCACCTGCGCATGTTCCAGCACGAAGGGCGCCTCGTGGCAGCGCACCTCCAGCACGCCGCGTGAACCCGTGCCGCCCGCCGCGTCATGGCCGAAGCCGGGGTCGAAAAAGCCCGCATAGTGGACCCGGAACTCGCCCACCATGGCAAGGAACGGGGCCATTTCGGCGGCATAGAGCGGCGGGATATGGACCGCTTCGCGGCTCACGAGGATATAGAACGCGCCGGGATCGAGGATGATCTGGCCGTCTTCGGTATGCACCTCTTCCCAATACTCCGCCGGATCATAGGCACTGATCCGGTCGAGATCGATCAGGCCTGTATGGGGTTTGGCGCGGTAGCCCACCAGCGTGGTGTCCGGAAGTTTGAGATCGACGGAAAAGCCCAAGCCATCGTCGATCATGGCAGGCCCATCCACCAGTGGGGTGTCGGCGTGCAGCGCGCGGAGCGTGGCATCGTCCAGCACGGCATGGCCGGTGCGGAAGCGAATCTGGTTCAGGCGCATGCCGGGCCGGACCAGAACCGAGAAGCTGCGCGGGCAAATCTCGGCATAAAGCGGGCCGTGATAACCGGCGGGGATTCGGTCGAACTCGGTGCCGCCATCGGTGATGGTGCGGGTGAGCAGGTCGAGCCGTCCCGTCGAGCTTTTGGCATTGGCCACCGCGCTCACCTTCGCAGGCAGCGCAAGGCTCTCCATCAGCGGCACGAGATAGACGCAGCCCTTTTCGAGCACCGCCCCGTCCGACAAATCCACCCGGTGCATCTCAAAGGCAGCCAGCCGGTCCGACACGCTGCGGCCCGCCCCCGCGAGAAAGGAGGCGCGCACGCGGTAAGCGACCGTGCCAAGGCGCAGATCGAGGCTTGCGGGTTGCACCTGACCAGCCGTCGACGGCGCGTCCAGCAGGATCTCGCCCTCAGCGATCATCCGGTGGATCTGTTGGTTGGGAAGAACCCCGCTCATATCCTGTCTCCTGCGCCCTTGCGCGCCGAAGCGAGAGAAAGCGGGGTGATGTTGGTCGGGCTAGCAGGACTCGAACCTGCGACCTTCCGTCCCCCAGACGGACGCGCTACCAGGCTGCGCCATAGCCCGAACTGAGGGCTGTCATACCGTATTGACGGGCCGTGACAAGGGTCAAATGAGGATTTTCGCATTCGCCCGCCACAGACCGTCAGGGCGTGTCGGTTGGGGCCGCGTCGGAGGCGAGCCTGTCGCGATGTGCGGCGAGCCGGGCGACGAGCGGCGCCACGGTCCGGCGCTGCGCCGGGCTCAGGCGCACGGTGCGAAGTGCCGCCGTGAGGGCCGCCGGTGCAACGGCGAAGCTTGCCGCGTCGGGATCGGGCGCCTCGACAATCAGCGGCTTGGCATGTGCTGTCTCCGAGGCGGGCGCGGCTGCCTCTTTTTGCGGCTCTGCCGGGTCTGCATCTGCGGGTGTCACGTCCGCAGGGGGCGCCTCCGTAGCGGCGTCACTCTCTGTGACAGACGTCTGAAGGAAGCGCGGCAGGTCGCCGGCGGGTTCGGTCTCGCTGCTGTCGGAGGCTTGCGGAGTGGGAGGCTCGGCCCGGTCCGGCGCAGGCGGGGCAGAGGGCTCGGCTGTGTCGGCGGCCTCCGGTTCGGTCTGGCTCCGCGCGGTCATGAAGCCGGGCAACGCGGTCACAGTGGCCGGTTCGGAGGGGACATCCTCGGCCATTGGTGCGTCGGGGACAGGTGCGTCCGGGACAGGCGCGTCCGGGGCAGAAGCAACTGGGGCAGGGGTGTCGGGAACCGATGTCTCCGGGGCCTCCTGCGCCGCAGGTGGCTCCGAAACATGCGCCTCCGGAACCGCGCGCGGCGGTTGGGCCACGTTCTCGAAGGGCGCACTCTCAGGCGGCGCAAACATATCCGGTTGCGCGGGGTCGGTCACGGAGACCTCTTCCGAGGGGGTGTCCAGCGCGATCTGATCAAGCTGCTCGTCGAGCGGCGGTGACAGGTCTGCGACATGCGCCACGCCCTCTTCGCGGATGATTTTCTGAACGCCCTTGATGGTCAGGCCATCCTCATGCAGCAATTGACGTATCCCGCCCAGCAGCGCCATGTCGCCGGGGCGGTAATAACGCCGCCCGCCGGCGCGTTTCACCGGCTTCACCTGTGTGAACTTGGATTCCCAGAATCGCAGGACATGGGGTTGGACGCCGAGCCAATCGGCCACTTCTGAAATGGTGCGAAAGGCGTCGGCGGATTTGGTCATTTGCTCTTGTTGCCGACGGCCACGCGATCTTTCATCAGGTGCGACGGGCGAAAGGTCAGCACGCGGCGCGGGTTGATCGGCACTTCCTCGCCGGTCTTCGGGTTGCGGCCCATGCGCGCCGATTTCTCCCGGACCGAGAAGGTCCCGAAGGACGAGATTTTCACCTGCTCGCCACGCACGAGCGCGTCCGACATGTGCTCCAGCACGCTCTCTACCAGTTGCGCGCTTTCGTTCCGCGAAAGGCCCACTTCACGAAACACCGCTTCGCTCAGGTCCATCCGCGTGACAGTCTTGTCGCTCATGCTATCCCCCTGTGTTTGCTTGCACTTTAGTGCCCGATCGTTTTTCGAGTCAATGACCCATAATAGCGAATTTCATTGTAATCCATGCGTTTTCAGGGCTTTGCCGGGAAAACCGCTTACCAGCGGAGCAAGACGGCGCCCCATGCAAGGCCCCCGCCGATGGCTTCGGTGATGATCAGATCGCCTTGCTTGATCTGCCCGCGCGCCTTGCCGACCGACAGCGCCAGCGGGATCGAGGCCGCCGAGGTGTTGCCGTGATCCTGCACGGTGACGACGACTTTCTCCATCGGCAGACCCATCTTCTTGGCGGTGCCCTGAATGATCCGGATATTGGCCTGATGCGGCACGATCCAGTCGATCTCATCGGCGCGTACGCCGGCCTTGTCCATCGCCGTTTGCGCGGTGGCCGTCAGCTTCTCGACCGCATGGCGGAAGACCTGATTGCCCTGCATCCGCAGAACGCCGGTGGTGCCGGTCGACACACCGCCATCGACGTAGAGCAGGTCCTTGTGACGCCCGTCCGAGTTGAGGTCGGTCGACAGGATGCCGCGATCCTCGGGGGTGCCGCTGCCCTCCTGCGCCTCGATAATCAGCGCGCCCGCGCCATCGCCGAACAGAACGCAGGTGCTGCGGTCGGTCCAGTCCATCAATCGCGAGAAGGTCTCGGCGCCGATCACCGCGACGCGGCGCGCCTGCCCGGAGACGACCAGCGCGTTGGCATTGGCCAGCGCATAGACAAAGCCCGCGCAGACCGCCTGCACGTCGAAGGCAAAACCGCTGGTCAGTCCTAGCTCGGCCTGAACCATGGAGGCGGCGGAGGGAAAGGTCAGATCCGGCGTCGAGGTCGCCACGATGATCGCGTCGAGATCGGCAGCGTCCATCCCGGCATCGGCAAGCGCGGCGCGTGTCGCCTCGGCGGCCATCTGTGACGTGGTCTGGTCTTCGGCGGCGAAATGGCGGCGTTCGATCCCGGAGCGGGCGCGAATCCATTCATCGGTGGTGTCCAGCGTGGCTTCGAACTCGGCATTTTCGACAATGCGCTCGGGCAGATAGTGCCCCACGCCCCGCACAACAGCCCGAAGGATCATTCGCCTGCCTCCTGTCTTTCGTTGGGTCCGGGCCGTTCGCCGGCCTCGTTCTGCGCCTGCGCAGTGGCGGCGTCGTTGATCGCCGCCGCGACGCGGGCCGCCAGTTTGTCGGTAAATCCGATCTGTGCAAGCTGAAACGCCAGCTTCAGCGCCGCCGACACGCCGGTGGCGTCCGCCGAGCCATGGGACTTCACCACCGTGCCGTTGAGGCCGAGAAACACGCCGCCATTCATCCGGCGCGGGTCGATGCGCTTTTGCAGACGCCGCAGCGAGGTATAGGCCAGCAGCGAGGCGAGGCGCGACAGCGGCGTGTAGGCGAAGGCCTCGCGCAGCAGATCGCCCATCAGCCCGGCGGTGCCTTCGCCGGTCTTGATCGCCACGTTGCCGGTGAACCCGTCGGTGACGATCACATCGCAGACATCACCGGGGATATCGCTGCCCTCCACGAACCCCACGAAATCATAATCGGCCTGATCGGCGTTGCGGGTGATCAGGTCGAACGCTTCCTTGAGTTCGGCGCGGCCCTTGTGCTCCTCGGTGCCGACATTCAGCAGCCCGATGCGGGGGCGGTGCAGGTCAAACCCGTTGCGGGCATAAGAGGCCCCCATCAGCGCGTATTGCATCAGGTCGGAGGCATCGGCGCGCACATCCGCGCCCACGTCAAGCATCACATTGAAGCCCTGCGGGTTGCGCGAGGGCCAAAGGATCGCGATGGCAGGGCGGTTGACCCCGGGCAGGCGCTTGAGGCGGATCATCGACAGTGCCATCAGCGCGCCGGTATTGCCGCAGGACACCGCCACGGTCGCCTCGCCATTGCGTACCGCTTCGATCGCGGACCACATGGACGTGCCTTTGCCGTGGCGCACGATATGGCTGGGCTTGTCGTCCATCGACACCACGTCCGGGGCGTCGCGGATCTCGCAGCGGCCTGCGAGAGACTTGCGGCGCGCCACCAGCGGGCGCAGGTCCGCCTCGGGGCCGTGCAGGATAAAGCCGATATCGGGGTTCTTGCGGGCAGACTCGTCGCAGCCCGCGATCACCACAGCCGGCCCCCTGTCGCCCCCCATGACGTCGACGGACAGGATCGTGCTCCTGCGGACGCTCAAGGTCGGGTCGGACGAGGCCGTCATGATGTGCCTTTGCGAAAGCTGCCCGGCCCTGCGTGCCGGCCGGGATGGCTGGCGCCGCGGTCCGGCACGGTGCCGCCGTTAGGCCGCGTCGTCTTCCAGATCGATTTCTTCGGTCAGCGCGACGATTTCGTTGTCGTCATAATGGCCACAGGCCGCGCAGACATGGTGCGGGCGCTTCATCTCGCCGCAATTGTTGCACTCGGCGGGATTGGCCGCGACGAGGGAATCATGCGCGCGGCGGTTGTTGCGGCGCGATTTCGACACTTTGTTCTGTTGCACAGCCATGGGAGCGGCCCTTTTCGTCACATATGTTGCGGAAGGACGCGGCGCCACTGCGCCGGACCCTACAAAATTCGATGCCTGCGGTCAGGTCTGGGAGCGTTTAGGCCCTTGGCCTCAGCTTGTCCAACCCTAATTCGGCGGAGCGCGCAAAAATACTGGGAAATTTCCCCCGCGCAAGGCGTTTTTTTGCCGAACCGCCGGGCTCAGTCGTCCTCGTCTTTGGCGGTGAGTTGCGCCTTCAGCGCCGCGAGGCCCGCGAAGGGTTTGGCCTCGTCGTCCGACATCGGGGCCGCACCGGGTTCGGTCACGCGAATCTCCACCGGTGCCTGCGCGTTTGGAGCGCGTGGATAGAGCGGCAGGGCAAGACTGAGCGCCTCGCCGGCGATTTGCCACAGGTCGATATGGGAGCCGAGCGGCTCGGTCCGGTCGTCCTCGGGCATTTCGGTCTCCACCGCGTCCGGCTCTTCGAAGTCCGTCGTGAAGAGCCGCGCCACCTCGGTCTCGATCCGCGTCGTCACCGGCTCCAGCGTCGCCACGCAGGGCTGCACGACCGTCGCGCCAAGCCGGCCCTCAAGCTGCCAGTCCTGCTTGTCCACCGGCATCAGCGCGCCGGTGAACGAGAGCTTGCGCAGATCGGTCAGCCCGAGCAGATCGCGCAGCGCTGCAAGCTCCGCGCCATCGGGGGTCAGATCGAACGCGGTCTCACGTCTTTGCAGCAGATCGGCCACGCGCAGCGCATGGCGGCTCGGGGGGGTGTTCTGGGCGCTGGGGTCGGTCTGGGTCACGTTACGTGCTCTCTCGCCTGAGTTGTGGGAACGCAGCCTCTTCTTGAACCGGCGCGCTTCCGTTGCTAATGCGAATAAAAGCCGCGCGGTCGCGGCGCAAGGGCGGCGCGGCGTGAAAAGAGGACCGGGAATGGCGTGGATCAGATGGAGTTTGGCGGCGGTGCTCGTCCTGTCTCTCGGCGCCTGCGTGGCGAGCTACCGCAATCACGGCTATGTGCCGCCCTCCGAAGACCTGCGCGAGATCGTGGTGGGAATAGATACGCGGGCGAGCGTCGAAGACACGGTCGGCCCGCCCTCGTCTTCAGGAATTCTGGAAGACAGTGGCTATTACTATGTCCGCTCTCGCGTCCGCAGCTTTGCCTATTTCGAGCCCGAAGTGGTCGAGCGTGAAGTTCTGGCGATCAGCTTCGATTCGGACGGCGTGGTCAGCAATATCGAGCGCTTTGGACTTGAGGATGGCCGTGTCGTGGCCCTGGAGCGCCGCGTGACCGAGTCGAGCATCGTGGACCGGACGTTTATTCGGCAGTTGCTCGGCGGTCTGGGACGTCTCTCGCCGTCGTTCTGATCGTCCAAGTGTCACGTGCCTGCCGCACAGCTGTCACAGGGGCGGTATACGGGCAGTCCTGCTTGTGTGAGAAGGGTGTCGTGATGGATGTGCTGGAAAGAGGACCCTACATCGCCCGGTGTGCCGCGCGGCCGGAGGATGTGGAGCGCGCACAGGCCTTGCGGGCCCGTGCCTTCGGTCTGGACTGCGCGGTGGATGCCGATGCCTTCGACGACAGCTGCCAGCATATCCTCATCGAAGATCGCCGGACCGGCGCGCTTGCCTGCTGCTTTCGGATGCTCACCCTGACGGGGGAGACCATCTCCATGAGCTACTCGGCACAGTTTTACGAGCTGTCCAATCTCGCCGGGTTCGAGGGGCGCATGGTGGAGATGGGGCGGTTCTGCGTGGACCCGGAGATGTCCGACCCCGATATCCTGCGCGTGGCCTGGGGGGCGATGACCCGGTTTGTGGACGATCACGAGATCGACCTGCTGTTCGGCTGCAGCTCGTTTCAGGGCACCGAAACCGAATCCTATCTCGACGCCTTCGCGATGCTCAAGGACCGCCATCTCGCGCCGCCGCGCTGGCTGCCGCGCGTCAAGGCGCCCGATGTGTTCCGCTTCGCCGCGCGGCTGCGGCGTAAGCCCGACCGGCGCAAGGCGATGCTGCGGATGCCGCCCTTGCTCAAAACCTACCTGATGATGGGCGGTTGGGTCAGCGATCACGCGGTGGTGGATCGCCAGTTGAACACGCTGCATGTGTTCACCGGCGTGGAGATCAGCGGCATCCCCGAGGCGCGCAAGCGGCTCCTGCGGGCGGTGGCGGGCTGAGCGCAAATCCGATTGACGGGGGCGCGGCGCATGGATAGCACGCGGGCATGGCGCGCGTCCCCCTTTTGCAACTCTCCGATATCTCGCTGACCTTCGGCGGCGATCCTGTCTTCGACGGGGTCTCGCTGACCGTCCAGCCCGGCGACCGGCTCGCGCTCGTGGGCCGGAACGGGTCAGGAAAATCCACGCTTCTCAAGGTGATGGCGGGCGTTGTTGAACCGGACCGGGGCACCCGTGTCGTCGGGCCGGGCATCTCGACCGGCTACATGGAGCAGGACCCGGACCTCACCGGCTTTGAAACCCTTGGCGCGTTTGCCGCGAGTGGGCTGGAGCCGGGCGAGCTATACCGTGTCGAGCGCGCGGGCGAGGGGCTGAAATTTGATCCCGCCCGGCCCGTTGCCACGGCGAGCGGCGGGGAGCGGCGGCGGGCTGCGCTGGCCAAACTGCTGGCCGAAGCGCCCGATCTGATGTTGCTCGATGAACCCACCAACCATCTCGACATCGAGGCGATCGGCTGGCTCGAAAGCGAGTTGAAATCGACCCGCGCGGGCTTTGTGCTGATCAGCCACGACAGGGCCTTCCTGACCGCACTGACGCGCGCGACGCTCTGGGTCGACCGGGGCGAGGTGCGGCGGCAGGAGACCGGCTTTGCGGGCTTCGAGGCGTGGCGCGAAAAGGTCTGGCAAGAAGAAGACAGCGAGCGCCACAAGCTCAACCGCAAGATCAAGGCGGAGGCCCGCTGGGCCGTCGAAGGCATCTCGGCGCGGCGCAAACGCAACATGGGCCGGGTGCGGGCCTTGCAGGATTTGCGCGCGCAGCGGGCGGCGCAGATCAAGCGGCAGGGCACGGCGGCGATGGCGCTGGAGGGCGGCCAGACCTCCGGCAAGAAGGTCGTGGAAGCCAAAGGTATTTCAAAGGCCTATGGCGACAAGCTCATCCTCAAACCCTTCGACGTGACGCTGATGCGCGGCGACCGTGTGGCGCTGGTGGGGCCCAATGGCGTGGGCAAGACCACGCTGGTCAAGATGCTGATTGGGCAGGAGACGCCCGACACCGGCACGGTGACGCTCGGCACCAATCTGGAGATCGCTTGGTTCGACCAGAACCGCGCGCAACTCGACCCCGAAGCGAGCCTCTGGGACAGCCTCGTGCATGACCCGGATATGCGCGTCAAAGGGGCTGCGGATCAGGTGATGGTGCGCGGCGCGCCCCGGCATGTGGTGGGGTATCTGAAGGATTTCCTCTTTGACGAGCGGCAGGCCCGCGCGCCGGTCAAGTCCTTGTCAGGCGGGGAAAAAGCGCGGCTTCTGCTGGCGCGGATCATGGCGCGGGAGAGCAATTTTCTGGTGCTCGACGAGCCGACCAACGATCTCGACATCGAAACGCTGGACCTGCTTCAGGAACTCCTTGAGACCTATTCCGGCACGGTGCTGATGGTGAGCCACGACCGCGACTTTCTCGACCGCGTGGCGGCCACGACCATCGCGATGGAGGGCAACGGGCAGGCGGTGGTCTATGCCGGGGGCTGGTCCGACTACCAAGCGCAGAGACAACCCGACCAGACGCCGGAAGAAAAAGAAAAATCAAAGCCTTCCGAGCCGAAGCTGACGCAGAAAAAGGCGAAGCCGACGGGGCTCAGCTTCACCGAGAAGCATCGGCTGGATGCGCTCCCGGCGGAAATGGAGCGGCTTGAGGCGGAGATCGGCAAGCTTGAAGAGTTGCTGTCCGACCCGGACCTTTTCACGCGTGAGCCGGTGAAATTCCGCAAGGCGACCGAAGCGCTGACCGAACGCCAGACCAAGCTGGCGGCGTCGGAAGAAGAGTGGCTGGAGTTGGCCGAGAAGGCCGAAGGTTAACGCTGCGACCGCACGCAACGGTCGAGATCGCGAAAATGTCTCGAAACGCGGGTTAACGCCCTAAAAACAAGGTGTGGCAGGTGTATGGCGGGGCGTATGGCACCTGTATGGCTCGTTATTGATTCGTTCCCGGATTATCGCAGCGTACGGTGGTCCCGCGTTAACCTTTCGCAATGGTGGTCCTCCCGGAAGCTTTTCGCAAAACGAAAAGCGCCTGCCGGACTCCGCCCGCCGCTAAAGCGGCAGGCTGAGGCAAATTGCCCACCCTACGCGGCGCGTCCCCCCCTAGCGCATCCGCAAAGCGCCATCGAGGCGGATCACCTCGCCGTTCAGATATCCCATTTCGACGATGAACCCCGCCAGCCGCGCATATTCGCGCGGATCGCCCAGACGGGCCGGGTTCGGCACGTCGGCGGCGAGTTGCGCGCGGGCGTCCTCGGGCAGGCCTTCGAGCATCGGGGTCAGGAACAGCCCCGGCGCGATGGCCATCACGCGGATGCCGGTGGAGGCCAGATCGCGGGCCATGGGCAGGGTCATGCCGACCACGCCCCCCTTGGAGCCGGCATAGGCGGCCTGTCCCTTTTGCCCGTCAAAGGCGGCGATGGAGGCGGTGTTGATGATCACGCCGCGCGCGCCATCGGGCTCGGGCGCGTTCTGCATCATCGCTTCGGCAGCAAGGCGGGCCACGTTGAAGGTGCCGACAAGGTTCACGTCGATCGTGCGGCGGAAGGCGTCGAGCGGGTGGGGGCCGTCGCGGCCCACGGTCTTGATCGCGGCGGCGATCCCGGCGCAGTTCACCGCCGCCGTGATGCGGCCCATGGTGCTCATCGCGATCCCGATGGCGTTCTGCACCGAGGCCTCGTCGGAGACATCGGTATAGACGAAGGTGCCGTCCGTATCGGCGGCCACGTCCTCGCCGCGTGCGGTGTCCCGGTCGAGAATGGTCACTTGCGCGCCTGCTTCGGCAAAATAGCGCGCGGTGGCCTCGCCGAGGCCGGACGCCCCTCCGGTGATGATCGCGGCGGTTGTTGTCAGGTCCATGGCATCCTCCCCATGCGCTTTTTGAACATATGTTCAGATACTGGGGTTTTGCCGCAAGACGCAAGAGGCGTGCAGGCGCGCCGACGATTGTTCTGGACGGGTTATGGGAGACTGCTACGGTGGCGCATCCAAATTTCGAAAGGTGATAGGATGGTGGATGTGAAGGCCGTTGAGAAAATGGCTGCAGATTATACTGCGGCCTGGAACTCGAAATCGGCAGAGGCCGTCGCCTCTTTTTATGCCCTTGATGGCGAAATCACCATCAACAACGGCGATCCGTGGAGTGGCCGGTCGCGGGTAGAGGACATGGCAGCCGGTTTTTATGCCGATGTCCCGGACTTGACGCTGACCTGTGATGACGTGCGCTGCGCCGGCACGCATGTGATTTTCGTTTGGACATTCACAGGCCATGATGCCAGCAGCGGCAACCCGTTGAACATTCGGGGGTGGGAGGAGTGGGAGCTCACGGACACCCTCGAGGTCAAGGCGTCACGCGGCTGGTTCGATGCGGAAGACTATGCCCGGCAAGCTGAGGGCAAGACACCCGCGTGAGCGCCGGGCCAGCTCAGTCCTTGCCGCGATAGGGCTCGACATATTGCAGCGCCATGTCCCACGGGAAGAAAATCCACGTGTCCTGACTGACGCCGGTGATGAAATCATCCACCTGCGGCTCGCCTTGCGGTTTGGCATAGACGGTGGCGAAATGGGCGGCTGGGTAAAGCTCGCGGACCAGTTCGAGCGTTTTGCCGGTGTCCACCAGATCATCGACGATCAGGATGCCTGTGCCGTCGCCCATGACCTCCGCATCGGGGCTTTTCAGAACTTCCGCATCGCGGCGCGCATCTTCCTTGCCGCCGCCCGCATGGTAGGATTTCACCGAGATCGTATCGACGGTGCGGATGCCAAGCTCGCGCGCGACGATCATCGCGGGGGCCATGCCGCCCCGGGTGATCGCCACGACGGCACGCCACGCGCCATCGTCCGGGCCCTTCTTGTCGAGCCGCCACGCCAAGGCGCGGCTGTCGCGGTGCAACTGGTCCCAGGAGACATGGAAACCTTTTTCATGCGGAAGACGCTCGGCCATGGGGGTTATCCTTTGCTCATATCCGGCGCATCGACCGCCTTCATGCCGACGACATGGTAGCCGGCATCCACATGCAGGTTCTCGCCGGTGGTGCCGCTGCCGAGATCGGAGAGCAGGAAGAGCGCGGCCTTGCCCACGTCTTCGAGGGTCACGTTGCGGCGCAGGGGCGAGTTGTACTCGTTCCACTTCATGATGTAGCGGAAATCGCCGATGCCGGAGGCGGCGAGGGTCTTGATCGGACCGGCGGAGATCGCGTTGACGCGGATGCCGTCCTTGCCGAGATCCTCGGCCAGATATTGCACCGAGGCCTCCAGCGCGGCCTTGGCAACGCCCATCACGTTGTAATGGGGCATGACTTTCTCGGCGCCATAATACGTTAAGGTCAGCGCGGAACTGCCCGGTTTCATGAGTTTTTCGGCGCGCTGCATCACGGCGGTGAAGGAGTAGACCGAGATATCCATCGACATGGCGAAATTGCCGCGCGTGGTGTCGACATAGCGCCCGCGCAGCTCGTTCTTGTCGGAAAAGCCGATGGCATGGACAACGAAATCCAGCCCGCCCCAGCGGTCCTTGAGATCGGCGAAGAGCGCGTCCAGCGAGGCCTCGTCGCCCACATCGCAGGGCAGCACGATGTCCGAGCCCAGCTGCCCGGCGAGGGGGCCGACGCGCTTCTTGAGCGCCTCGCCCTGATAGGAGAAGGCAAGCTCCGCACCATGCTGCGCGAGCGTCTTGGCGATGCCCCAGGCGATGGATTTGTCATTCGCCAAACCCATGATCAGGCCGCGTTTGCCCGCCATCAACTCCGTCATAAGCTCTGTCCCCGCACGTCGAATGTGTCCGATGTGCTTTAGGCGATTGCGCTGAGGGCTTCAAGATGCCGTGGGTGACGTTGCGGCTGCCATTGCCCGGGCGTGTTGGCCGGGCTACGGTTCGGTGCCTCGTGAGCCGGAAAAGGAGTGTGACATGAGCGACCGGGACGGAATTTTCGCGGGCGAGGACCCGTTCGAGATCGCGCGGTCCTGGCTGAAGGAGGCCGAGGCCAGCGAGCCCAACGATCCCAACGCGATTGCGCTCAGCACCGTCGACGCCGACGGGCTGCCAAATGCGCGGATGGTGCTCCTGAAGGAGGTCGAGGACGCGGCCTTCGTGT
Source organism: uncultured Aliishimia sp. (assembly GCA_965656085.1). GTDB lineage: Bacteria > Pseudomonadota > Alphaproteobacteria > Rhodobacterales > Rhodobacteraceae > Aliishimia. The sequence continues at coordinate 56,478 of CBFHJA010000005.1, read as the reverse complement.
TCTACACCAATTACACCAGCCAGAAGGCGACCGAGATCGACGCGGCGGGCAAGGCGGCGTTTGTGCTGCATTGGAAGTCGCTGCGCCGCCAGATCCGGGTGCGCGGGCTGGTCAAGAAGGAGGACGGCCCGCAGGCCGATGCCTATTTCGCCTCGCGCTCGCTCAAGAGCCGGCTGGGGGCTTGGGCGTCGGACCAGTCGAAGCCGCTGTCGAGCCGCGCGACGCTGGTCGCGGAGGTCGCGAAGGTGACGGCGCGGCAGGGTGCGAACCCGTCGCGGCCGCCGTTCTGGGGAGGGTATCGCATCACGCCGCTGGAGATAGAATTCTGGGCGGATGGCGCTTTTCGGCTTCATGATCGGTTCAGATGGCGGCGTGAAACAATCGCCTCAGACTGGCAAATAGACAGGTTAAGCCCCTGAAATTAATTGAAAAATTCGCGCGTCGTGAAATTGCACCGGCAGATTTTTGCGCTTTTGTGCTTGAATCCACTCAAAATAACGGTGAAATGTGCGTTACAGGCCCGTGAAAACGGGTCAACGGGGCACATGACGATATTGAGACGAGCCGGTGACGGAAGAGTACACACAGGGCGTGGATGAACGCGTGCGCGGTCACGTGAAGTGGTTTGATCCTGTCAAAGGGTTCGGCTTCGTGGTCGCGGAGACCGGTGGGCCGGACATTCTGCTGCATGTGAACGTTTTGCGCAATTTCGGGCAAAGCAGCGTCGCGGACGGCTCCCATATCGAAATCGCCCTCCAGCGCACCGAGCGCGGGGCGCAGGCGACCGAGATTTACAGTATCGAACCGCCCGTTTCGGAAGAAACACCGCCGCTTGCCGACATCGCGATGTTTGATGCCGAGGAGCTGCGCGCAACCCCTCTTGAGCCGGCCCGTGTGAAGTGGTTTGATAAGGCCAAGGGCTTCGGGTTCGCCAATGTATTCGGCAAGGCCGAAGACGTATTTGTGCATGTCGAAGTGCTGCGCCGGTCCGGCCTGAGCGATCTGCAACCGGGCGAGGCGCTTGCGCTGCGCGTGGTGGACGGGAAGCGGGGCCGCATGGCGGCAGAGGTGGTCGCATGGGAAGCTGGACTGAAATAGCGCGGGTTTGGCTCGGCGCACTGGGTGCGCTTCTTCTGTCGTCGCAGGTCGTCTTCGCGGAGTGCCGCCCCGATACCGTGCATCTGCGCGGCGACTGGGGCAGCGCGCGCTTCACCGTGGAAATCGCCGACACGCCCGAAACCCGGTCACGCGGGCTGATGCACCGCGAAAGCCTGCCGCAATCGGCGGGAATGCTGTTTCTCTACGACCGCCCGCAGGTGCTCAGCTTCTGGATGCGCAACACGCTGATCGAGCTCGACATGCTGTTCATCGACCCCGAGGGAATCGTCCGTCACATCCACCACCGGGCCCAGCCGCGCGACGAGACACCGATCAGCGGCGGCAACGGCATGGTGTCGGTGCTGGAGATCAATGGCGGGCTGGCCAAGCGCATGGGGATCACGCCGGGCAGCGAGCTGCGCCATCCGTTCTTCGGGCCCGGGGCCGCATGGCCCTGCGCGACCTCGGGCTAGGCGCGACATTTCTCTGCACGGTCAGGCAAAAAGAGCATTCCCCTTTGCCGCCACATGCTTTATGCACCGCGCAGGTCCGGAGCGTGGCGCAGCCTGGTAGCGCACCTGTTTTGGGTACAGGGGGTCGGAGGTTCGAATCCTCTCGCTCCGACCAGACCTACCCCCCCTATATGCCCTATATGTTGTGATGTTGCGAATGCCTGCCCCCTGAAGCGGGGGCGGGGCGCGCTCTGGCGCGGCGCATTTGGAGAATCAAACTCTCCCGGCGTGCGCTACATTTGGTGGCCGTCTTGCCTGCCCCGCCACATGTTGTGGCGCCTCTGGTGCTTTTCTGCATCGCCGCCGGTGCTTTGGACACAGTTTGCCGCATCTCGCCCGGCCCGGACCGACGGGCGCTCTGTGTGCCGCGCGGGCAAGCCCGTGCGACGTTCTGCACCGCAGCAAAGCTGTGGATAACTTCAAGCTCTGCATCAGCGCCCGCGCGTAATTTCAACCAATGAAAGGGCAATTCGCGATCACCATGCGGGGCGGTCTGCGCGGCGGGCTGTGGGCGGTTCGGGGAATGAATCAGAAACGTGACAGAGCCCGCGATCTGCGGGCGCCCGGTCAAGAAAAACTTTGCCCCCGCTATGGTAAAAAAGCCGTTGACGAGTCTTCGACGGATACGGCAGGTTGTGCGGGCAGTCACGGTGGCCACAACATATAGTGCTTTTCCATAAGAGGCGCAGCGGTCACGGGACATAGCGGGGACGGAAGTCATCCCAGTAAAAGACCGCAGCGGCGTAAGCTGCACGTCACGCTTGGTGGTGCGTGGCGGCGGAGTACCTGTACCGCGATGTGGGCGCGGAAACTGAGCAGGCCGCAAGGCCTTTATATCTGAGCCGGGCATACCCGGACGAAAAATAGCTGGAGCGAGGCAGCCATGAAAATAGACCGCATCTTCACAACGCCCGGGCAAGACGCCTATGCGGACCTGAACTTCATCTCGACGGTATCCGAGATCCGCAACCCGGACGGCACGGTCGTGTTCCGCCTCGACGATGTCGAAGTGCCGGACAGCTGGTCTCAGGTGGCCAGTGACGTGATCGCGCAGAAATATTTCCGCAAGGCGGGCGTGCCCTCCAAGCTCAAGCGCGTGAAGGAAAAGGGCGTGCCCGAATTCCTGTGGCGCTCCGTGCCCGCCGAGGGCGCGGAGATGGGCGGCGAGACCTCCTCCAAGCAAGTGTTTGACCGTCTGGCGGGCGCGTGGACCTATTGGGGCTGGAAGGGCGGCTACTTCTCTTCCGAAGAAGATGCGCGCGCCTATTTCGACGAGATGCGCTACATGCTCGCCACCCAGCGCGCCGCGCCGAACTCCCCACAATGGTTCAACACCGGCCTGCACTGGGCCTACGGGATCGACGGCCCGGCGCAAGGCCACCACTATGTCGACTACAAGACCGGCAAGCTGACCAAGTCGAAATCGAGCTACGAGCACCCGCAGCCCCATGCCTGCTTCATCCAGGGCGTGCAGGACGATCTGGTGAATGACGGCGGGATCATGGACCTCTGGGTCCGCGAGGCGCGCCTGTTCAAATACGGCTCCGGCACCGGGACCAACTTCTCCCACCTGCGCGGCGAAGGCGAGAAGCTGTCGGGCGGCGGCAAATCGTCGGGCCTCATGGGCTTTCTGAAGATCGGTGACCGGGCCGCTGGCGCGATCAAATCGGGCGGCACCACCCGGCGCGCGGCCAAGATGGTGATCGTCGATGCCGATCACCCCGATATCGAGGATTTCATCAACTGGAAGGTCATCGAAGAGCAAAAAGTGGCGTCCATCGTCGCGGGCTCCAAGATGCACGAGCAGAAGCTCAACGCGATCTTCGCCGCCATCGCCGCGTGGGATGGCACGGTGGAGGACGCCTATGATCCGAAGGTGAACCCGCAACTGAAAGAGGCGGTGCGCGAGGCCAAAAAGGTCGCCGTGCCCGAGACTTACGTGAAACGCGTGCTGGATTATGCCCGCCAAGGCCACACCAGCATCGAGTTTCCGACTTATGACACGGATTGGGACAGCGAAGCCTATAGCTCGGTCTCCGGACAAAACAGCAATAACAGCATCCGGGTGACCAATGCTTTCCTCCACGCGGTTGAGAAAGACGCAGATTGGGAGTTGATCAACCGCGTGGATGGCAAGGTGGCGAAAACCGTCAAGGCCCGCGATCTGTGGGCCAAGGTCGGTCACGCCGCATGGGCCTGCGCCGATCCCGGCATCCAGTACCACGACACGGTCAACGAGTGGCACACCTGCCCGGCGGATGGCGAAATTCGCGGCTCGAACCCGTGCTCCGAGTACATGTTCCTCGACGACACCGCCTGTAACCTTGCGTCCATGAACCTGCTGACCTTCCTCAAGGACGGCGAGTTTCAGGCCGAGGACTACATGCACGCCGCGCGGCTCTGGACCCTGACGCTGGAAGTCTCGGTGATGATGGCGCAGTTCCCCTCGAAGGAAATCGCGCAGCTCTCCTACGACTTCCGCACGCTCGGTCTGGGCTACGCCAACATTGGCGGGCTGTTGATGAACATGGGCCACGGCTATGACAGCGACGAGGGACGGGCGCTCTGCGGCGCGCTGACCGCGATCATGACCGGGGTGGCCTATGCCACCTCCGCCGAAATCGCAGGCGAGTTGGGGCCGTTCTCGGGCTTCGAGCGCAACCGCGACAACATGCTCCGCGTGATCCGCAACCACCGCGCGGCGGCTTATGGCGAGACAGAGGGCTACGAGGCGCTGTCGGTGACGCCGGTGCCGCTCGATCACGCCAATTGCCCGGACGACAAGCTGATCGCGCTGTCGAAAGCGGCGTGGGACGAGGCGCTGGAGCTTGGCGAGAAGCATGGCTATCGCAACGCCCAATCCACGGTGATCGCGCCCACGGGCACCATTGGCCTCGTGATGGATTGCGACACCACAGGCATCGAGCCGGACTTCGCGCTGGTGAAGTTCAAGAAGCTCGCGGGCGGTGGCTACTTCAAGATCATCAACCAATCCGTTCCGGCGGCGCTCGAAAAGCTCGGCTATGGCTCGGCGCAGATCGAGGAGATCGTGTCTTATGCTGTCGGCCACGGCACCATCGGCAACGCGCCGGGGATCAACCACACCACGCTCGCGGGCCACGGCTTTGGCCCCAACGAGCTGGCCAAGGTGGACGCCGCGCTGGCATCAGCTTTCGACATCCGATTCGTCTTCAACCAATGGACGCTCGGCGCGGAGTTCTGCACCAACGTGCTCGGCATCCCGGCCGAAAAGCTGAACGATCCGACCTTCGATCTGCTCAAGTCCTTGGGCTTCTCGAAGGCCGATATCGACGCGGCAAATGACCATGTGTGCGGGACGATGACCCTCGAAGGCGCGCCGCATCTCCGCGAAGAGCATTACCATATCTTCGACTGCGCCAATGTCTGCGGCAAGAAGGGCAAGCGCTTCCTGAGCGTGAACAGCCACATCACCATGATGGCGGCGGCGCAGAGCTTCATCTCCGGCGCGATCTCCAAGACGATCAACATGCCGAATGACGCGACGATCGAGGATTGCCAGAAAGCCTATGAGCTGAGCTGGTCCCTCGGGGTGAAGGCCAACGCGCTCTACCGCGACGGCTCGAAACTCTCGCAGCCTCTGGCCTCTTCGCTGGTCGAGGATGACGACGAGGCCGCCGAGGTGCTGGAAAGTGGGTCGGTGCAGGAGAAAGCCGCTGTGCTCGCCGAGAAGATCGTCGAGAAGGTGATCGTCAAGGAAATCGTCAAATCGCACCGCGAGAAGATGCCCGAGCGCCGAAAGGGCTACACGCAGAAAGCCATCGTGGGCGGCCACAAGGTCTACCTGCGCACGGGCGAGTATCAGGACGGCTCCCTTGGTGAGATTTTCATCGACATGCACAAGGAAGGCGCGGGCTTCCGGGCGATGATGAACAACTTCGCCATCGCGGTCTCCGTTGGTCTCCAATACGGGGTGCCGCTGGAGGAATTCGTCGATGCCTTCACCTTTACCAAGTTCGAGCCTGCGGGCATGGTGCAGGGCAATGACAGCATCAAGAACGCGACCTCGATCCTCGACTACATCTTCCGCGAGTTGGCCGTCAGCTATCTCGACCGCACCGATCTGGCCCATGTGAAGCCGGAAGGCGAGAGCTTCGACAGCCTTGGCCTCGGCGTGGTGCAGGAAGGCGTGAGCAACGTGTCCGAGTTGAGCGACGCGGCGGCGAGCAAGTCTCTTGAGGTGCTGAAACAGATCAGTTCGACGGGCTATCTGCGCAAGCGCCTGCCGCAAGAGTTGGTCGTGTTCCAAGGCGGCGCGTCCGAGACCGTGGGCTTCAGCGCCCCGTCCGAGCCGTCCGCCGCGCTGGAGACGCTGATGCCCGCCATGGCGGCCTCGGTCTCGACCACCTCCACCTCGGTCAGCGCCATGACGCTGGACGCGGCGACCAAGGCCAAGATGCAGGGCTACGAGGGCGAGGCCTGCGGCGAGTGCGGAAACTACACGCTGGTGCGCAACGGCACCTGCATGAAGTGTAATACGTGCGGAGGAACATCGGGCTGCTCGTAAGCCCATAAGATCGGGTGGGGGGCGGACCACCAGTCCTTGCCCACCTTGACACGGAGCGGATGCGTTCGCTCCTGACGACACTCAGGCCGCAGGCAGAAAATTACCGAGCGGTTAACAAATCGAGCCTGAGTGGCGAAACTTACGGGGGGCCTTCGTGCCCCCCGTCTTTATGAAGAGGACGGACGATGCCCTTGCCAGAGTTCCACATGATCGCCGCCGCCCCGCAGCCCGTGGCGACCTTTTCCCATGCCGCCGAAGCGGATGGCTGGGTGTTCCTCACCGGCCAGATGCCCACATGGCCCGGCGCACCGGACAGGCCCTTGCCCGAGGGCGTCGAAGCCCAGACCCACCGGGTCATGCAGAACCTCGGCCTTGTCCTCGAAGGATTGAAGTTAAACTTGAAACACGTCGTGCAAGCCCGTGTTTACCTGACAGAATTCGAGCGCGACTACGCGGCGATGAACGCGGTCTATCAAAGCTATTTCGCACCCGGCAAACTCCCCGCGCGCACCTGCGTCGGCGTCACCGCGCTCGCGGTGGGCGCGCTCGTGGAAATCGACGTGATCGCCCGCCGCCCCTGAGGCCCACGCGGCGATTTTACCGGGCGAGCGGAGCCACGCGGCAAGAGGCGGGCAGGGCGCGCAAAGGCGCCCCGCCAAGGCGGTCAGGCAGCGGCCCGGTTCACCGCGTGATCGCTTGAGATCATGTCGGCGGCCTTTTCTCCGATCATGATCGCGGCCGCGTTGGTGTTCCCGCTGATGATGTCGGGCATCACGCTTGCATCCGCCACCCGGAGGTTGGCGACCTGTTTGACCCGCAACTCCGGGTCCACCACGTCCCCGATCCGGCATGTGGACACCAGATGATAGACGGTAACCGAGTAGTGCAGCGCCATGTTTTCGAGCAGCGCATCGCTCGGCGGCTCACCGGGCACATAGCCGTGCTTGCGGGCCAGTTCGGGCGGGACGTTCAGCGGGCCGGGTTTGACATCACCTTGCCAGTTCTCGACGATTTCGAGGCATTTGCGCATCACCGCCACCATGACCTTCAGATCGTGCGGATCGCTCAGGTAGTTCATCCGAATGACCGGGTTGTCCTGCGGGTCGGCGCTGGCGAGCACGATTTCGCCTTTGCTGTGGGGCAGGACCGGGTTGGCGAGCAGGATCATGTTTTCCTGTGTTGCCGCGAGGCTCGCCTCGGCATCCTCGAAGAAGCGCGACAGGTCGATCCGGAGCCGGTCGCCGAGCAAGGCCGCGTCATAGCCGCAGGGCACGAAGCCGATCTGCGCGTCATGGCTGTGCGTATCGCCAAGCCCGGTCGAGAAGAACGCCACCGCGTCGTAGAGCGACGAGGACACAAGGCTCTCGCCGGTCTCCATCCATGCGCCCAGACGGCGCTCCGCCTCCTGTTTCAGGCCCGCGAGCTCCGGTGGCAGGTTGGCGTCCTCGGCCGGATCGGCCGGCAGCGGGCCCGCCGGGGCGCGCAGGGCATCGGGTCCCGCCGAAACGCCGACCTCCGCCACCGGAACGCCGATGCCGGGGGCGGGGAAAAACAAGGCGCAGTGCAGGTGGTCCTTGAGGTTCTTGCCGACGCCGGGCAACTCGACGCGGCAGGCGATATCGACCGCCTCCAATTCGCGGCGCGGCCCGATCCCCGACAGCATCAGGATCTGCGGCGAGCCGACCGCCCCGGCGCTCAGAATGACTTCCTTCTCTGCGGTGATGCTGTGCAGCGCGCCTTGCGCATCGCGGTACTCGATCCCGGTGGCGGCAGGCTCCGCGCCGTCCGACAGAAGCACGCGCGTGACATGCGCGCCTGTCACGATCGTCAGGTTGTCGCGCTGCTCTGTCTCGCCCTGCAGGAACGCGCGGTAGGTGCTGGAGCGCATCCCCTTGCGGGTGGTGGTCTGAAACAGCGAGCTGACCCCCGCCGGGCCGCCCCGGTCGCGGCCATTGTAGTCGCCGCGCGGAATGCCCGTCGCCTCGGCGGCCTCCACGAAGGACCGCGATCCGGGAATCACCGGCGATCTCACGGACACGCCGAGCGGCCCGCCCGTGCCGTGTGCATCGCCGTCCACCGTGATCTCGTTGCTGGGCGCGAGGTCCTCGCTCTTGATGAAATAGGGCAGCACGTCCTCATAGCTCCACCCGGTCGCGCCGTTCTCGGCCCATGCGTCGAAGTCGCCCGGATGGCCGCGCACATAGGCCATGTAGTTCAGACCCGACGAGCCGCCGAGCATCTTGCCGCGCGGCACCGGCATCAGGTTGTCGACGAGCCCCAGACCGGCCTGTCCCGGATCGGCCGTATACATCCAGTCTACCGCCGGATCGAGTTGCAGACCCGCGACCGCCGCGGGCATCATCTCATGGTCGGGCGGATGGCCCCCGGCCTCGACCAGCGCGACCCGCACAGTGGGGTCCTCGCTCAGACGCGCTGCGATCACGGCCCCCGCAGAGCCGCCTCCGACGACGATAAAATCAAAACGATCCGACATGACTTGGTTTCCTCCCAGAACCTGACGCTCCCTTGCGTCTCGGGGAGCATCTTCGGGGCGTCTGCGGAACGCAAGTAAATTAGCCGTTTGCCGGGCGGGCGCGCGGCGGCACGCGCCGGACCGTCACACCGCGCCCCTGTCCGGATCAGCCGCGCTGCCCCCGCGCGATGAAGGCCAGCCGCTCGAACAGATGCACATCCTGCTCGTTCTTCAGAAGCGCCCCGTGCAGCTTCGGCAGCGCCGACGCCCCGCCGGATTTCAGATCGGCAGGCGACATGTCCTCGGCCAGAAGCAGCTTCAGCCAGTCCAGCACCTCCGACGTGGAGGGCTTTTTCTTCAGCCCGGCCTGCTCGCGGATCTCGAAGAATTGCGTGAGCGCCGTCGTCAGAAGCTCGGACTTGATCCCGGGGTGATGGACCTCGACGATCTTCTTCATCGTCTCCATGTCCGGGAAGCGGATGTAGTGGAAGAAACAGCGGCGCAGGAAGGCGTCGGGCAGTTCTTTTTCATTGTTCGAGGTGATGATCACCACGGGGCGTTGCCGGGCCTTGATGGTCTCACCGGTCTCATAGACGAAGAACTCCATCTTATCGAGTTCCTGCAGCAGATCATTCGGGAACTCGATATCGGCCTTGTCGATCTCGTCGATCAGCAGCACGACCTTTTCATCCGCCTCGAAGGCCTGCCAGAGCTTGCCCTTCTTGATATAGTTGCGCACGTCATGCACCCGGTCCTCGCCAAGCTGGCTGTCGCGCAGACGGCTGACCGCGTCATACTCGTAGAGCCCTTGCTGGGCGCGCGTGGTGGACTTGATGTTCCACTCGATCATCTCCAGCCCGAGGCTCTGCGCGACCTGCTTGGCAAGCTCGGTCTTGCCGGTGCCGGGCTCGCCCTTGACCAGCAAAGGCCGCTCCAGCATCACGGCGGCATTGACGGCAATGGTCAGGTCGTCGGTGGCGACATAGCTTTCGGTTCCGGTGAACTTCATCAGGCAGCCCTTTGTTTGTTAACTCTTTCAGCGTCACGCGGTTTTTGCCGGAGTTGTGCAGGAATGTGTAGTGACAATCTTCGGCGGAGGGGTTAGACGCTGCGGCAGGAGATGGGACCTAGGCCGGACGCAGCAGTTGAGCGGAGGCGACCATGGCCCGCAGTGAGGGTATGATCATGAACAAAGAAGTCAGTCTATCCAGCGATTACCGACCAGCCGAAGATGAGCCGTTCATGAATGACCGGCAGGTGGAGTACTTCCGCCGCAAGCTGTTCGCCTGGAGAGAGGAATTGCTGAGCGGCAGTCTCGACACGATTCAGGGCCTGCAGGACAACACCCGCAACATCCCCGACGTGGCCGACCGGGCCTCCGAGGAGACCGACCGGGCGCTGGAATTGCGCACCCGCGACCGCCAGCGCAAGCTGGTCGCCAAGATCGACGCCGCGCTGCGCCGGATCGAAGAGGGCGAATATGGCTATTGCATCGTCACCGGCGATCCGATCTCGCTCAAACGCCTCGACGCGCGCCCCATCGCCACCATGAGCCTTGAGGCGCAAGAGCGCCACGAGCGCCGCGAGAAAGTTCACCGCGACGATTGATCCCGCCCACAGGGCCGAGAATTCAAAGCGCCGGGCCTTGGCTCCGGCGCTTTTTTGTTGGCAGATGGGCGGCATGGACCTCTCGACCCTCACAGTGGCCGTGATCGGCGGCGGCATCGGCGGCACGGCAGCGGCCACGGCGCTGGCGCAGCGCGGCGCCGATGTCACGCTCTACGAGCAGGCCCCCGAATTCGGCGAGGTCGGTGCCGGGCTGCAAGTCAGCGCCAATGGCCAATGCGTGCTGCGCGCGCTCGGCGCGGTGGGTGTCGCGGGCACCGAGGCGGCCACGGTCTCGCGCGGCACCGTGTTCCGCGACGGCGCGCAGGGGCGCTACGTCACCACCGTTCCGAGCCCCGAGGCTGGCCCCACATGGTACATGCACCGCGCCGATCTGCTCGCGCTGCTGACCCACGCGGCGGCGCGGGCCGGGGTCAGGACCGAACTGGGCCGGCTGGTGACACCGGGCACGCTCACAGCCGATCTCATCATCGCCGCCGATGGCGTCAAATCGGTCTGGCGCAGCGGCGTCGACGGCCCCGACAGCCCGCGCTTTACCGGGCAACTCGCATGGCGCGCGCTGGTGCCATGGGCGGGGCGCGGTGCCGGCTCGGAAGCGGTGCTCTCCATGGGCCACCGCGCGCATCTCGTGGCCTATCCGCTGCGGCAGGGCAGTCTGATGAACCTCGTCGCCATCGAAGAGCGCAGCGACTGGCGGCAGGAAAGCTGGTCCGAGACCGCCGACCCGGACGAATTGCGCCGCAATTTCGCGGATTTCGGCGGCGTGATGGGCGCGCTTCTCGCCGATGTTCAAACGGTGCATCGCTGGGCGCTGCATTTGCGCCCGGTGGCCCGGACATGGGTGAAGGACAATGTCGTGCTGCTGGGCGATGCGGCCCATGCGACGCTGCCGTTCATGGCGCAGGGCGCGTGTCTGGCGCTGGAGGATGCGTGGGTTCTGGGCGCGGCCTTGGCGCAGGCGGAGGACGTGCAAAGCGGCCTGCAAGCCTATGAGGACGCGCGCAAACCCCGCGCCGCGCGGGTCGTCGGGCTGGCCCGGGGCAACGCATGGCGCTTCCACATGGGCAAGCCGCTGGCATGGGGCGCGCAGGCGGTGCTGGCCCTTGGGTCCGGCCAACTCGCCAAGCGGCTGGACTGGGTCTATGGCTATGACGCGACCCGGGCGCTGGACTGAATTCTGTTGTATATGTGTTGTGGGGGGACGCGCCCAAGCCTGCCGCGTCCAAGCCTGCCGCGTCCAAGCCTGCCGCGTCAGCGGCGGGCGTAGACCGGCAGCATATCGGCGTAGCCGATGTGCGAGAGGGGGCGGCGGGCGTAGACCGGCAGCACATCGGCGCAGCCGGTGTGCGAGAGGGAGCGGCGCGTGCGAGAGATCCTCTCTCGCGCTCTCGGGGATATTTCTGGTCAAAGGAAAACAGGGGCGGGGTGCCCGGGGGATCGACGTGGGACACCTTTGTGCAACACGCCCCGGGCTCCGACCCGGGGCCGCGATTAATAGGGGGGGGCGTAGGGTGGGCAATATGCCCACGATGGCACCACGCCACAAACGTTAACGCCGCCCGACCGCGCGGTGCCTTAACCTTTTCAAATCGCGGAACGAATCGAAAACGAGCCATACAGGTGCCATACGCGCAGCCATACGCCGCGCCATACACCTGCCATACCTTGTTTTTATGGCGTTAACGCTCGAAATCACGTTTTTCGTGAATTCCGCGCCACGCAACGTTCGCCCCGTTAACCATTCGGCCCGTACGTTGGGCCATCCGGCCACAATCCCCGCACCGGATCACGCCGCGCGCTGGAGCATCCCATAAAGATCGCGCGGGTCGTCCGGGTCAGCGAGCATGTCGAGCGGCGTGTAAAGTTCTGTGCCGCCGATATGATCGCGGATATAGCGCAGGGCGGAAAAGTCTTCGATGGCAAAGCCCACGCTGTCGAAGAGCGTGATCTGCTCCGGCGCGGTCCGGCCCGGCCTGTCGCCTGCCAGCACCTGCCAGATTTCCGTCACCGGGTGGTCCGGCGCAAGCTGCTGGATATCGCCCTCGATCCGCGTCTGCTCGGGAAATTCCACAAATATATCCGCGCGTTGGAGCACATCTGCAGAAATTTCCGTCTTGCCGGGGCAGTCGCCGCCGATGGCGTTGATATGGATGCCGGGGCCGATCATGTTGCCCGACAGGATCGTCGCGTTGCGCTTGTCGGCGGTACAGGTCGTGATGATTTGCGCGCCCTCCATCGCCTCTTGCGGGCCGGGGCTGAGCGTCACGGCAAGCCCGCTCCCGGCCAGATTGCGCGCGCATTTCTCCATCGCGGCGCGGTCCGTGTCATAGAGCCGGACCTCGGTGATCCCCACGATGGCCTGCATCGCGCGGCACTGAAACTCGGACTGCGCGCCCGCGCCGATCATCGCCATGCGGCGCGCGCCCTTGGGCGCAAGCAGGCGCGCCACCATCGCCGAAGTCGCCGCTGTGCGCAGCGCGGTGAGCAGCGTCATCTCCGTCAGGAGAACCGGGTAACCCGTTGACACATCAGCCAAAAGTCCAAACGCCGTGACCGTCTGCAAGCCTTCCGCGGTGTTCTTGGGGTGGCCGTTCACATATTTGAACCCGTAATCCTGCCCATCGGAGGTGGGCATCAATTCGATCACACCGACCGGGGAATGGGCCGCGACGCGCGGGGTCTTGTCGAAGTCCGGCCAGCGTTTGAAATCGGCTTCGATATAGTCGGCAAGGCCCCGCAGCATATCGTCGAGGCCGATTTTATGTACGAGTTTCATCATGTTATCGACCGACACGAACGGCACGATCGCTTTGTCTGAGGGAGGCAGGCTCATGCGCGGCGGCTCCTTGTGGGGCGGTCGAAGACCGTGCGGCCAAAGGCCGAGGCGGCCAGATCGACCATCAGGTGGGCGGTCTGTCCCCGGTCATCGAGGAACGGGTTCAACTCGACCAGATCGAGCGAACTCATCAGGCCGGATTCGTGGATCATCTCCATCACCAGATGCGCCTCGCGCACCGTCGCGCCGCCCGGCACCGTGGTGCCGACGCCGGGGGCCGGGGCCGGATCGAGAAAATCCACGTCGAGCGAGACATGCAGCAAGCCATTGGCATTGTGCACTTTTTCGAGGAAGGCGGCGAGCGGGCGGGCGATGCCCTGCTCGTCGATATCGCGCATGTCGTGGCGGGCGACGCCGGTGCGGTCCAGCGCGGCGCGCTCCTCGGGATCGACCGAGCGCAGGCCGATCATGCAGATATTCTCAAGCGGCACCGGGTTGCGCACCTCGGGAAAGCCGTCAAATCCCGCCCGCCCGGTGAAATACCCCACCGGGGTGCCGTGCAGATTGCCCGACCCCGTGGTCTGCGGCGTGTGATAGTCGCTATGCGCATCGAGCCAGAGCACGAAAAGCGGGCGGCCCTCGGCGGCGGCGTGGTTCGCCACGCCCGGCACCGTGCCAAGCGCCAGCGCGTGATCGCCGCCCAGAAACACCGGCACGCCCTGCGCGCTTTCGGCCTCTGCCGTGCGCATCAGCATGTCGGTCCAGCCGATGGTTTCCTGCAGCTTGTGCAAAAAGGCGTCCGGCGCATCCGGCGCGTGCGGCGCGGGGGTGAGGTTGCCGCGGTCGATCACGTCGAGCCCGAGGGCGCGCAACGCCTCGGGAAGTTGCGCTGCGCGATAGGCATCGGGGCCCATCAGGCAGCCGAGGCGGCGTTTGCCGCAATCGACCGGCGCGCCGATCAGGATGCAGGTGTGCTGTGTCATAGACGTGTCCGTGAGTGGTGTGTGGGGGCAGAGATGTCGCCGATTTGCGGGGGTGACAAGCGAACACTTTGCGCATATCGGAAGCGAAACGTGCAATTTGGTGAGACAAAATGAACGAACTGGACATGACGCTCGTCGCGCTGCTGCGCCATGACGGGCGCGCTTCGATGTCGGAACTTGCCGCGCGGCTTGGCGTGTCGCGGGCCACGGTTCGGGCGCGCATGGAGCGGATGGAGGCGGCGGGCGAGATCGTCGGCTACACCGTTGTCACCAAGGCCGACGTGGCCGAGGCGCCGGTGCGCGGCATCATGCTCATCGCCATCGAGGGGCGCGGCACGGAGCGGATCGTGCGGCAACTCTCGGGGCTGCCGGAGGTGACGGGGGTGCATTCGACCAATGGGCGGTGGGACGTGATCGCCGAGATCAGCGCCGCGACGCTGGAGGCCTTCGATGCCATCCTGCACCAGATCCGGCGTTTCGATGGGGTGAGCGCGAGCGAGACCTCGCTGCTGCTGTCGACGAAGAAGCGGGCGTGAGGGGTCAGCGCGGCGCGCGCCACGCCATCAGCCACAGCGCCGCCAGCGCCAGTGAGATCACCGCGTTCCACGACGCCATCGACAGCGAGAACAGCGCCCATGGCACCTCGTCGCAGCGCACCAGCGGCGCGGCCATGATCTGGCTCATCAACTCATCGGTGGACAGCCCGCCCACCGGTCCGGCGGTGCAACTCGACGGCCCCTCCCACCAGCCGCGCTCCACGCCGGTGTGAAACACCCCGATTCCCGCCGTGCTCAACGCTGCCAAAGCGCCCGCCACGATCACCCATGCGGCGGGCAGGGCAAGGCCAACCCCTGCCAGCGCGACAGCGGCGGCATGGGGCCAGCGCTGCCACAGGCACATCTGGCACGGGGCATAGCCAAGGGCCTGAAACACGAACGCGCCGCCGAGCAGAAGGGCGGAGCCAAGCCCGGTGAGGAGGATCAGGGTCTTGCGGGTCACGGGCGCCTCGCGTGCAGGATGGGATGCATTTACAGGCCGAGCCATGACTTCATCAGGCTCACGAGCGTGGCCCCGGCGAAGACCAGCGACGCGATCCACGCGGTGCCTAGGAGCGATCCAAGGATCACGAGGATGCCGTCGCGTTGCAGCAGCCCCATCGCCACGATCACCACGGCGATGCCGGGGACGGTGTTGGTGCCGGGCAGGGGGATCAGGATGGAGGCGCTGAACAGGACAAGCGCCGCGCCGATCAACTGGTCCATAGGCTTGCGTGTGAGCGCGCCGAGACGCGGTTTGCTCACGGCCTCCACGCGGTGCAGCCAGGGCCGGGCGCGGCGGGCGAGGCTCTCCAGCCCGTCGGTCTGGACTTCGCGCAGGCCGAGATTTCCGGGCAGCCACGGCACCCGGCGCCCGGCGAGGATCTGGGCGGAGACGAACATCAGCGGCAGCGAGACCACTTGCGGGATGCCGTAGAGAAACGGGATGCAGCAGGGCAGGGCGAGGATCAGCAGGAACAGACCGAAGGCGCGTTCGTGCAGCTGGCCCAGAACCCAATCGAGTGTCACCGTGTCGCCCTCGGCCTCGGCGGCAAGAGCATCGAGCCGGTCGGAAATCGCACTGTCCTCGGGCAAATCGTTCGGCGGGTTGGAGGAAAGCGGGGCTGTCATGTCAGGTAGGGGTCCTCTGGGGCGGGTCCGTGTCGCTGGCAGGGCGCACGGCCCGACGACGAGCCCCTAGCAAATCACGAGGGGCAAGACCAGCGCCCTGAGCGCGCAGGCCGCGAGATGAGACAAGCGAGCGGTTCTGGCAAGCTGTTCGCCGTGCAACGCTCCCTCGCACGGTCCCGTTGAGGCGTCGCGCCCGGTCAGAGGTCGCGATGGACGGGGTGGGGCCGGTGTCCGGGCCGCTCCCGGTGGGAACGCGGCGCGCGGCCTAGCCTGTGCAGCGCCGCCGGACCACTCCAAAGCCGAGACACGCCGTCAGAAGGCCCGCCAGAGACGCGGGCAGCGGCACAGCGGCCGCGTCCAGAACGAAATTGTCGAGCAGGGTCGCGCTGGTGCCATCGGTGAAAATCTCCACCGAGAGCGTGTCGATCGCCGACCCGGAAAACGGTGATAGCACCGTGGAAAATCCTGATGCGCTCTCGTCCGAGAGCGTCACCGACCCGACCGTTCCACTGGCCAGCGACCCGGTAATCGTCACCACGTCGAATGACACATCCGAAAACGTCCGATAGAGAACCGACGAGAACGTGAAGGTGCCCCCGCCGCTCTTCTTGATGGTGAGCGTATCGCCGATGTCGGCGTCGGTGTCGTTGAAGAACGTTGCGAGGGCGACACCGGACGCGGGCGCGGAGACGCTATCGTCGACGAGTTCCCACCCAGTCCCGCTGCCGATGCCGTAGACGAAGCCGTCCTCGGTCAGCGATGGCGAAATCAGGTGCAAGGTGTCGAGTTCGGTCGTGCCGAAATCGAGGGTCACAGGCGCGGCCAGCGCGGGCGCTGCGCTGCCGAGCGAGAGGACGCCGAGGCAGACGAGGGTTCGGATCTGGTTCATGAGTGTTTCCTCCAATGTGTCCACCTATAACATACGCAACGTCGATTTTCGAGCGCGCCGGGCAGCGCGGCGCACCGGACTTTTCGCTGGACGGGCCGTGCGCAAGCGGATATCTCCGTGCCGCGAAGCCCAAGTGGCGGAATGGTAGACGCAGGGGATTCAAAATCCCCCGCCTTCACGGGCGTGCCGGTTCGAGTCCGGCCTTGGGTACCACGGCTTCCGACATCGCATGTGATCCGGCGCACTGCCCTGCGGGGCGCGCCGCCGCAGGGCTGCCGGGGGATTTGCGGGTCTTTGCCGGACCTTGAGCCGCGCCGTCATCAATCGCCGGATTTGGCGCGGATTGACACGGAATCGCGTGCATTCGATTCGCCAATTGTGGCGAGAGGCGGGCACGCCCTGACCAGTCCATGCGGCAACAGCCTCATTGGTTCCGGATTTCGAACGGTGCGTTAAGCATCTTTTCGCTTAGTTTTCGCGGGTGCCACCATGGCGAGGACCCGGCGCGCCGATGGAATTGTTTCCAGATCGGGGATGTCTGCACCCGGAATTCGGGAATTTCTCTATCTCCGCGTGTGTTTTTCAACCCATGCGGAAACAATGGTCCGGGTGAGGCCGCTGGCTTACTCTGAGGGTCACCCCGCTGGTCGTGTATGGCAGCATTTGCCGAGATTTTGACAAGACTTTTCCCTTTGATTGGACCGGATGCCGCCGTAGGAAAAGGATAGCCATTCTGGTGGGTGGTGTCTGTCGGTTACGGGGCGACCGCACAACGCGTCTTTCGGCGCGGATCGGTGCACAGTCGCCTGAGCGACATCCGCACACGTCCTGGACGTCCCGCACAGGCGGGCATCCGACCCGGAGCACAGGCCTTGTGCAAGGTCGCGTCGGCGGGCAGCCACATCGCAGAAAGCGTCGCAGGTGTATGAGTTGGCCCGTGGGTATGCGGGCAGTGTTTTGGAGTGAGACATGACCAATTTTTCCAATGATCCGTTCGCACAGAATCTGGTCGGACTCTGGGACTTTCTCGACGGCGGCAAGACCGCCGATACCGGGCTTGCTGACGGGATCGCGCAGAACGGGCATCTGGCCGGCAACGCCAACATCTCCCATGGTCAGCTTCACACCGACGGGCATGGCGACTATTTCGATGTCTCCGGCGCCGATCATCCCTTCGACCTCGACACCGGCACCATCGCGGTCAAGTTCACGCAAGACGCCCATGTCGGCTCCTCGCCCGACGTCATCGTCAACCGCGGCGAAAGCGACGACATGGACCATGAGGGCTGGTTCGGCATCAAGGTCACGGAGGATGGCAAGGTCCTCGTCCAGCACTGCCCGATCGGACCGGGTGGCACCCGCATCGACGCCTTCATAGACACGCCCGCGCATTTCTTCTCGCCGGGCGACACGGTGGAGGTCGTCTATAGCTGGGACGCCGCCACCGGCAGCACCGCGAAGATCGTCAACACCACGACCGGGAACACCTACGAGGACTCCGTCCAGACCGTCGGCCTGACCATGGATATCGGCGACAATGACGACGAGAATTTCACCTTTGGTGCGCGCGAATATGACGATGGCTGCTACGACCAGTTCTTCGATGGCAAGATCGACTATGTCGCGCTCTATGACGTCGACACGCTGAACCCGCCGGAGACGCCGGTGGATTACGAGCCGACCTCGCGCGACGATCTCGTGTCGCTCTGGGAAATGAGCGAGAACGGCGCAGACACGGCGCTCGATACGGCGGGTGCGGTCTCGAACGGCCATCTTCAGGGCGACGCCGAGATGGTCTCGGGCGAGTTGCAACTCGACGGGCATGGCGACTACATGCTGGTGAACGCCGCCGACGAACACCAGCTTGACGCGGGCCGCCTTGAGATTGTGTTCAATCAAGAAGCGCATGTCGGCTCCAGCCCCGACACGCTCGTGTCCCGCGATTCCACCAATTTCGACGATGGCGGCCATTTCACCATGCAGGTCACCGACGATGGCCGCGTCACGGTGCGCCACCAGACCGACGACAGCAATGTCACTTTCGCGACCGATGCGCAATTCTTCGCGCCGGGCGAGGACGTGCGGGTCAGCTATAGCTGGGATGCGGGCGGGAATGGCGGCGAGTTCCTCGTGGAGAACATCACCACCGGCGCCACCTACAGCGCCCCGGTGCCGAACACGCTCACCATGGATATGGGCGATAATTTCAACGAGCCCTGGACCGTGGGCGCGAGCCAGAAATACTCCCCCGACAACAGCGCCGACAATCTCGGCGAGTATTTCAACGGCGAGATCAGCTATTTCGCGATCTATGACACCGATGGCACGCCGCTCACCGACGGGGTGATCACCGGCGACGACACCGGCGAGGTGATCGACACCGCCTTCACCGACGAGGACGGTGAGAAAATCGACGCGGGCGACGCGATCCTGCCGGGCGAAGGCCCGCAGGATGATATCGTCTACGGGTTCGGCGGCGATGATGTCGTGCGGGCCGGGGCCGGCAATGACGATGTCTATGGCGGCGACGGCAATGATACGCTCTACGGGGAGGACGGCGACGACCTTGTCGACGGCGGGGCCGGCGATGACACGATCTTCGGCGGCGACGACCGGGGCAACGACACGCTGCGCGGCGGCGACGGCAACGACACGATCGACGCGGGCCTCGGTGACGACCATGTCGAGGGCGGCGCGGGCAATGACACGGTGCTGGCCGGTCGCGGCAATGACGTGGTCGATGGCGGCAGCGGCAATGACACGATCAACGCGGCGGGCGGCGAAGACACCGTCTATGGCGGCAGCGGCGACGACACCATCTCCGGCGGCGGCCAGAACGACACGCTCTACGGTGACAGCGCCAAGCCCGGCGCTCTGGGCGGCGAGACCGTGCGCGAGAGCTTCGAATGGGACCTCGCGCCCAACGCCAACCTGCCGCAGAGCTTCACCCAGAACACCGGCAATGTGACCGTCACCTTCTCGACGCTTCAGGAAACCGGCAACTCCAACACGGTTGTCGGCACCGACGCGCAGAACGTCTCCGGTATCGAGGATGACGGCGCGCCCGTGGATGGGACCTCCTCGCTCGACAACGTCCTGAACGGGCAGGGCAATCAGGCCGACTACCGCCTCGACTTCGACACTGCGGTCAGCAATGTCTCCTTCCGGATCAACGACATCGACGGCGACGGTGTGGTCAAGGTCACCGCCTTTGACGCCGATGGCAACGAGATCCTCGTGCAGCTTGAGGGCGGCGACAACCTCACGCTTCTCGACACCGATGGCGTTCTTGGCGCGGACACCGCCGACAGCAATGGCGGCTACCTGCCCGACACAAGCGCGGAATACTCGCTGCTCGTCGAGATCCCCGGCCCGGTCGCGCGGATCGAGATCGAACACGATCAGGATGGCGGCAACAATTCCGGCATCAACATCACCGACATCTATTTCGACGCCCCCACAGCAGATGACGGCCTGCCCGGCAATGACACGATCGACGGCGGCGACGGCGACGATACGATCTTCGGCGAAGGCGGCGAGGACAGCCTCACCGGCGGCGCTGGCGCGGATACGATCTCCGGCGGCGATGACAGCGACACGATCTTCGGCGGCGCGGGCGACAACGTCGATGGCGGCGCAGGCGGTCTCGACCAGGATATTCTCGACCTGACCGGGCAGGGTCCGTTCTTCCTCGACAACGTCACTCCCGACAGCAACGGCAACGGCATCAACGGCACCGTGGTCTTCGTGGACGGGAACGGCGATCCCACCGGCGAAACCGTCATGTTTGTCGAAATCGAGGAAATCCGCGGCGACGAGGTCGGCCGCCCGCCCGAAGCGCTGGACGACACCGCGACCACCGACGAAGACACCCCCGTCACCATCGACGTGCTGGCCAATGACAGCGATCCCGATGGCGATCCGCTCACCGTCACCGATGTCACCGTGCCTGTGGACCAAGGCACCGTGGTCAACAACGGCGACGGCACCGCGACCTTCACGCCTGCGCCGAACTTCACCGGCACGGCGACGCTGAGCTACACGGTGGAGGACCCGGACGGCCTCAGCGACTCTGCGATCCACACTATCGACGTGTCCGAAGTGCAGGACGCCCCCGAAGCGCTGGACGACACCGCGACCACCGACGAAGACACCCCCGTCACCATTGACGTGCTGGACAACGACAGCGACCCCGATGGCGATCCGCTCACCGTGACCGAGGCGACGAGCCCCGACGGCGTTGTTGTGATCAACCCCGACGGCACGCTGGAGTTCACGCCCGCGCCGGACTTCAATGGCGACACCACGATCAGCTACACGGTGCAAGACCCGGACGGGAACGCGGACACCGCGACCGTCACCGTCACCGTGACCCCGGTCAACGACGCGCCCGACGCGGTGGACGATGCGGACACGACCGACGAGGACACCGCGATCACCGTCGATCTGCTGACCAATGACACCGACGTGGATGGCGATCCGCTCACCGTCACCGGTGTCACCGTGCCTGCGGACCAAGGCACCGTGGTCAACAACGGCGACGGCACCGCCACCTTCACCCCCGCGCCGAACTTCACCGGCACGGCGACGCTCAGCTACACGGTCGAAGACCCGGACGGGCTGACCGACAGCGCCGAGCACATCATCGACGTGACCGGTGACAACGACGCGCCTGACGCCGAGAACGATCTGGCGCAGACCGAGGAAGACACCCCGGTCACTATCGACGTGCTGGCCAATGACGACGATCCCGAGGACGACGCGCTCACCATCATCGACGCGACCGTTCCGCCGGAGCAGGGCAGTGTGGAGATTGTCGGCGATCAGCTGGTCTTCACCCCGGCGCCCGATTTCAACGGGGCGGCCCGGATCACCTACACGGTCTCCGATCCCGGCGGGCTGACGGACACGGCAGAGGTCTGCGTGAATGTGACCCCCGTTGAGGATGCGCCCACGGCGGTGGACGATCTGGCGGAAACCGATGAGGATACACCGGTCACCATAGACGTGCTGGCCAATGACACCGACCCCGATGGCGACGCGCTCACCGTCACAGGCGCGACCAGCCCCGATGGCACGGTCTCGCCGAATTTCGACGGCACACTGACCTTCACACCAGACCCGGACTTCACCGGTGTGACCACGATCACCTACACGGTCTCGGACCCCGACGGAAACGAGGATACGGCGACGGTCACGGTGACGGTGAACCCTCTCAATGACGGGCCCGACGCGGTCGATGACGTGGTGCCGGGCCCGATCCTGACCGGCACGCCTGTCGTGATCGACGCGCTTGTGAATGACACCGACCCCGAGGACGACGATCTGACGATCATCTCCGCCACGGTTCCGCCCGAGCAGGGCACCGTTGAGATCGTGAACAATGAGGTCGTGTTCACCCCGAGCCCGGATTTCGAGGGCATGGCGGTGATCGACTACACGATCGAGGATGAGGACGGGCTGACCGACAGCGCGACCATCACCGTGCCGGTCGCCAACGGCATCGTGAACGGCACCGACGTCGGCGAGACGATTGACCTCGGCTATACGGGCGATCCGGGCGGCGACAGGGTCGATGCCGGGGACGCGCTCCTGCCGGGCGAAGCGCCCGATGACGATATCATCGAAGCGGGGGGCGGCAACGACACCGTGATCGCCGGCGCGGGGGATGATGATGTGTTCGGCGGCACGGGCGATGACCTGATCGAGGGCAACGCGGGCGACGACACGCTCCTTGGCGAAGCGGGCGACGACACCATCGACGGTGGCGACGGCGACGACACTGTGGAGGGTGGCACCGGCAACGATACCATCACCACCGGTGCGGGCGCTGACACGGTCTTCGGCGGCGATGGCAATGACGTCATCGACACCACCGATGCCGACCCGACCGATCTTGGCAAGATCGACCAGTCCTATCCGGGCATCATCGACGGCGAGGGCGATCCGGGCGACGATCCGAACCTCGTGCGCGACGATATCGACTTTGTCGATGGCGGCGCGGGCGATGACACGATCCGCACCGGCGACGATGCAGACACGATCTTCGGCGGCGACGGCAATGACGATATTGATGGCGGCATCGACGATGACACCATTGATGGCGGCGCGGGCGATGACCGCATTGTCGGCGGCGAAGGCGATGACACCATCGACGGCGGCGCGGGCGACGATACGATCTTCGCGGGCAACGACCCCGATCTCGGGCTCGACATCTTCAACCTGCCCGATGACGGCTCCGGCCCGCTCGGCCCCGATCTGGTGCCCGACAATGGCATCGACACGGTGCGCGGCGGGACCGGCAACGATACGATCTACGGCGCGGATGATGCGGACCTGCTGTTCGGGGATGAAGGCGACGACTTCATCGACGGCGAGGTCGACGATGATTTCATCGACGGGGGCGAGGGCAATGACATCCTGCTCGGCGGTCAGGGCGATGACACCATCGAAGGCGGCACCGGCGACGACATCATCGATGGCGGGACCGGCGACGATACCGTGTCGGGTGGCGAGGGCGTCGATATCATCCTCGGCGAGGCGGGCGATGACACGCTCGATGGCGGCGCGGAGACCGACCTCGTGCTGGGCGGCGATGGCGATGACGTCATCACCGGCGGCGCGGGCAGCGACATACTCGACGGCGAGAGCGGCGACGATCTGGTCGATGGCGGCGCGGAGACCGACCTGATCCTCGGCGAAGAGGGCGAAGACACGCTGATCGGCGGCGATGCGGGCGACATCATCGCTGGCGGCGCGGATGACGACATCATCTACGGCGACGGCACCGTGGGCGAGGGCAACACTGCAGGCGGTGCGGGCGACCTTCTCTTCGGCGAGGATGGCGACGACACGATCTTCGGTGGCTCCGGCGACGATATCATCGACGGCGCCGAGGGTGCGGACACGATGGTGGGCGGCGATGACCGCGACACCTTCATCGAGGTCGGCCCGGGCGATGTGATCGACGGCAGCGAAGGCGGCGATGATTTCGACAGGATCATCCTGTCGGGCCCGGCGCTGATCGAGTACGATCCGGGGAACCCGGAAAACGGCACGATCACGTTCCTCGATCTCGAAACCCAGACGCCGATTGGCACGGCGAGCTTCGTCAATATCGAGAATGTCACCTTCGTGCAGCCCGATCCCTATGCACCGCTTCCGGACAATGACGATGAAAGCGATCCGGATCAGGAGCCGGATGACGTGGCGATCTCCTTCGAGGCACCGGTCTCGCCCGACCCGGCCCCGCCGGCCCCAGGCGCGGCCCCGGACGGCTATGTCGATGGCACCAGCGGGGACGATCTGATCGGCTTTGCACCGCCCTATGTGGATGCCGATGGGGATGCCATCGACTCCGGCGATGCAATCCTCACCGGCGAGACGGGCGATGACGACATCGTCTATGGCTATGGCGGCGACGACACGATCTTCTCTGGCGAGGGCGATGACGAGGTCTTCGGCGGTGATGGCAACGACCAGGTCCAGGGCGGCGCCGGCGATGACGTGATCCGCGGCAATGACGGCGACGACACTCTGGCGGGCGGCACGGGCGATGACCGGATCCGTGGGGATGACGGCAACGACACGATCTTTGGCCAGGATGGTGACGACCAGCTCGTCGGCAATGACGGCGAGGACACCATCGACGGCGGGGCCGGCAACGACCTTGTCGTGGGCGGCGACGGGGACGACACCCTGTCCGGCGGGACCGGCAACGACCTGCTGACCGGCGGAGACGGCGACGACACGCTCGACGGCAATGACGATACCGGTCTTGACCGCGCCTATGGCCAAGATGACGCAGATCTCTTCATCAACTTCGGTCCGGGCGATGGCGTCATCGGCGGCGAGGGCGGGGACGACAATGACACGCTCGATCTGACCACGGGCGGCGGGATCTTCGACATCAACTACGACCCCTCCGATCCGACCTTCGATCCGGCCACCGGCATCGGCGAGTCCGGCACGGTCGTCTACTACACCGATGCCTCCAAGACCACGGTTGCGGGGGAGTTGACCTTCTCGGAGATCGAGAACGTCATCCCCTGCTTCACACCGGGCACGCGGATCGCGACCCCGCGCGGCGAGGTCTTGGTCGAAGACCTGAAGGTCGGTGATCTGGTCATGACCCGCGACAACGGCCTCCAGCCCATCCGCTGGATCGGCACCCGCACGCTGGCCTACGCGGAATTGGCTGTGGCGGCGCATCTGCGCCCCGTGATGATCCGCCAAGGCGCGCTGGGGCAGGGCCTGCCCGAGCGGGACATGCTGGTCTCTCCGAACCACCGGGTTCTGGTGGCGAACCAGAAAACCGCGCTGTTCTTCGGCGAGAGCGAGGTCCTTGTGGCGGCCAAGCATCTGACCGGCATGGACGGGGTGGAGATCGTGGATGTGCCGGAGGTGACCTACCTGCATGTGATGTTCGACCAGCACGAAGTGATCCTGTCGGACGGCGCATGGACCGAGAGCTTCCAGCCGGGTGACATGACGCTGGGCGCGATGGGGGACGCGCAGCGCGCGGAAATCTTCGAGCTGTTCCCCGAGCTTGCGACGCAGTCCGGTGTCGCGACCTATGTCTCGGCCCGCCGCGCGCTGAAAAAGCACGAGGCGCGCTTGCTGATGCGGTGATCGCGCCGCGCAGATACGCCGCACGTTAAGGAATCACCTCGCTCTTGGCGGAGGGGGGGCAGGCACGGAGCAGGGTGACCTGTTCCGGTTTCCTTGATTGTGCGGCGGTATCTCCGTGATTGTTTCGCCAAAGGTGACAATGCGCTTGTGAGATCGGCGAAACCGGACCCAAGACGCAGCGTTCGCGGGTATTTTCTGGAAATCCACCGCGCGCCTCCTTAAGACAGGTTACCTGAATGTTAAGGCTGCCGCGCTGCGGCGCGCTTGTGAGTGGTGACTGCGGCATGGCAACGATCAATGGTACGGGCGGCAATGACATCCTTGCCGGGACCAATGACAACGACCAAATCGACGCCGGTGCGGGCGACGATCTTGTCTCCGGTGAGGGCGGCGACGACCTGATCGAAGGCGGTGCGGGCGATGACACGCTCTTTGGCGATGTCGGCGAGGGCACCGCGCAAGGGCAGGACGCCAGCCCGCTCTTTCTGAGTTCGAACAATGCGGTGTCGCAGACCTATAGCGGGAACAACGCCCCGGAAGGCGCCTCGGCGATCTACCGGGATGTGGCGCAGCTCGACGATGGCACGCAGGTCTGGGGCCGTCTGGTGCTGCTGGACAAGTCCGACAGCCGCCTGACGGTCGATCTGACCGGACCGCGCGGCGCGGAAATCCTGATGAACGGGCGCGGCACTGGCGACACGGCTGATTTCCGCTTCGAGTTCTTCGATCCGGCCACGGGCGATCCGGTGGCGCTCAACTCCGTGGCGACCTTCAACGACCTCGACCGCAACGCCTCCCCGAGCGACCGCGAGGCGGTCACGCTGCAAACCAGCAGCTTCTCGGCCTTCGGCGTGGCGCAAGACACCTCGCTCCAGATCACCAACGGCCCGGGCACGGTCACGGCCAATGGCACCGAGAGCAACAGCCCCTCCGATCAGGACGCGTGGTTCTCCGCCCAGTTCGAGAACCGCACCTTCATCGAATTCACGTTGGAGGCGCGTAGCTCCGACTCGGGGTTCACCTTCTCGGGCGATCTGATCGACGACGCGGTGATCACCCCCATCGAGGCGGGCGACGACACGATCAATGGCGGCGCCGGGCAGGATACGATCTTCGGACAGGGCGGCGATGACACGCTCGACGGCGGCGACGGCAATGACGTGGTCGAGGGCGGTGAGGGCAATGACACGGTCCGGGGCGGGATGGGCGCGGACACGCTGCGCGGCGGGGCGGGCAACGACACGCTCGAAGGCGGCAGCGGCAACGACACGATCACGGCGGGGCTTGGCAGCGACACTGTCGAGGGCGGCACCGGCAATGACACGATCCGGGGCGGCGGGGACAACGACGTGCTGCGCGGCGGCGCGGACCGCGACACGTTTCTCATCGACGATCTCGATGAGGCGGCCACGCGGAACACCACGGTCGATGGCGGCAGCACCGGCGATGATTTCGACACGCTCGATCTGAGCGACGTGCTGGCCGATGGCTGGGTGACCACGAGCCGCGTGACGAACCCCGAGACAAACGGCAATCCCGGCTTCAATGGCCAGATCACGCTTGAGAAAGACGGTCAGAGCGCGGTGATCAACTTCACCGATATCGAGCGGATCATCTGTTTCACCCCGGGCACGGCGATCGCCACGCCCTTTGGCCTCCGCGCTGTCGAGGACCTGCGCGCGGGCGATCCGGTTCTGACCCGCGACAACGGCGTGCAAAGCCTTGTCTGGACCGGGCAGCGCCATGTCGCGCCGCCGGACCTTGCGCGGCACCGGAACTGGGCGCCGATCCTGATCCGCCGGGGTGCGCTTGGCGGCGATCTGCCGGAGCGGGACATGATGGTGAGCCCGAACCACCGGATGTTGCTGAGCTCGGGCCTTGCGGAGGTGATGTTCGGCGCGCGCGAGGTTCTGGTGGTGGCCAAGCATCTGACCGGGCTGGACGGCGCTGTGCAGGCGGCTGCGACCGACGTGACCTATATCCACCTGATGTGCGAGCAGCACGAGGTGATCCTTGCCAATGGCAGTTGGACAGAGAGTTTCCAGCCCGGCTGCGACAGTCTGGCCGGCATCGGCGCGGCCCAACGCGATGAAATCTTCGCGCTGTTCCCCGACCTGCGCAGCGCAGCGGGGCGGACGGGGTATGGCGCCGCACGGCGTAGCCTCAGGCGGCATGAGGCCCACCTGCTGGCCATGGCGGGCTGACACGAGGCAAAGCGGCCGGGAGGGCGACCAGCACGCGGCCTGCCACAAAGGTTAACGCCGGGCCACCGAACGCTGCCTTAACCTGCGAACGAATCAATAACGAGCCATACAAGTGCCATACGCGCAGCCATACGCCGCGCCATACGCGGTATGGCCCTTGTTTTTAGGGCGTTAAACCGGACTTCGGGGGTTTTCAGGTTCTCCGCTGCCCGCGCCCGCGCGCTCGGTTAACCTTTCGCCGCATTTCGGGACAGCCCGCTAGTGCAGCGTGTCTCCCCGCCCGGCCCGCCACGCGGCCCAGTCCGCCTCGGTGTCCAGATCGTGGCGCGCGCGGGTGCCGGGCAGGGGCACCAGTTGCACATGGCCCTGATGCGCGCGGACCACCTCCTGCCCGCCGCTGTCCTGCCGCAGGTTCAGCAGATCGCCATAGACCCGGTGATCGAACAGGATCGGATGGCCCGGCCTGCCGTCCTCGGTGGCCCCGCGCCAGATCAGCGGCGTGGAATCGGTGTTGCGCGCCTGCATGACCGCGCGCATGTCACGGGCCTCGATGTCGATGAGGTCTGCGAGCATCAGCAGAAAACACTTCGAGCGCAGATGCGCACGGGTGCCCGCCCGGAGCGAGCCGCCCATGCCTTCATAGGCCTCCGGAGCGACGATGAGACGGATGTTCAACCCGCTCAGCGCCTGCTTGAGCAGCGGTTGGCCGGGCCGGATCAGCACCGACACCTCCCGGCTGGCCTTCAGCGCACGCCACGCCTGAAGACGCAGCAGCGGCTGTCCACCAACCCTCTCCAAAAGCTTATTGCGCGGTCCCATGCGCGAGGAAGTGCCCCCGGCGAGGATCAGTATCGGCACTGTCATGCGCGGAGCCTAGACCAATTCGGTCCGGGATGGGAATACACTTGTGTACAGAAAAGTGGACAGTTTTGTCAGCCGCGCATCCGCGCCCCGTCTGCGTCGAAGAGCGGCTCCGTGACAAGGCGCGCCGGACGCATCTGGCCGAGGATTTCGATCTCGACCCTGAGCCCGTCCCGGACCTGATCTGTCGGCACGAAGCCCTGCGCAACGGACTGCCCGCTATGATGCGAATAGCCGCCCGAGGTGCAAAACCCGACCACCGCGCCGTCCAGCCAGATCGGCTCGTAGCCCTGCACATCCGCATCCTCCGCGTCGACCACGAAGGCGGAGAGCCTGCGCGCCGGGCCCCGGTCGCGCTCGGCCTCTGCTGCGCTGCGTCCGATGAAGTCACTGTTTTTCTTGAAGGAAATGAAGCGGTCCATCCCGGTTTCGGCAGCGGTGTAGTCGGGCGAGAATTCCGACATCCACGAGCCGAAGAACTTGTCGAGCCGCAGCGACATCATCGCCCGCATCCCGAACGGCACCATGCCATGCGGCTGCCCGGCCTCCCAAAGCGTCCACCAGAGCTGCCGCTGCGCCATCGGATCGCAGTAGACCTCGAAGCCCAGATCGCCCGTATAGGACACCCGCTGCACGAGACAGTCGGTCATGCCCACGGTCATGCGCCGCACATCCATGAACCGCATCGCGCCGAGATCGGTGAGCGTGCAGGCCTGCAACACCTCGCGCGCCTTTGGCCCGGCCAGTTGGAACCCGTTGCGCCGGTCGGAGATGTTCTCGACATACGCCCCCGACTCGGCCGTCTGCTCGAACCAGCGCATGTGATAGGCTTGGCTGCCATAGGAGGCGGTGAGCTGAAACTCGGTTTCGCTGAGGCAGGAGATCGTGAAATCCCCGACCAGCTTGCCCTTGGGCGAGAGCATCGGCGTCAGCGACAGCCGCCCCGGTTGTGGCACCCGGCCTGCCATCACCCGGTCGAGCCACGCCCGCGCCTTCGGCCCGGTGACGCGATACTTGCCGAAATTATGCACCTCATTGATGCCGACCCCTTCGCGGACCCCGCGCACCTCGCGCCCCGTCGCGGCAAACGCATCGGAGCGGCGGAAGGACGGGGTCTCATAGGTCGGCTCGTCGCCGGTGGCGTAGTAATTGACCACCTCCAGCCCGAATTGCTGCCCCCAAACCGCGCCCATATCGGTGAAGATGTCATACATCGGCGTCGTGCGATTGGGCCGCGCGGCGGGCAGTTCTTCATTGGGATAGGCGACCGAGAAGCGCTTTTGATAGTTCTCGATGACCTTGGGCAGCGTGTAGCCGGGGCTGATCCAGTCCCCGAACCGCGCCACATCCATCGCCATCACATCGCGTTCCGGTTCGCCCTCCACCATCCATTGCGCGAGCGTGAGCCCCACACCGCCGCCTTGGCTGAACCCCGCCATCACGCCGCAGGCCGACCAGTAATTCCGCATCCCCGGCACCGGCCCAACCAGCGGGTTGCCATCGGGCGCGAAGGTGAACGGGCCGTGGATCACCGACTTAATGCCCGCCTGTTCCAGCGCCGGGAAGCGGGCATAGGCAAAGGCGATACTGTCCTCGATCTTGTCGAAATCATTGGCCAGCAATTCCTGTCCAAAGGTCCAAGGCGTCGATCCCACAGCCCATGGACGGCACGTTTGTTCGTAAAACCCAATACATAGCCCCTTGCCCTCGGCCCGCAGGTAGCTCTCGCCCGCCGGGTCCATCACATGCGGGTGCTCGGTGCCGGACGCCAGCATGTCGGCCACGAGCGGGACTTCCTCGGTGATCAGGTATTGGTGCTCCATCGGATGCAGCGGGAAATAGACGCCCGCCATCGCGCCCACTTCGCGCGCCCAAAGCCCGCCCGCATTGACCACATGCTCGGCATGGATCGTGCCTTTGTCGGTGACCACGTCCCATGTCCCGTCGGGGCGCTGGTTGGTCTCCTGCACCATCGTATGCGTGTAGATCTCCGCCCCGCCCATCCGGGCCGCCTTGGCATAGGCGTGCGTCGTGCCGGAAGGGTCCAGATGTCCGTCGAGCGGGTCATAAAGCGCGCCGATAATTCCGTCCGTGTTGGTGACAGGCGCGATTTTCCTGATCTCTTCCGGCCCGACGATCTCGGTCTCCAGCCCCATGAACCTATGCTTGGCGCGCTCGGCGAGCAGCATATCGAAGCGGTCCTGATTGTCCGCCAGCGTCACGCCGCCCACATGGTGCAGCCCGCAGGACAGCCCCGTGATCTCTTCCAATTCTTTGTAGAGCCGGATCGTGTAGCCCTGCAGCGCAGCCATGTTGGTGTCGCCATTGAGCGTATGAAACCCGCCCGCCGCATGCCATGTGGAGCCGGAGGTCAGCTCGCTGCGCTCCAGCAGAATCACGTCGGACCAGCCGAGCTTTGTGAGGTGATAGAGCACAGAACAGCCGACGACGCCGCCGCCGATAATCGCAACACGGGTTGTGGTTTTCATGGGGGTCCTTTTCGCGCGGGGC
The DNA here is from genome assembly GCA_965656085.1 of uncultured Aliishimia sp. Lineage (GTDB taxonomy): Bacteria > Pseudomonadota > Alphaproteobacteria > Rhodobacterales > Rhodobacteraceae > Aliishimia. Next base: position 25,701 of record CBFHJA010000005.1, on the reverse strand, counting down.
TGGTTTGGTATGTGTCAAAGCGAGGGCATGTGACCCCCTCGCATGCCCCGCAGGATATTTCCAGCCAAACGAAGAGTGGAGGGGGTTTGCGACGGATCATGTCGGGTTTGTGCAATTTCGCCCGTATGGCTACGGTAATTCTGCGAGCAAGCGGCAGGGAGATTGGCAATGCGCGATCAGGCACAAGCGGTGGTTATTGGCGGCGGGGTGATCGGGTGTTCGATCCTCTACCATCTGACCAAAATGGGCTGGACCGATGTGGTGCTTCTGGAGCGCGACGAGTTGACCTCCGGCTCGACTTGGCACGCCGCCGCCAACATCCACGGGCTGCATGACAGCGCGAATATCTCCCGCATCCAGCACTACACGATGAACCTTTACAACAGTCTTGAAGCCGAGACGGGGCAAAGCTGCGGCGTGTTCCAGCCCGGCTCGCTTTATCTGGCGCAAACGCAAGAGCGCGAGCACCAGTTGCGCTTGCAAGCGGCCAAGGCGAAGCTTTATGGGATGAATTTCCACGAAATTGATCGCGCCGAGGCCGAGCGCCTGCATCCGCTGGTCAATTTCGACGGCATCCGCTGCATCATGTGGGAGCCCGATGGCGGCAATGTGGACCCGTCCGGCGTCACCAACGCCTATGCGCAAGGCGCGCGGCAGAACGGGGCCGAGATCCACCGCTTCACCCCGGTCACGGCCACCGTTCCGCAGGGCGACGGGACGTGGATTGTCGAGACCCCGAAAGGCGAGATCAAGACCCCGTGGGTGATCAATGCGGCCGGGCTCTGGGGTCGCGAGGTGGCGAAGCTGGCCGGGATCGACTTGCCGCTTCAGCCCACCGAACACCAGTATTTCGTCACCGAAACCATTGCCGAGATCGCCGCGATGGACCACCGCTTGCCGTCCGTGGCCGACCGCGATGGCGAGTATTACCTGCGCCAGGAGGGCAAGGGCCTGCTGGTTGGCGCCTATGAGAAGGACATGCGCTTCTGGGCCGAGGAGGGCACGCCGCTCGATTTCGCCCATGACCTCTTTCCCGACGATCTCGAACGGATCGAAGAGAACATACTCCGCGCAATCGACCGCGTGCCAGCCGTGGGCACCGCCGGGATCAAGCGTGTGATCAACGGCCCGATGATCTGGTCGCCCGACAGCAATGTGCTGCTCGGCCCGGTGCCGGAAAAGCCGGGCTATTTCTGCTGCAACGGCATCATCCCCGGCTTCTCGCAATCGGCGGGCATGGGGCTGATGGTTGCCGATTGGATCGTGGAAGGCGAGATGCGCTATGACATGTTCGCATGGGACATGGCGCGCTTCGGCGACTGGGCTGACAAGGCCTTCACCAAGGCGCGCGTGCAGGACGTCTACGCGCACCGCTTCAAGATCCACTTTCCGGGCGAGGAACGCAGCGCAGGCCGCCCGGCGCGCGTGCGTCCCGCTTACGAGGTGCAGAAGGCGATGGGCGCGGTGTTTGGCCTCAACTATGGCTGGGAGCATCCCTTATGGTTTGCGCCGGAGCCGGGCACGTCGGACACCGACGGCTTCACCCGCCAGAATTGGTGGGGGCCGGTGGGCGACGAGTGCCGGATGCTGCGCGAGAAGGCGGGCATTATCGACATCTCCAACTTCGCCAAATACCGCTGTAAAGGCCCCGGCGCGGAGGACTGGCTCAACGCGGTCTTCGCCAACCGGATGCCCCTCGCGGTGGGCCGCTCTTGCTTGACGCCGCTGATCTCGGTGCGCGGCGGGATTGCCGGGGATGCGACGGTGACGAAGGTGGCCGAGGATGAATTCTGGGTGATCTCCTCCGGGATGGCGGAGCGCTACCAGAAACGGTTTTACGACATGGTGCCACTGCCCGCGGACACGGTGTTCGAGAGCATGACGGAGAGCCATTGCGGGTTCAACGTGGCCGGGCCGAAGTCCCGCGAGATTTTGCAAAGGCTCACGAACACCTCTTTGCAAACCGAAGAATTTGCATTTATGCACTCTAAAACCATAGAGTTAGCGGGTGTGACCTGCCTTGCGCTGCGGGTGTCCTTCACCGGAGATCTGGGCTGGGAGTTGCATTGCCGCAGCGAAGATCAGGGCGCGCTCTATGCGGCCCTTGTGGAGACCGCAAAAGATTTCGGCGCAGGCCCCGTGGGCAGCCGGGCATTGATGTCGCTGCGCGTCGAGAAGGGCTACGGGTCATGGTCGCGCGAGTACTCGCCCGAATACTGGCCGCAGGAAGTGGGCCTCGACCGGCTGTGCAAGATGGACAAGGACTTCCTGCACAAAGACGCCTGTGCCGAGGCGATGGCCAAGCCCGCCCGGGAAAAGCTGGTGCTGATGGAGCTTGATGCGGCGCAAACCGACGCGTCCAACGCTGACGCGACCGGGGGCGAGCCGATCTTCAAGGATGGGGCCGGGATCGGCCGGGTGACCTCCGGCGCGTATGGCTACACGGTCGGCAAATCGCTCGCGCTCGGCTATGTGACGCAGGCCGGACCCGGTGATGCCGTCGAGGTGATGGTGCTGGGCCAGCCGCACCGCGCCGTGATCCTCGACCGCCCACCCTTCGATCCGGACGGGGTGCGCTTGCGCGCCTGATCCGGTGTCAGTCTTGTCTCGGTGCGAGCAGCAGCAGCGCGGGCATCGCCGCGAAGATTAGCTGCCCCGCCAGCCCCAACAGGGCCAGCGCCTCGCCATAGCGCGCCAGATGCGCGCGGGGCGTGTTGCCGAACACAAGCGTCGAGAGCCCGAATTCGAGGAGCATCAGAAGCGCGAAGGCGAGCGCGCCCATCACGGCGCGCGGCGCCAGCCGCGCCGGTACGCGCCAGCGCAGCACGCAACCCCGGGCGCAGAGGTAGCTGACCGCGATCATGACCGGCAATTCGAGAAGAACCGCCCCGGTCTCGCCCAACCGAGGCGCCAGAACCAGCACACGCAGCGTGCCGAGCACGAAGCCGGCGGCGAAGACGATCAGCGTATAGGCAAGGGCAGGGGCGGCAACGCGGCGCATCAGACAGCCCCTCAACCGCCCACGATCCAGCCCACCAGAAAGGCCACCAGCGCGCAGGTCGTCCCGACTGCCATGGTCTCCAGCACACATCGGAATAGACGCTCGCCGGTAGCGGCCCACCGCAGCAGACCGAGCGCCAGCAGTGCAAGGCCCGTGGCCAGCACCGAAAGCTGGAAGCTCAGCGTGTCTGGCTCACGCAGGAAATAGGGTACGAGCGGGATCGCGCCGAAGATCAGGAAAGAGGTGAAGGTCATCAGCCCGTTCACGGCGGGGTTCTCGTCGTCCGGATTGGCCATGCCGAACTCGTAGGTCATCATCAGGTCCGCGACGATCTCGGGATGGTCGATGAGCTGCGCGGTGACGGTGTCGGCCTGGCCCGGCGGCAGCCCCCGCTGGCGCAGGATCTCGAAAAGCTCCATGCGCTCCTGTTCGGGATTGGCCCCGATCTCGCGTAGCTCCGAGGCGCGGCGCTGCCTGTAGAGATCATGCTCCGAGCGCGCCGACAGGAACTCCCCGAGCCCCATCGACACCCCGTCGGCAAAGAGGTTGGCGAGCCCGAAGACGAGCACGGCGAGCCCGCCGATCTGCGCCACCCCGTCGGCCGCGGCCCCGGCAAAACCGGCCACGATGGCGAAGGTCGTGACGATCCCGTCATTGCCGCCGTAGACGATCTGGCGCAAGAAATCCTGCAACCGGGTGTGCTGATGCGCTTGGCGGCGGTGGCTGTCCCAATCCATGGCTGGCTCCCTGAGGTGGCTCGCTGCCAGACTATGCCAGCCTGTGCGTGATTGGCATAGCGGCCTTGCGTCGCGTGGCCTTTCCGCCGCGCGCGCTTATGTTAGAAATCAGTTTAATGCTAAACCATCCGAGGCCGACCGAGAGTCCCCATGCGCGATCTGAAAATACCCGAGCAGCGTCACCCTGAAAAGGCCCGCCGCCCCGACAATCCGCAGCCCAAGAAGCCGGACTGGATTCGCGTCAAGGCACCGGTGTCCAAGGGCTACAAGGACACCCACAAGATCATGCGCGACAACGGGCTGGTGACAGTCTGTGAAGAGGCGGGCTGTCCCAATGTGGGCGAGTGCTGGTCTCAGGGCCACGCCACGATGATGATCATGGGCGAGGTCTGCACCCGCGCCTGTAGCTTCTGCAACATCGCCACCGGCAAGCCGCCCGAAGAGCTCGACGCGTTCGAGCCGGGCCGTGTGGCCCATGCGGTCGCCAAGCTGGGCCTGAACCACGTTGTGATCACCTCGGTGGACCGCGATGACGTTGAGGATGGCGGCGCCGAGCATTTCGCCCAGACGATCCGCGCGATCCGCCACCGCAGCCCGGACACGACGATCGAAATCCTGACCCCGGATTTCCTCAAATGCGACCTGGCTGTGCTCGAAACAGTCGTCGAGGCACGCCCCGATGTGTTCAACCACAATCTCGAAACCGTGCCCGGCCTCTATCCTGAAGTGCGCCCCGGCGCGCGCTATTTCCACTCCCTGCGCCTGCTGCAACGGGTCAAGGAACTCGATCCGATGATGTTCACCAAGTCGGGCATCATGGTCGGCCTTGGCGAGGACAAGCAGGCGGTAATGCAGGTGATGGACGACATGCGCGCCGCCGATATCGACTTCCTGACCATCGGCCAATACCTGCAACCCACCCGGAAACACCATGCAGTCGACCGCTTCGTGCACCCGGACGAGTTCGCGGCCTATGAAAAAGCGGCCTATGGCAAAGGCTTCCTGATGGTCTCGGCGACCCCGCTGACCCGCTCCTCCTACCACGCGGGCGACGACTTCGCCCGCCTTCGCACCGCCCGTCAGGCCAAGCTCGCCCACATCTGAACCGCGGGCCTTTGGGCAGTATTGCCCACAGGCCAAGAGGGGGCAGCGCCCCCGGCGCCGCAGTTAAACTGGCACTTCAGTTGTGGCCTTCAACTCCTTGAGGACAAACGAGGACTGTACGGTCTGGACAAGCGAAGACCGCAGCAGCGTGTGGGTCATGAAACGCTCATAGGCGGCGACATCGGCGACCCGGATTTTCAGGTGGTAATCGGCCTCCCCCGAGGTTGCGAGACATTCTGAAATCTCTGGATGCCCCCGGATCAGCCGTGCGAACCCGTCCACGGTGCCCTGATCGTGATCCTTGAGCGTAACAGCGGCGAGCACCGTCAGTCCGCACCCGACCTTGCCCGCATCCAGCAGCGCCACCCGCGCCGCAACCACACCGCGCTTGTCGAACTCCTGCAACTTTCGCCACAGCGTGGATTGCGCCACCCCGCAACGCTCCGCAAGCGTGGTCAAAGAGGGGGTCACGTCGCGCTGGATTTCTCGCAATATCCGGCGTTCAGTGTCAGAAAAATCCAAAATGTCTCCCAATGCGAAAGAATTTCCCAATTCCTACGCAAATTTCTTCTGCTTTGGAAGATGCTGGCTGCCACGAGACGCTATCGTGCAACCAAACAGGAGGTTCCGATGCCCATTTCCACCGACTATGTCTCTAAAAGGCCCGATGCACAGGGGCTGTTTTCCTATACCCGCGCGCAAAACGCCGTCTGGCGCGACCTGTTCGACCAGCAAATGGCCGTGCTTCAGGCCCATGCCTGCACGGCCTATCTCAGAGGCCAGCGCGCCCTTGCGATGTCCCGCGACACGGTCCCGCAAGTGGCCGAGATCGACGCGCGCCTGAAGGCCCTGACCGGGGCCGGGGCCGCGCCCGTGGATGCGCTGATCCCGCAGGACGAATTTTCCACGCTCCTGAAGAACCGCACATTCCCGGTCGCCACCTTCATCCGCCGCCGTGAGCATTTCGACTATATTGAGGAGCCGGATATCTTCCACGAATGTTTCGGCCATTGTCCGATGCTGACCGACGCGGCGTTCTGCCGCTTTCTGGAGCGTTTCGGCGCGCTCGCGCTGGAGCTTGGCGAGCAGTGGTCCGAGCGCCTGTTCCGTCTCTTCTGGTTCACCGTCGAGTTCGGCGTGATCCGCGAGGGCGGCGCGCTGAAGGCCTTCGGGGCAGGCATCATCTCCAGCCCGGGCGAGCTGCGCAACGTGGTTGAGGGTGCGCCGGAGGTGCTGCCCTTCGATCTGCTCACCGTCCTGCGCACGCCCTACCGGATCGACATCGTCCAGCCGGTCTATTTCCAGATCGAGAGCTTCGAGCACCTCGCGGCGGCGCTGGAGACCGACGTTCTGGCGGCGCTCAAAGAGGCTAAGGCGCTCGGAGATCTTCCGGCCCGGTTCGAGGCAAAAGCCGCCTGACTGGCAAAAAAGGCTTGGGGCCGAAGGCGGGCCGCGGCTATGCTTGGGGGCATTGATCCACAAGTATCTCGGGCCCGCCTCATGTCGATTGTCAAACGCACCGCCTTTCTTTCGCTCGCCGCGGCTCTTGCAGCCGCTCTGCCGCGCATCTCCATGGCCGAACAGACCGCTCCGCCGGACCTGCTCAGCTTCGCGCAAGGCGTGCTGCCGCTGGCGGTCACCGAAGGTGCGGAGCCCTATAGGATAGGCGCGGAGCAAGCCATTTCCGCCATCGACGGCAACCCTCAAGGCTATGTTTTGCTGCGCAAACCCGCCCCGCCGGAGGGCACGGTGGAGTTTCTCTACGAGCTTCCCGCGCCAACCGTGTTCACCGCGCTGTCGGTGCCGAATGTGACCGAGACGCCAAGCCCCTCGCAGACTTTCTTCCGCGAGGTGACCGTGCTGGGCTCTGCAGACGGACCGGGCGGCACGTTTGTCCCCTTGGCCTCCGGCACGCTCACAACGCATGCCGAGCCCGATCACAGCACGGCGCTGACCATGGCTGACGCACCCCCACCTGTGTCCTGGGTGCGCCTGCGGCTTTCGGGAGGGATCGACGTGCAGGTCGATGCGAGCTTCTTCGAGTTTTCCGAGATCGTCGGCACCGGCACGCAGGAGGCAGCGCCGCTGTCGCAGGGGTTCACCGGCGTGTGGTCGGGGCGCGGCGTCAAGCTTGAGCTTGAACAGACCGGCGCGACTGTGAAGGGCTGCTATGACGGCAATGCGCGCCTCACCGGGACGGTAGATGGCAATGTGCTCCGCGCGCTCGGGCAGAACGATGCGGGCATTCCGTCTCAGTTCATCCTGATCGCCACGGCGGACGGCGCGATGCGGGGCCTGCGCTCCTCCAATGGCGCGCCATTCAAACCCTATGACGGCGAGGCCTCCGGCAAGGCGCCGACCTGCCTTGCGCCGGAGCCGCCCCGGCTGGGCTGCGGGTCTGTGATCCACGGCATCCAGTTCGACTATGACAGCGCCGCGATCCGCCCGGCGTCTGCGGCGGTGTTGGCGGATCTCTCGGCGGGGTTGGCGGCCGAGAGTGTCGCGTCGATCCAGATCATCGGCCATTCCTCCAGTGAGGGGGCGGACGACTATAACCGCGATCTCTCCGAACGCCGTGCCCGCTCCGTGGTCGAGGCGCTCGCGGGGCTCGGCGTCGACGCGTCGCGCATGTCGGCGGCAGGCAAAGGGGAGGCTGAGCCCATCGCGAGCAATGCCGATGAGGCCGGCCGCTCGCTTAACCGACGTGTGGAGGTGCGCTGCGCGGGCTGAGCTGGTTTGCGTAGGCGTCAGCCGGCCTCGGTAAAGCGCACCTTGCCGATAAAGGGCAGGTTGCGGTTACGCTGCGCGAAGTCGATCCCGTAGCCGACCACGAACTCATCGGGGATTTCGAAGCCGGTCCAGTCCGCCTTGAAATCCACCTCGCGCCGGGCCGGTTTGTCGAGCAGTGCGATGGTTTTCAGCTTGGCCGGTTTCCGGCTCAGCAGCAGTTTGTGAACGTGGTGCATTGTGTAGCCCGTGTCGACGATATCCTCCACGATCAGCACGTCCCGCCCTTCAATTGCGCCACGCAAGTCCTTGAGAATACGCACTTCCCGGGTGCTTTCCATGCCTTCTCCATAGGACGAGGCTTCCAGAAAATCCACCTCGATCGGCAGGTCCAGCTCGCGCACCAGATCAGCGATGAACACGAAGGACCCGCGCAAGAGCCCGACGACGACCAGCTTGTCGGTTTCGGCAAACTCCGCCGCGATCTCGCCGCACAAGGCTTCGATCCGCGCCGCGATCTGCTTGGCGGAAATCATCGTGTCGATCACATAGGGACGATCTGTCATAGGGATATCTCCTTGCGGCGGGCGGCGTTTTGGCCCACATGGCGTCCACCTCTTTGGTAATTCAGCAAAAGGTCCATGCCTACCCATTCGGAGACGAAATTTCTGCCCTATACCGCCGATCAGATGTACGATCTGGTGGCCGATGTGGCGTCCTACCCGCAGTTCTTGCCGTGGTGCGCGGCTGCGCGTATCCGGCGCCGGGTGCCGCAGGGCACGGAAGAGCTCATGGAGGCCGATCTGGTGATTTCGTTCAAGGTGTTTCGCGAACGCTTCGGCAGCCGCGTTGTGCTCAAGCCCGAGACGCGGCAGATCGACACGGAGTATATCGACGGGCCGTTCAAATACATGAAATCCACATGGTCCTTCGCAGAGGCCGAGGGGGGCTGCGAGGTCTCGTTCTTCGTCGATTTCGAGTTCCGCAACGCGATCCTGCAAGGCATCATCGGGGTCGTCTTCAACGAGGCCATGCAACGCATCGTGCGCGCCTTCGAGCGCCGGGCGGCGGAGCTTTACGGATGAGCCTTGCGCGTGATCTCGCCCGTTTCGCTCTGAACGCCGCGCCCAGTGAGGACGCGCTGCGGATCATGCGCCTGTCGCTCTATGACTGGGCCGCCTGCGGAATGGCCGGGGCCGGGGAGCCGGTCGCCCGCATCCTGCGCGGTGCGAAACCTGTGCAACCCGAGGGAGTGCCGGTTTTTGGCAGTACGGAGGGCTACGCACGCGCCGATGCCGCGCTGATCAACGGCGCCACCAGCCACGCGCTGGATTATGACGACACGCATTTCGCCCATATCGGCCACCCATCTGTCGCTGTGATCCCGGCGGCGCTGGCCGCCGCAGAGACCAGCGCGGCCCTCGTGGAGGCCGCGCTGATCGGCGCGGAGGTGTCGATCCGCATCGGCGTCTGGCTCGGGCGCGGGCACTACCAGACTGGGTTTCACCAGACCGCCACCGCCGGCGCGTTCGGGGCCACGGCTGCCGCCGGACGCCTGATGGGGCTGACGGAGGCCCAGATGGAAGCCGCATTCGGCGTCGCCGCCACGCAAGCGGCCGGGCTCAAGTCGCAATTCGGCACGATGGGTAAACCCTACCACGCTGGCCTTGCCGCCCGTACCGGGCTTGAGGCGGCCACGCTGGCCCGCGCCGGGTTCGACACGCGCGGGGCAGGGCTCGACGGCCCGCAGGGCTTCGGGCCCACCCATCACGGCGCGGGTGATTTGACCGCCTTCGACACGCTTGGAACAGAATGGCTGATGGAGACCGCCAGCCACAAGTTCCACGCCTGCTGCCATGGGCTCCACGCCATGCTCGAAGCGCTGTCGGGCTATGAGGGTAACGCGAACGCGGCCCAGATCACCACCCATCCCCGTTGGCTCAGCGTGTGCAACATCGCCGAGCCCCGGACCGGGCTGGAGGCGAAGTTCAGCTACCGTCACACCGCCGCGATGGCGCTCTGGGGTCTCAGCACCGCCGCGCTCGACAGCTACACCGACGCGCTTGCAGCCGATCCCGCGCTGGTGGCGTTGCGCCAGAAGATCACCGTGGAGGCCGATGAGCGTATCTCGGAGACCGCGACTGAGGTGCGGATCGGCGACCAGATCCTGACCCATGACCTGAACGCCCCCCTGAGTTTGGAGGCCCGCACCGACCGCCTGCGCGCCAAGGGCGCCGCGCTTCTCGGTGCAACGGAACCGGCCCTCTGGCAGGCGGTGACAGACCATGATCTGCCCACGCTCAAAGCCCTGATCACACGCCCGCTCTGAAAGCCGCCGCTGCTGTTTTCCTTTGGCCGGAAATATCCCGGGGGGTCTTGGGGGGCTGGCCCCCCAGTCCGCGCTCACCTCGCAGCCAACGCCGCCAACAAAAGCCCGAGCGCATGATCCCGCGCCGCCGTGCGCACCGCGCCCCGCCCCAGCGCGCCGAACTCCACGGTCTCGCTCTCAACGCCCGAAGCGGACGCGAGCCCGAAACAGACCCGCCCCTCGGGCTTGAATTCCGACCCGCCCGGCCCCGCGATCCCGGTGATCGACACCGCGAAATCGGCCCGCGCCGCCCGGAGTGCCCCCAAGGCCATCTCCCGCGCGACCTCCTCGGAGACCGCCCCATGCGCCTCCAAGGTGGCGGGCGACACGCCAAGCATCTCGGTCTTGGCATCGTTGGAATAGGTGACAAAGCCGCGCTCGAACGCGTTGGAAGACCCGGCGATATCGGTGAGCGCCGCGCTCACCATCCCACCGGTGCAACTCTCTGCCGTGGTCACGGTTAGCCCGGTCCGCGTGGCGCGCGCGATGATCTCGGCAGCGCTCACAGACCCAGCACCCCGTGCGCGAGACCCGCCAGCGCAACGACACCGAGCGCCGCGAAGACCCCCGCGATCACATCGTCAAGCATCACCCCGAGCGCATCCCCGCGCCGGTCGGCCCAACCCACCGGGCCGGGCTTCCAGATGTCGAAGAGCCGGAAGAGCAGGAAGGCCGCGACCCAGCCGGGCCAAAGCCGCAGGATGTCTATCCCCATGCCCCAGGCCGAATACGACAGCGGCAGGAGCGCGATCCATTGCCCGGCGAGCTCGTCCACCACGATCTCCGAAGGGTCGTGATCGTCGCTGCCCGCGGTCATCACCTGCGTGGCCCACCAGCCCCCCGCGAAGGCGATCACGAGCCCGGCGAGCAGCAGCGGGAACCCGCCCAGAACGTGCAACAGCCAGCCCCACGGGAGCGCGATCAGGCTGCCCCATGTGCCGGGCGCGGGGCGCAGGTGGCCGACATAGGCGACCGTGCCGATCAGACGCGCGAGGCTATCCATCACAGGCTCACCAACGTGCAGGTGGCAAGGCAGGCAATGCCTTCGCCGCGCCCGGTGAAGCCGAGCCGTTCGGAAGTGGTGGCCTTCACGGAGATATCGGCCACATCCATCCCCATGATCTCAGCCATCTTCACCCGCATCGCCTGCGCATGAGGGCCGATCTTGGGCGTCTCGCAGATCAGAGTGCAATCCACGTTGGAAATCTCGAATCCTTGCGTGGCGGCGAGGTCCACCGCATGGCGCAGAAAGATATCCGAGGCCGCGCCCTTCCATTGCGGGTCCGAAGGCGGGAAGTGTTGGCCGATATCGCCCATCGCGAGCGCGCCATAGATGGCGTCGGTCACGGTGTGCATCGCCACATCGGCATCGGAATGGCCCACGAGCCCATGGGTATGGGGTATGTCCACCCCGCAGAGCGTCACATGATCGCCGGGGCCGAAAGCGTGGACGTCGAAACCATTGCCAGTGCGGATTTTCATGGCGCTCCTCAGGATGCTCTCCGCGCGCGCGAAATCGGCGGGCAGGGTGATTTTCAGGTTGTCTTCATCGCCCGGAACGATGGCGACCTCAAGACCCGCCGCGCGGGCGACTTCCACATCATCCGCCGCCCCGCCCGGGTGCATGGCATGGGCGGCAAGGATGGCGGGCAGGTGGAAGCCTTGCGGGGTCTGCGCGCGGTAGAGCCCGGTGCGGTCTTGCGTGCCGGTCACGCGGGCGTCCTCGCCGGTCCAGAGCGCATCGGTGACGGGCAGGGCGGGCGCGGCGCCGGGCGTACCCGCCAGCGCGGCGATCACATCGCTGATGATCTGCTCGGTGACACAGGGCCGGGCGACGTCATGGATCAGCACATAGGGCAAACCCGTCCCCTCGGCGGCGCGAAGCCCGGCTTGCACCGAGGCGGCCCGGTCGGCCCCGCCCGCGACGATCACGTCCGGGGCAGGGATCAAATCCGCGCCGCGCGCCAGATCGTCGGCATGGAGCACGAGCACGATCCGGGCGATGCGGGAATGGGTGGCGAAACGCGCCAGCGTATGGGCGATGACGGGCTTGCCGGCGACGGGCTGCCATTGCTTGGGCTGGTCGCCCCCGGCCCGCGTGCCGCGCCCGGCCGCGACGATGAGCGCAACGGTATCTGCTGTTTGCATCATGCGATTTCTCTAGGCGGATGTGCATCTTGGCGCAATCGCGCAAGTTGAGCTGCCTAAGAAATGGGCGAATGCTTGCAAATTGGCCCCTTTGGCCCGGCGATGGATTGAACAGGGGCCGGGCGGTCGCTAGTCAAAGCGCATGACGCGCGCAACCTGCCCCGATATTCCCCTCGGCCCCCTGAGCCTCGCCCCGCCCATCGCGCTTGCGCCGATGGCGGGGATCACCGATCTGCCGTTCCGCTCTCTGGTGGCGAGCTTCGGCGCGGGGCTGGTGGTCTCCGAGATGGTCGCGAGCACCGACATGCTCAACGCCCGCATTGGCACCCGCGAGAAGGCAGAACTGGCGCTTGGCGTCGAGGGCTCCTCTGTACAGCTGGCCGGGCGCGAGGCGGCGCCGATGGCCGAGGCTGCGCGCATGGTGGCGGATCAGGGCGCGCGGGTCATCGACATCAACATGGGCTGTCCGGCCAAGAAGGTCACAAATGGCTATTCCGGTGCGGCGCTGCTGCGCGATCTCGACCACGCGCTCACGCTGATCGACGCGGTGGTGGGCGCGGTGGACGTGCCGGTCACGCTCAAGACCCGGCTGGGCTGGAACGAGGGCTGCCTCAACGCTGCCGATCTCGCGCGCCGCGCCGAGGCCGCCGGGGTGCAGATGCTCACCATCCATGGCCGCACCCGCTGCCAGTTCTACAAAGGACGCGCCGACTGGACGAAGATCGCGGCGATCAAGGAAGCGGTGAGGGTCCCGGTTCTGGCCAATGGCGATATCACCGACACGCTCACAGCCCGCCGCGCACTGGACCGCTCGGGCGCGGATGGCGTGATGGTCGGGCGCGGCGCGCAGGGCCGCCCGTGGCTGCTGGCGCAGATCGCTCATGATCTGTTTGGCACGCCTGCGCCGACGGTGCCGCAAGGACGGGCGCTGGCCGATCTGGTGGCTGGCCATTACGACGCGATTCTGGGCTTTTACGGCACCCATGTGGGCACGCGCGTGGCCCGCAAACACTTGGGCTGGTACATGGATCACGCCGGAACGCCCACCGCGCTGCGCAAGGAAATCCTCACGGCCACTGACCCCGCTGAGGTGTTCCGCGCGCTCGGGCAGGCCTTCGGTGCGGCGCCCGCACCGGCTCTTGCGGTGGTGGCCTGAATGAGCGGCGAGATCGACCTCTGGGCGTCCCTGCCGGTCCCGGCGATGCAGATCGGCACCGAGAACGAGATCGTGGACATCAACTCAGCCGCCGAGGGGTTTTTCAACACCTCCGCCAAGACCCTGCGTGGACGCCCGATCTGGGACAAGGTCGCCATCGACGCCCCGCTCGAAGAGGCGTTCGAGCGCGCGAGAGAGAATGGCACACCGCTCTTCGTGAACGATGTGGATATCGGCACGGGCGACCGTGCGCCAATGCAATGCGGGCTGCAGATCGCCCCTATGGTGGGCGCGCCGGGCCATATGCTGATGATTATCAGCCCGCGCGAGTTGGCCGGGCGCTTCACGCAGTTGCACTCGGTCAAATCGGCGGCGCAATCGGCCATCGGCATGGCCGAAATGCTGGCCCATGAGATCAAGAACCCGCTCGCGGGCATCACCGGGGCCGCGCAGCTTCTGAGCATGAACCTCAAACCCGAGGATCTCGAACTGACCGATCTCATTGTCGAGGAAAGCCGCCGGATCGTGAAATTGCTCGAACAGGTGGAGCAGTTTGGCAACCTCTCGCCACCTGATTTGCAGCCGGTGAACCTGCATGACGTGCTCGACCGCGCCCGGCGCTCGGCGCTTCTGGGCTTCGGCGCGCAGATGAAGATCGAGGAGAATTACGACCCGTCGCTGCCATTGGCGTGCGGCGATCCCGACCAACTCCTGCAAGTGGTCCTGAACCTCTTGAAGAATGCGAGCGAAGCGGCGGGGAACGGCGGCGGCAAGATCACCCTGCACACCTTCTTCGAGCACAGCTTCCGCCTGCGCCGCTCGGACGGGTCGGGCCAGTCGCTGCCCTTGCAGATCGAGATCATCGACGATGGCCCGGGCCTGCCGCCCGACATCAAGGACGACATTTTTGACCCGTTTGTCTCAGGTAAGGAGAACGGCACCGGCCTTGGCCTCGCGTTGGTGTCGAAGATCATCTCGGATCATGACGGATGGATTTCCGTCTCCTCGGTGCCGGGGCGCACCGTATTTCGCATTTCGCTGCCGCGCGTGATCGAGCGGCGGGCCTAAAGGGAGACACTCATGGACGGAACAGTCCTCGTCGCAGATGACGACCGCACCATTCGCACCGTACTCACGCAGGCGCTGACCCGCGCCGGATGCCGGGTCCATGCGACCTCGTCGCTCACCACGCTGATGCGCTGGGTGGCCGAAGGGAAGGGCGATGTGGTGATCTCGGATGTGATGATGCCCGACGGCAACGGGCTGGAGATGCTGCCGAAGATCGCCGAAGACCGCCCCGGCCTGCCGGTGATCGTGATCTCGGCGCAGAACACGATCATGACGGCGATTCAGGCGGCGGAGGCGGAGGCTTATGATTATTTGCCCAAGCCGTTTGACCTGCCCGACCTGATGAAACGCACGGCGCGGGCGCTGGAGCAGTCCCAGAATGCGCGGCGCAATTCCGATCAGCCGAGCGCCGAGGAGATCGAGGACCGGCCCGAGGAGTTGCCACTGGTGGGCCGCACGGCGGTGATGCAGGCGCTCTACCGGGTGGTGGCACGGGTGATGAACACCGATTTGCCGGTGCTGATCTGGGGCGAGAGCGGCACGGGCAAGTCCCTGATCGCACGCGCCATTCACGACTTCTCAGACCGCCGCACGCTGCCCTTCGTCACCGTCACCGCCTCGGACCTGTCCTCGCTCGAAGGCCCTGCGCGGCTTCTGGCCCGCGCCAAGGGCGGCACGTTGCTGATCGAGGAGATCGGCGATTTTCCGATGGAGGTGCAGGCCCGCATCGTCCAGATGATGGACACGCCGGGCGAGTATTCCCCGCGCTTTCTCGCCACCAGCCAGACCGACCTGACGCAAGCGATGGAGGCGGGGCAGGTGCGCAAGGACCTGTTCTATCGCCTTTCCGGCGCGACTTTGTCGGTGCCCTCGTTGCGCGAACGGGTGGATGATATCGCGCTGCTGTCGGAGCATTTCCTGCAAAAGGCCGAGAAGGCGGGCGGGGCGCTGCGGCATCTGTCGGGCGCGGCGAGCGAGATCCTGCGCAATTACTCGTGGCCGGGCAATGTCCGCCAGCTTGAAAACGCCCTGCGCCGCCTCTCGCTGACCTCCCGCGCGGCGGAGATCACCGCCAGCGAGGTCGAGCAGGTGCTGGGCAGCCAGCCCGAGCTTGAGCCGATGCGCGGCGCGGCGGCGACCTCCGAAAAGCTCGGCGCGTCGGTGGAGCGGCATCTGCGGCGCTACTTCGATTTACATGGCAACATGCTGCCCCCGGCGGGGCTCTACACGCGGATTCTCAAGGAAGTGGAGCTGCCGCTGATCGAAATCGCTCTCGAAGCCACGGGCGGAAATCAGGCTAAATGCGCGGATTTGCTGGGAATCAATCGCAATACTTTGCGCAAGAAGATCACGGATCTCGATATTCAGGTGACACGGCGCCGCAAATTGATGTAAAACCGCCACAGGAACCGTGGCATTCGGGGGACACTCCGAAAAAGATCACGAGATATGGCGGTTGGTCCTTCAGGGGCCACATCAAGAAGTGAGGCTCTGGTGGCAGTCCAGACACGGCACTCGCGTTGGATCACGCTCGACCGGCTGTGGCGCACACGGCGGGTGCGCAACGCGGTGACGTTCGGGCTGGTGATCCTTGGCCCGATCCTCGCGCTGGCGACCTTCCTCGTGCTCGGCCCGCTCGATCAGGGCGGGTCGGATCCGGCGCTGCGCCTCGTGTTGCTGGCCGATCTGGTCTATATCCTCGTTGTTGCCACGCTGGTGCTGGGCTCTGTGGCCCGCCTGATCGCCGCGCGGCGCGCCAAATCGGCGGGCTCGCGCCTCCACCTGCGCCTGACGGGCGTGTTTGCCTTGCTCGCCCTGATCCCCACCGTGACCGTCGCGGTCTTTGCCGGGCTGACGGTGAATGTCGGGCTCGAAGGCTGGTTCTCGGACCGGGTGAGCGATGTGGTCGGCGCCTCGCTCGCGGCGGCGGAGGCCTATGAGACCGAACAGCGCGAAGATCTTGCCGAGGATGCCCGCGATCTGGCCCGGGCTTTAGAAGACGCGCGCCGCTTCGATATCTTCATCTCCGATGGCGAGTTGCTGGCACAGGGACAGGCGGCGATCCAGCGCGGCTTGCCCGAGGCGTATCTCATTGACGGCACCGGGCAGATCCGCGCGCGCGGCGAGGGCTCGTATCTGTTCAACTACGAAAAGCCCTCCGCCGAGGACATCGCCGCGGTGGATGCCGAGGGCGTGGTGATCATCGAGGATTGGCCCAACAACGAGTTCCGCGCATTGGTGCGGCTGAATTCCTTTCTCGACCGGTATCTCTATGTGAGCCGCAACGTGGATGGCGAGATCCTGTCGCTGCTCGACAACACGCAGGAGACCGCGCTGCTCTACCATCAGCTCGAACGCGACCGGGGCCGGGTGCTGTTCGAGTTCGGTCTGCTCTATCTGGGCTTCGCGGTGATCCTGATCCTCGCGGCGATCTGGCTCGGGCTGTGGTTCGCCGAGCGCCTGTCGGGGCCCGTGGGCCGGCTGACCGGCGCGGCGCAGCGTGTCGGCGCGGGCGATCTCGACGTGCGGGTGCGCGAAGAGCAGGGCGATGACGAGATCGCCATGCTGGGGCGCTATTTCAACCAGATGACGCTGCAACTCAAGGGCCAGCGCGACGCGTTGCTCGACAATACTCGCCAGATCGAACGCCGGCGGCGGCTGTTTGATTCGGTGCTGACCTCGGTGACCTCCGGGGTTGTGGGGCTCGATCCCGAGGGCCGGGTGGCCTTCGTGAACCGCTCTGCCGAGCGCCTGCTGGACTGGAACCCGAACGAGTCCGGACAGGCCTTGTTGCTGCCGGTTGCGATCCCGGAATTCGGCCCGCTCTTCGAGGCATTGCGCGGAGGCCGCACGCAGGTCGCGCAGCGCGAGATCAAGGTGACGCGGCAGGGGCGGCTGGAGAATCTTCTGGTGCGCATGTCCGAACGGCGCAGCGAGGATAACCGGCTCGAAGGCTACGTGGTGGCCTTCGACGATGTGACCGACCTCGTGTCGGCGCAGCGCATGGCGGCGTGGGGCGACGTGGCCCGGCGCATCGCCCATGAGATCAAGAATCCGCTGACGCCAATCCAGCTCTCTGCCGAGCGGATCAAGCGCAAATATGCGCCGCTGGTGGGCGAGGACGAGGCCGAACGGCTCGAACAGATGACCGACGTGATCGTCCGCCAGACCGGCGATCTGCGCCGCATCGTGGACGAGTTTTCGAAATTCGCCCGGATGCCGGAGCCCGAGCGCGCGCCGCAGGATATCGTCGCGCTGGTCGAGGATGCGGTGCTCTTGCAACGGCAAGGCCAGCCCGGGGTGGAGATCCACGCGACCCTGCCGAACCATCCGATGACGGCGGATCTCGATGCCACCATGATCAGTCAGGCCCTCACGAACCTCATCAAGAACGCCGGGGAAGCCATTGAAAGCTATCGCGAAAGCGGTGACGCGCCGGAGGGCTTTGCGCCCCGCATTGACGTCACGCTGACCGAGGATATGGGCTCGGCCCGGATCACCATCGCTGATAACGGCATCGGCTTGCCCGAGGACCGGGCGCGGCTGTTCGAGCCTTACGTGACCACCCGCAGCGAGGGGACCGGCCTTGGCCTGCCCATCGTCAAGAAGATCATCGAGGAGCATGGCGGGCATCTGGCGCTGGAAGACGCGCCGGTGTTTGCCGCAGAAGAAGACCATTTCGGGGCCATGGCGGTCATCCGCCTGCCATTGGGATCCGATGTGGCGGAGCAGCAGGAAGGATAACAAGATGAGCGATATTCTGATTGTGGATGACGAGCGCGATATCCGCGAATTGATTTCCGATATCCTGGAGGATGAGGGCTATGGCACGCGCAAGGCGGGCACCTCCGACGAGGCGATGGCGGCGATCAATGCCGAGGCGCCGGGCCTTTTGATCCTCGATATCTGGCTCAAGGACAGCCAGATGGACGGGATCGACATTCTCACCTCGGTGAAACGCGACAACCCGGACGTGCCGGTGGTGATCATTTCCGGCCACGGCAATATCGAGATTGCCGTCGCGGCGATCAAACAGGGCGCCTATGATTTCATCGAAAAGCCGTTCAATATTGACCAGTTGCTGGTGGTGATCCGCCGCGCGATGGAGGCCTCCCGCCTGCGCCGCGAGAACCAGAGCCTGCGCCGCAAGGATACGCAGGCCGCCACGATGATCGGCTCATCGGCGGTGTTCCGGGGGCTGGTGAGCCAGCTCGACAAGGTGACCAAGTCGAACGGGCGGGTGATGCTGTCCGGCCCGGCGGGTTCCGGCAAGGAGGTCGCGGCGCGCTATATCCACGCCAATTCCGCGCGCAGCGCAGCACCGTTCATCTCGGTCAATTGCGCCGCGATCGAGCCCGAACGGGTGGAAGAGGTGCTGTTCGGCCGCGAGGGCGGCACGCGCGGCGTCGAGTCGGGCCTGCTCGAACAGGCCCATGGCGGCGTGATCTATTTCGACGAGGTCGCGGACATGCCGCTCGGCACGCAATCGAAAATCCTCCGTGTGCTGGTGGACCAGCAGTTCCAGCGCGTCGGCGGCACCGGCAAAGTCCGCGTGGACATGCGCGTCATTTCCAGCACGAGCAAGGACTTGCAGGCGGAAATTGATACGGGCCGGTTCCGGCAGGAACTGTATCATCGCCTCAACGTGGTGCCGATCGACGTGCCGTCGCTGGAAGACCGGCGCGAAGACATCCCCGAACTGGCGGCGCATTTCATCGCGGAACTCAACGCCGTGCAGGGCCTGCCCCTGCGCAGCCTGTCCGCCGATGCGGCGGCCCTGCTGCAAACCATGGTCTGGCCGGGAAATGTGCGTCAACTCAAGAACTTGCTGGAACGGGTGCTGATCCTCGGGGAGAGCAAGGGCGAGATCGAAACGCGCGAATTGCCCGGCGATAGCAGCGCGGCAGAGGCCGATGACGGGCGCGTGGTGCTGTCCGGCGCGGTGGCCACCATGTCGCTGCGCGAGGCGCGCGAGGCCTTCGAGCGCGAGTATCTGCTCACCCAGATCAATCGCTTCGGCGGCAACATCTCACGCACCGCGAGCTTCGTGGGCATGGAGCGCTCGGCGCTGCACCGCAAGCTGAAATCGCTCGGGGTCGTGACCACGGCCAAGGCGGGCGCGCGCGTGGCCCATGTCGAAGACGCGGAAATGGATGCAGCAGAATAGCTTACGCGCCGATCTTGATGTAACGCGTCAGCTCAGCGCGGCCCGTTCACGATGGCGAAACTGCCATCGGGGTTCAGCACGGCGCAGGATTGCGCGGTGAGGTCGGGCAGCACCGTGGTCGTGCCGGAGACCTGCACGCCGGGGCTGCATTGCGGAATGTCGACCTTGCGATAGCCGCGCTTGGCCATGCAGTGCACCTCCAGCCGTGTCCGCAGATCCTTGTTCACATCCGTGGTGTAGAGCAGCCCTTCCTCCCAATAGCCGCCTTCGGTCCAGCAGCGCCCGCGCGCGTCGCAATACCGCTGCGGCGGGATGTAGCGCGGCGGCGTGCGCTGGCGCTGGATGGCGACCGGGGCCTGCTTGAGCGCGCTCACTTCGCAGGACAATTGGTCGTCCTGCAGTTTCATCACCGGAACGCCGGGCTTGTAATAGAGCGACAGCGGCGCGCAGGCTCCCATGGCCAGCAGGGCGACAAAGAGTAAAATCAGTCTCATGGGGTACAGTCTGCCGCCTCAAGGCCGGGCTGACAATTCATTTGACCACCCCCGGCCCATCTGTCATCCAAAAGCGGTGCAAACGGGGTCTGCGGCGCAGGGGCGTGTCAAAAACCGGGGCAACAAGCGGGGGCCGCGATGAAGATCATCATATGTGGGGCCGGGCAGGTCGGCTGGCAGATCGCCCGTCACCTGTCGAGCGAGCGCAACGATGTCACCGTGGTCGACAACAACCCCGATCTGGTGCGCCGCGCCACCGACACGCTGGATGTGCAGGGCATTGCCGGTTTTGCCTCCTACCCGGACGTGCTCGACCGCGCCGGGGCGCGCGATGCCGAGATGATCATCGCCGCGACCCATTCGGACGAGGTCAACATGGTGACCTGTCAGGTCGCCCATTCGATCTTCGAGATCGACCGCAAGATCGCCCGGCTGCGCAGCCAGTCCTATCTCGACGCGATCTATTCCGATCTCTACCGCCGCGAGCACATGCCCATCGACGTGGTGATCTCGCCCGAAAAGGAGGTTGCGGCGGCGGCGTTGCAACGGCTCAGCGCGCCCGCGACCTTCGACACCGAGGTGTTCATGGACGGGCAGGCGCAGCTCATGGGGATCACCATCGAGACCGATTGCCCGGTGGTGAACACGCCGCTGCGGCAACTGACCGATCTCTTCTCGACGCTGCGCGCCCTTGTCGTGGGCGTGCGCCGCGACGGCACGCTGTTCGCGCCCGAGGCGCGCGATCAATTGTTCATTGGCGATGAATGCTACGTGTTCTCCCACACTGACGACGTGCCCCGCACGCTGGAGGTCTTCGGCAAGGCCCAGAGCAAGCTCGAACGGGTGGTGCTGGTGGGCGGCGGCAATGTCGGGCTCGCGGTGGCGCAAGAGCTTGAAAGCCGCGAGACCCGCGTGCGCGCCAAGATCATCGAGCGGTCCCGGCGCCATGCCGAACGCGCCGCCGAGGCCTTGGAACGCACCATCGTGCTCAACGGGGACGGGCTCGACGTGGCCCTGCTGGGCGAGGCCGGGGTGAGCCGCGCCGATGCGGTGCTCACCGTGACCGATGACGACAAGACCAACATGCTCGCCGCCGTGCGCGCCAAATCCGAGGGCTGCCCCTATACCATCGCGCTGATCAACGACCCCACGCTGGTGCCGATGATGGGCCCCTTGGGCATCGACGCCTATATCAACCCCCGTGCCACCACGGTGAGTTCGATCCTGCGCCACATCCGCCATGGCCGGGTGCGCGCGATCTATTCGGTCGGGGACGCCGAGGCCGAGGTGATCGAGGCGGAGGTCCTGTCCACCTCGCCCATGGCCGGACAGAAGATCGGCGAGATCGACTTTCCCGAGGGTGTGCTGGTGGGTGCGGTGCGCAAGTCCGGCAAGGTGATCCGCCCCGATGCCAAGACCCGCATCGACGAGGGCGACGTGGTGGCCATTTTCGCTCTTGCCAAGGACGTGCCGGAGGTCGAGCGCCTGATGCAGGTCTCGATCGACTTCTTCTGATGCCCCGCACCGCGCCGCGCCTCGGGCTCTGGGTCAGTCTCGCCCGCCTGCCGATTTTCCTGATGGCCTTCGGCGCGGCCAGCGCGGCGATGTACGTGCCGGCTGTGCAGGCGGTGGTCTTGGGCGAGAGCACCGAGGCGCAGGCCTTCTTCTACACGGGCACGCTGGGGCTGATCCTCTTTGCGATGATCGCCGTGGCAATGGCGGGCCGCCCGCCGCGCCAAGGCCCGCTTGGCCCGCTTCTGAGCCTTTTCGCGATCATCCTCGTGCTCCCGGTCCTGTTGGCCTTCCCCCTCTACGAGGCCCTGCGCACCACGACGTTCTTCAATGCCTATATTGAGATGGTCAGCGCCGTGACGACAACCGGTGCCACGGTCTTCGAAAACCCCGGCCGCTTGTCGGCGCCGCTGCATTTGTGGCGCGCGCAGGTGGGCTGGATGG
The DNA here is from genome assembly GCA_965656085.1 of uncultured Aliishimia sp. Lineage (GTDB taxonomy): Bacteria > Pseudomonadota > Alphaproteobacteria > Rhodobacterales > Rhodobacteraceae > Aliishimia. The sequence goes on along the minus strand of CBFHJA010000005.1, from coordinate 3,775 downwards.
GCGGCTTCGTGATGTGGTCGGCAGCCGCAGCGATCCTCGCACCGCTCAATCTGGGGGGCTTCGAGGTGACCGCGCGCGCCGAGCCGGGGCAGGCGGGTGTGACGTCGAACCGCATGGCCCGCGCCGATACCCGCACCCGCCTGCTGCGCGTGGTGGCGCGCTTGTTCCCGATCTACGCGGGCCTGACCTTGCTGCTCTGGGTGCTCCTGTTGATCCTTGGCAACACGCCGCTCATTGCGCTCTGCCATGCGATGTCGGTGATGGCGACCTCGGGCATTTCCCCGGCGGACGGCGTGCCGGCGATGCAATCGGGCATGGCGGGCGAGGCGGTGATGCTGCTCTTCATGGGCTTCGCGATTTCCCGCCTGACCTTCTCGACCGACACGGTGACGAGCGTGGGGCAGGGCCTGCATACCGACCCTGAGGTGCGCCTTGCGGCGGTGATGATCGTCGCGGTCCCGCTGCTTCTGTTCCTGCGCCATTGGCTCGGGGCCTTTGATGTGAACGAGGAGGAAAACCTCGCCGATGGGCTGCGCGCGCTCTGGGGGTCGCTGTTCACGGTGACGTCCTTCCTGACGACCACGGGCTTCGTGAGCGCGGACTGGTCGGCGGCGCAGGGCTGGTCGGGCCTCTCGACGCCGGGGCTGATCCTGATGGGGCTGGCGCTGATCGGCGGCGGCGTGGCGACGACGGCGGGCGGCGTGAAGCTCTTGCGCGTCTTCGCCCTGTACCGCCACGGCGTCCGCGAGATGGAACGGCTGGTCCATCCGTCCTCGGTGTCGGGCGCGCGGGGCTTGGGGCGGCGCTTGCAGAGCCAGGGGGCGTTTATTGCGTGGGTGTTTTTCATGCTCTTCGCGCTCTCGCTCGCGACGATCTGCCTTGTGCTGTCCGCACTTGGCGTGGGCTTTCAGGACGCGATGGTGCTGAGCGTGGCGGGGCTGAGCAACACCGGCCCGCTGCTGGAGGTGGCAAGCGCAGACCCGATTTCGCTGATTGCCCTGAGCCCGGGGGCCAAGATCGTGTTCTGCGCGGCGATGGTCATTGGCCGTCTGGAGACGCTGGCGATCATCGCGCTTCTGACGCCGGATTTGTGGCGCACCTGACCGCAGGACCGTGCCTGCTTTGGGTGCAATATCCTGCCCATGCTCAATTAGGTCCGTAACGGGCTGATATTGGGGGTGGAATCTCTCAAGTCTTCCCGACATAGTGGCGTCAAGGGATGGTAAAGACGCTGTGCAAACACGGCGCAGACATAAGCAAGGGCAATAAAAGAATGGCTTCTGACAAACAGAATCTCCAAGACGCATTTCTGAATCACGTTCGGAAAACCAAGGTTCCGGTCACGATTTTTCTCATCAACGGTGTGAAGCTACAGGGCGTGATCACGTGGTTCGACAATTTCTGCGTGCTGCTGCGGCGCGACGGGCAGAGCCAGCTTGTCTACAAACACGCGATCTCCACGATCATGCCAAGCCAGCCGATCAGCCTCTATGAGGGCGAAGACAGCGCGTGATCGAACGCCGTATTGCCGAGACCCGGTGCTGGGTCCTGCATCCTGACATCAGGTCGAACCCGGACCGTCCGCCGCCCGAGCCGGCGCTCGAAGAAGCGGTGTCGCTGGCCCGCGCGCTGCCCGAGCTTGATGTGATCGGCAAGACCATTGTGCCCTTGCCGCGCCCGCAGCCCGGCGCGCTCTTCGGCTCCGGCAAGGTCGAAGAGATCGCGGCGCTGCTGAAGCAGAACGACATCGAGCTTGTGCTTGTGGACGGCCCGGTCACCCCGGTCCAGCAGCGCAATCTCGAAAAGGCGTGGCAGTGCAAATTGCTCGACCGCACCGGGCTCATTCTGGAGATTTTCTCCGACCGCGCCGCCACCCGCGAAGGCGTGCTGCAGGTCGAAATGGCCGCGCTCAACTACCAGCGCACCCGCCTCGTGCGCGCCTGGACCCACCTTGAGCGGCAACGCGGGGGCCTCGGCTTCGTGGGCGGGCCCGGTGAGACCCAGATCGAGGCGGACCGCCGGGCCATCGACGAGCAACTCGTGCGCCTGCGCCGCCAGCTTGCCAAAGTGGTCAAAACCCGCGGACTGCACCGCGCCGCCCGCGCCAAGGTCCCGTACCCCATCGTCGCGCTGGTGGGCTACACCAACGCGGGCAAATCCACGCTCTTCAACCGCCTCACCGGCGCTGATGTGATGGCGAAAGACATGCTCTTCGCCACGCTCGATCCGACCATGCGCCGCGTCCAGCTTCCGGGCGGGCCGGATGTGATCCTGTCCGACACGGTGGGCTTCATCTCCGATCTGCCCACCGAGCTTGTGGCGGCCTTCCGTGCGACGCTCGAAGAGGTGCTGGAGGCGGATGTGATCGTCCATGTCCGCGACATCTCCCATGCCGAGACCGAGGCGCAGGCGCGCAACGTCGCCGAAATCCTGACCTCGCTCGGCGTGTCCGAGGAGCGCCCCCGGATCGAGCTTTGGAACAAGCTCGACCTGCTCCCGCCCGAGGAGGCCGAGGCGACCCGCACCCGCGCGGCGCGCGAGGAGAGCATCTTCGCGATCTCCGCGCTGACCGGCGAGGGTCTGGACGCGCCGCTTGCCGCGATTGCCGAGGCGGTGCAGGGCAAGCTGATGGAGGAGGAGATCGCGCTCACCCATGCCGAGGGCCGTAAACGCGCATGGCTCTACCAGCGCGATCTGGTCCTGTCCGAAGAGCAGGGCGAGGACGGCCCGGTCCTGCAGGTGCGCTGGACCGCCCAGCAACGCGCGGCCTTCGAGCGCGTTTAGGGTGAGCCTTCTAGCGTATGCGGATCAATATGTTCCATAGCCAGAGCGGGACGCGCCGTAGCCAGAGCGGGACGCGCCGTAGCCAGACCCTGCGCCGCCGCGTGCGCGTGTGCTGATCCTGTCGCCGCATTCACCCCATTTCATCAGAGCGGCGGCAGATCCCGCGAGCGACCATGAGATCAGAGTTCTTGTTCCATCCGGCGCTTTGAGCGCAATAGCGCGCCCGTCATACAGGTGTGTGATGAATCTGCCGAGTTGCGGACCGGGTTCAAAATCGAACCGCACGCGCGATGCGCCTTTCACGGTATCGAAATTGGCGTTGGTCAGCGTCCAGCGCTCAAAGTCGACGTCGAGCACCAGATCGTCCTGAAATTTGTGGGACCAAAGCGGGCGCCGCGTCGTGATGCTCATTCCTACGCTGCCATTCTCGCGCAGACCGATCATCAACATATCCTGATTGGCCGTGTTGTAGGTTTCCGCAGTACAGACCTGACGCCCCGTTTCCGCCGAGTAGAAATGATGAACCTGCCATGCTTTATGCGACAGAAGCCGGGTGGAGTCTGCAAGCGCCGTTGAAGGGGCGCAAAGCCCTGCAATCAGCGCTGCGCAGGCAAACATGAGTGACCGGATCATGCAATTACTCCTCTTCCATACGGAAACGCTAGGTGTGTTCTATGGTCTGGGTGCGGAGGAATTGTGGTTCTTTCGTGGTCGCCGGGGGAGCCCCCAAATGTGCGGGACCGCCGGTATGTGCCGGGGGGCAGGACTGTCCGCGCCTGTCGCGTGAGCGGCGGGCGCGGCCCGGCAGGCGCTTGTCACGGGGTAAGCGTGCCTTTGGCACGACAAAAAAGTTGCCGCGCGGACCACCAAACCGCGCGCCAGAAAGGTTAACGCCGCCCCACCGCACGCTGCATTAGAGCGTGTTGCGTTTAATTGGCTTCATAGCCAGCGGCCTTGAAGAAATTGTAGCACTCCTCGTCAGTGAAGAGAT